>NZ_CP132360.1:1721312-2021312 GCF_030758955.1 Agrococcus beijingensis | reverse complement strand
CCGGCTTCATGGATCTGCACCAGCCTGGCGTGCTGATCGTCGAGATGAAGAAGCCGGGCCGCTCGCTCGAGGAGGCCGCCGAGCAGCGTCGCCGCTACTGGCAGGAGTCGAGCGATCACGACAGCGACACCCCCGCCGCTCGCTGGGTGATCGCCAGCAACTTCCACGAGTTCGAGATCTGGGAACCCGGCCGGTTTCCGAACAATCCGCGAGCGCGCTTCACGCTTGAAGAGCTGCCCGATCACTACGACGCACTGCTGTTCCTGCAGTCCGAGTCGATCGAGCCGGTCTTCTCCGAGCATCGCCGTGAGCTCACCACCGACGCGGCTCGACACATCGCCGACCTCTATCGCTCGATGGCCGACCGTGGCGCGGCGCCGCTGGACGAGATCCAGCGATTCACCATGCAGCTGGTGTGGACGCTGTTCGCCGAAGACCTGGGCATGCTCGACGGCTACCCGCTGCAGCAGACGGTCGAGCGGTTGCTCCGCGAGGAGGAGCCCGATTCGTCACGCGACCTCGGCCACCTCTTCAAGCTGCTGAACCAGAAGGGCGACCAGAACCGCCGCGGCGTCTACGCCGGCACGCGCTATGTCAACGGTGAGCTGTTCGCGAAGTCGGATGCGGTCTACCTGACGCGCGATGAGCTCGTGCACCTCAAGCGCGCATCGGAGTTCGACTGGCGCCAGGTGAATCCGACGATCTTCGGTTCGCTGCTCGAGGGCGTGCTCGGCGACGAGCAGCGGGCCAGCCTCGGCGCGCACTACACGCACGAGGCCGACATCATGAAGATCGTCACGCCCACGATCGTGCGGCCGTGGCGCGAGCGCATCGAGGCGACCTCGACCAGCACCGAGGCGCGCGAGCTGCTCGACGAGCTCTGCGGCTTCCGCGTGCTCGACCCGGCGTGCGGCTGCGGCAACTTCCTCTACGTCGCCTACCGCGAGCTGCGTGGCCTCGAGGCGGAGCTGAAGGCACGCGTCGCTGATCTGGCGGCGCGGGACGGACTTCCCAAGCCCAAGGATCTGCCGTTCTACCCGCTCGCGAACGTGCAGGGCATCGACATTGAGCAGGTCGCCGTGCAGATCGCCCGCGTCGTGCTGTGGATGGGCCACCGGCAGATGGTCGACCGCTACGGCGAGGCAGAGCCGGTGCTTCCCCTTCAGGACCTCTCGGCGATCCGCGCCGCCGACGCACTCCGCACCGAGTGGCCGGAGACGGACGCGATCATCGGCAATCCGCCGTTCCTCGGCGCCAAGCTGATTCGGCCGAGTCTTGGTGACGGCTACGCGGATTGGTTGATCTCACGGTTCGGCGTCGGTGTGAAGGACCTCTGCGTCTATTGGTTCCGCAAGGCACACGAGCACCTCCAGTCAGGGCAACGAGCTGGACTCGTCGCGACGAACTCCATTTCACAGACGGCGGCACGGCAGGCTTCACTGGACTTCATCCTGAGCACTGACGGAGTGATCACTTCCGCAGTCTCAAGTCAGAAGTGGCCCGGTGATGCGAAAGTCCACGTCAGCATCGTGAACTGGCGCCGCGGCCCGCGGGAGCGAGATCTGTTCGAGCTCGACGGGCGCGAGGTCGTGGGTATCTCCGCGTCCCTCGTTGCTGCGTCAGCTTCCTCTTCCTACAGACCCGCGAAGCTCGTGCAGAATCTTCAACGGTGCTTCGCAGGCGTCGTGCCGCAAGGTAGAGGCTTCGTGATCGACGAAGTCACGGCGCAGAGCCTGCTGGAGGACCCCCAAGCCCACTATCGGGATGTCGTGAAGCCCTTCCTCACCGGTCAGGACCTCGTGCAGCGACCTCGCCACGACGCATCGCGCTGGATCATCGACTTCGCTTCGCTGTCCCTCGAAGAAGCAATGCGTTACCCGCGCGCGATCGCGCACCTTCGCGACACCACCAAGATCGAACGCGAGTCGTCGTCGAACCGTGCAGTAGAGCCGCGGTGGTGGCTCTTCGGCCGCCGAGTGGAAGGGATGCGAAGCGTCGTCGCCGGTCTCTCCAGATTTGCTGCCGCCGCCGCCACAAGTAAGCGCCTCGAGCTTGCCTGGGTCGATGCCGCCACCTGCCCGAACAACGCAACAATCGTCTTCGGCTTTGACGATGACTATTCCTTCGGCGTTCTCGCCTCAGCCGCTCACGAGGCCTGGGCCTGGGCGCAGTCGTCAACTCTGAAGGGAGATCTCCGTTACACAAACGCTGCGGTGTTCGAGACTCTCCCATGGCCGGAGTCCACCCAAGCACAACGTCACGCGATCGGGGAAGCGTCACGCGCCCTGTACGCGCGACGCAGCGAGCTCTGCATCGAGCACGACATGGGGCTCACGAAGCTCTACAACCTGATGGACGACGGGGCGTTCCAGGATCTCGCCGCGCTGCACAAGCGCCTCGACGAGGCCGTGGTCACCGCCTACGGTTGGCCGAAGTCGATCGCGCAGGACGCCGACGCCCTCGTCGCCCGCCTCACCGAGCGCAACCGTGAGATCGCCGAGGGCGAGCGCCCGTACGCTCCGTTCCGAGAGCACTGACGGGAGTTCGCGCCGGGGAGATCCGCAGGACCGTGCATGTCAGTGGCCCGTGATGCAATGCCTGCATGGACACGAACGGGCTTNCACTGACGGGAGTTCGCGCCGGGGAGATCCGCAGGACCGTGCATGTCAGTGGCCCGTGATGCAATGCCTGCATGGACACGAACGGGCTTGATGGCGAGGAGTACATCGCCGCGATCCGTGCTGGCGCGGTCGACCCGTTCGGGCAGACCGCCGACGAGCTGCAGGCGTCGCTGGACGACTTCGATCTGGAGCTGAACCGTCGGATCCTGGCGATGACCGACGAGGAGGTCGCCGCCGGCGCGCAGCTGCCGCCGCTGCCGCGGGAACCGGAGTCGCCGCCGCAGGAGCGACTGCGGCAGGACACCGAGTTCGTGGCGCGGTTGCGGGCGATCGAGACGCAGTCGGCGCGGATGGAGGGCGAACGCCGGGCGCTGCTGGCCGCCCACATGCAGCGCGTCATCGACATGGCCGGCGATGCCGGCCCGAAGGTGAAGGAGCTGGCCATGATGGCCGCGGTCGAGCTGGGCCTCACCGGTGCCGGGATGGTGCAGCGGATGACGGAGGCGTGGACGATCGTCACCGAGCTGCCCGCCGCCCACGACGCCGCCACGCAGGGTCGCATCACGACGTCGCATCTGCGGATCATCGAGGCCGAGACCCGGCCGCTGCGGCTCGACACCGAGGTCGCGCCCGCCGAGCGGGCGCGCGTCGTCGATGAGTTGGTGGCGGTCGCGGAAGCCACGAGCACCAGCCGGCTGCGGTCGCGGGCGAAGCGGATCGTCAACGAGGTGCTCACCGTGCCGCTGCAGGTCCGCCACGATGCCGCGCGGGCGCGGCGGCAGGTGTCGCTGTTCCCCGGCGGCGACGGCATGGGCGATCTGGTGGTGCACGGCCCGATCCTGGAGCTCACCGCCTGCATGGACCGGCTCACGCAGGCCGCACGGCGGAAGCCGAAGGACGATCCGCGCACCTTCGACCAGTTCCGCACCGACGCGCTGCTGGAGCTGATGCTCGCCGGTGTCGTGCCGGAGGACCTGCACGGCGTCTCGCCGATCAAGGCGCACGTGGCGATCACGATCCCCGCGACCGAGCTGCTGCACGACCCGGACGAGCAGGACCCGGAGCTGCTGGAGCTGCGGTTCCCGGCCGCGCTGGACGGGAAGGTGCTCGTCGACCGCGACACCGCCCGCCGGATCGCGGGCGACACGGCCACCTGGGAGCGGCTGTTCACCCACCCCGTCACCGGCGTCGCGGTGACCGTCGACACGCACCGGGCGTCGGCGGCGCAGCGGCGGTGGCTGCAGGGCCGCGACGGCCGCTGCCGGGGACCGGGCTGCGACCGGTCGGTGCTGCGCGCCGACGTCGACCACACGAAGGACTTCGCCGGCGGCGGCCTGACCACCCTCAGCAATCTCGAGCATCTGTGTCGCAGCGACCACGGGCTCAAGCACGAGACCCGCTGGGGCGTGGAGCAGCTGCCCGGCGGGGTGCTGCGCTGGACCTCCCAGATCGGCCAGGTGAGCATCGATGAACCGCCACCGGTCGGGCCACGCTTCACCGACATGCCCCGCAGCAGACCGAAGCCGCCCAAGCGGAGCGCAGCCGAGCGACGCCGAGACCAGCGGGAAGCCATCGCACAGTTCGAAGCCGACCGCTTGGCGGGCGTGGAATTGCCGCCTCCGCCGCCCGGCTCCTTGTGGAGCGAGCGCGAGCCCGCGAGCGACGAACCGCCGACGCCGTTCTGAGACACCCGGGCCGGATCGCGAACCTCCGACATGGCGGCGATGGGCCCGGAACGCCTTCGGCGACGGGGAAGGGACGTGAGAGGGGCTCTTCGCCGTTGAAGGCGAGGCGGGTGGATGCCTGGTCGATGCTCGCGAGTCAAGGCTGAAGGACGCCGTCGGGGTCGGCGACCTCGACCTCTCGACCCTCGGCGCGCATCCGCTCGACCGCCTCGAGCAGCAGACGCCGCCCGACGTCGGTCGCGGAGGCGGCGCGCGAGAGGTCGAGCACGATCGGTGCCCCGTCGTCGGGCAGTTCGGCAAGCTCGCGCACCGCGACCTCCGCCGCTGCGAAGTGCATGGTGCCCTGCAGCTGCACCTCGCGCATCCCGTCGCCGTCGTCGTCGGGCTCGACCACGCCGTACAGCACGTGCGAGGCCACCTCGGGCGCGTGCATGAGGTGCAGCCCGAGCTCGGCCGACAGCCGCTCGAAGGCGCGCACTCCCCGCACGCTGTTGCCGATCTCGTCGAGCCGAGGCGAGAAGGCGCCGATGCCGACCTGGCCCGGCAACGAGCCCAGCACGCCGCCCGACACCCCGCTCTTCGCCGGTATGCCGACGGTGCTCATCCAGTCGCCGGCCGCGTCGTACATGCCGCAGGTCGCCATCACGCTCAGCACCTGCGTGCACACCCAGGGAGGCACGACACGCTCGCCCGTCACCGGGTTGCGGCCGCCCGCGGCGAGCGTCATCGCCATCACCGCGAGGTCGCGCACGTCGACCAGCAGCGCGCACTGGCGGATGTAGCCGTCGACCGCGTCGTGCGGCTCGCCGTCGAGCTTCCCCTGCGCGTGCACGAGGTAGGCGAGTGCGAGGTTGCGGCTCGCCACCGTGCGCTCCGACTCGTACACGGCCTCGTCGACCTCGAGGTCGCGACCGGCGAAGGCAGACAGCCCCTGCCGCAGTCGCGCGTCTCGCCGCCTGCGACTCATACCGGCCTCGCCGACCAGCGCGTGCGTGGTGATCGCGCCGATGTTGATCATCGGGTTGCGGGGCCGCCCGTTCTGCTCGAGCGAGATCTCGTTGAACGCATCGCCCGAGGGCTCGACGCCGACATGCTCGAGCACGGTGTTGCGGCCGCGGTCGGCGAGCGCCAGCGCATACGCGAACGGCTTCGAGATCGACTGGATGGTGAAGCGGTGCGCATCGTCGCCGCTGCCGTAGACGGTGCCGTCGATCGTGCACAGCGCGATGCCGAACCGATCAGGATCGGCATCGGCGAGCTCAGGGACGGTGTCGAGCACCTCGCCCTCGTCGCCTTCGGCACTCGCGCGCCGCACCTCGTCGAGCAGGTCGGGCACGGGGTTGCGCATGCGCCGAGGCTAGCGGTGCGAGATCCGACGTCCTCGGAGGTCGGAGACGATGCTCGCGAGCGCACGCGCCTCGAGCAGCCGCCACGACGTGCCGTCGACGGAGCCCGCGATGGCGCGGCGCTCGACCTCGCCCCAGGGCACCGTGTGGTCTGGGTCGAGCGTCATGAGCAGCCAATAGAGACGATCGGTCGCCTCGTCCTGCGACGCGTGCAGCGACGACGTCGCTCGGCCGGCGATCCCGGCCGCGCGACGCCGCATCATGGTCATGCCGCCAGGATGCGGTGGCGCGACCCGATCGCACAAGGCGCGGTGGCCATTGTTCACGCGAGCGTAACCTCGCGCGAGCAGGACTCAGGCCGACGCATCCGCCTCATCGTCGTCGACCCACTCGAGCAGGTCGCCCGGCTGACACTCGAGCACGCGGCACATGGCGTCGAGGGTCGAGAAGCGCACGGCCTTCGCGCGGCCGTTCTTCAGCACCGCGACGTTGGCGGGCGTGAGGCCGACGCGCTCGGCGAACTCCCCCACGCTCAGCTTGCGCTTCGCCAGCTCGACGTCGATCCGCACCACGATGGCCATCAGATGACCTCGTCGAGCTCAGCGCGGAAGGCGGTCGCCTGCCGGAGCAGGCCGCGCATCACGACCATCAGCAGCAGCGGCAGCGACGACAGCACGACGACGCCGAACAGCAGCATCGGGATGCCCGGGTCGCGCATCTCGGGCGTGAAGAAGATGACCGTCACGAGCACCAGCGCGCCCGCGGCGAAGACGCTCCAGCCGATCGCGAGCGCCCACACGATGCCGTCGACCCAGCGGCGCGATGCGTCGCCGAAGAAGCGGTCGCGATGGATGAGCGTCAGCAGCCGCCAGATGCAGGCCACCACCGCCAGCACGCTGAGCAGCACCACCGTCAGCACGGCCTGCGCGGCGATGCGGAACGGCACCGCCTCGTCGGCGAGCTCACCCGGCAGCGACAGCCCCATGATGACGAGGAGCCAGAGGGCGGCGATGACGAGCATGGCGCGAAGCAGGAGGACGATCCAACGAGAACGAAGCATGCATCGATCCTCGCTCAAAATCTATCGATTGTCAATCGGTGCGCCTGCGCGGCGGCGTGACGTCAGGAGAAGCGTTGCGTCGCGCGCTCCCTCGCCCGCAGCTGCAGGATCGCCTCGACCTCGGCGCACAGCGCCAGCTGCTGCACCGAGCGAGGATCCGTGCGCGGCAATGGGGAGGCGTTCTCGAGCTCGGCGAGCAGTGCGCGCAGCCGCACGACTCGATCCTGCTCGCCCAGCTCGGCGATGTCTGCGTTCGTCACCGGCCGAAACTACCTGTCTGATTTCTCGCACGACGCCTCGACCGGCCGCACTGAAGCAAGTGCTGAGCGGCTGCTGAGCAGGGCACCGGCGAGCGGCTCGGCGATCCCGCGTGAACCGGTCAGCGCGAACCGGTCAGCGCGGCATGGTTGCATCGGATGCGTGAAGGCATCCGCGCAGACCGAGGCACGTCGGGAGTCGCGTGCGATCGCCGCCGCGTGGGCCTCCTTCGGAGCGGGGCTCGCCTTCGGCCTGATCGCGCTCGCGGGCCAGCCGCGACCCATCGCCGGAGACGACGGCGTCGCCCCGCCGGCCGCCGGCATCGCGGCGATCATCACCGCGGCGGCCTTCGTGCTGAGCACGCTGCTGCATCGGCGCGCCGACACCGCGCCGATGCCGCCGTGGCAGACGGCCGTCGAGCACGCTGCCACCGCGGCGATCACGCTCGCGTTCGGCGCGGTCGCGTATGTCGGGGTGCTCACCGGCGGCGAGATCCTGGCGATCGGCCTGCAGGGGCTCGAGGCTCCGGCGATCGGCGGCGCGCTGCTGACCGGCGTCGCGAGCGCGACGGGCGGCTGGCTGGCGTTCCGCGCCGGCGTCGACCTGACCACCCGTGACCTCGCCAACCTGCTGTTCGCCTACCTGACGATCGGCACCGTCTTCGCGATGATCACCGCGGCCGACCCCACCTGGTGGCAGCGCCACTTCTCGGATCTCGGCAGCGGCGACGGCGCATGGGCGTTCAACGGCACCGTGGTGGTCGCGGGACTGCTGGTGGCGGTGGTGGGCGCCTACGTCGGCCGCGACCTGCACCGGTGGCTCGGCGACGCCGCGCTCCCCCGCATCGGCGCTGTCGTGCTGCTCTTCGCGCTCACCGGCGGGGCGCTCGCCGGCGTCGGCCTCTTCCCGCTGCAGCTCACACCCGTGTTGCACAACATCGCGGCGTTCGGCACGCTCGGGCTCTTCGCGCTCACCGCCGTGGTGGTGACGGTGGTCATGCCCGGGCCGCCGATGACCATGCTGCTCACCACCATCGGCGCGGGCGTCGCGCTGGTGGTCGCGGTGCTGCTGCGGTGGCCGTTCGCCGTCTACAGCGCCGCCGGCCTCGAGGCGGTCGCGGTGGGCATCATGTTCGTCTGGATGACCACGCTCGTGCGCACCCTGAGCGCCTTCGCGCCGGAGGCATCCCGCCCCTCTGCTCTGCCGAGCCTGCGGCCGCGTGCGAGCATGGGCGCGTGAGCAGCGAGCCGACGGCGCACGCCCGCGCCCGCCCGGGCGACCGCGCGCGGCAGGAGCTGCAGGCGGTCGTCACCGCCGCGATCGCCGGCGTGCTCGCCTTCGTGCTCGGGCTGGCGCTCATGGGCGACGGCCTGCGCCCCATCGGCGGCGACGGCTCGGTCGCCCGCATCGCCGCCTTCACGACCGGTGCTGCCGCAGCCGCCTCGTTCGTCGCCGCCCGCCTGACCAGCGACCTGCCGCTGTCGAGGCTCGGCGAGCGCCTCGAGCGCACGGTGAGCATCGTCGGCGCTGCCGCGATCGCGCTGGTCTGCTTCGGCCTCGGCTACCTGGCTGCGCTGTCGGCGGGCGAGATCATGCAGGCCGGCTTCGTCGGCCTCGAGCTCGATGCCTTCGCGGGCGCGCTCGCCTGCGCGCTCGCAGGAGCGACGGCGGCCTACGTCGCGCATCCGCTCGGGCACGACATCAGCACCCGCACCCTCGGCACGCTGGTGCCCGCGTTCCTGGTGGTCGGGGTGGTGTTCTCGATGCTCACGGCCTCCGACGAGCAGTGGTGGCAGCTGCACTTCTCGCAGCTGGGCGCGGGCGGCGGCATCTCCGGCTTCGCGTTCAACATCACGCTGGTGCTGTCGGGCCTGCTCGTGTCGACGATGGGCGCCTACGTGCGCGGCGACCTCGAGGCCGCGACCGTCGGCTCGGCGGCGCGCAGCGCCCGCTGGGTGGGCCGCCTGCTGGCCGCGATCGGGCTCTGCATGGTGCTGACGGGCCTCGTGCGCGTCGACATCGCCGAGTGGCTGCACATCGGCTTCGCGTCGAGCATGGTGGTGCTCTTCTGCGTGCTGTGCGTCGGGCTGCCGCGCTTCGCGCCCCGGCTGCCGAAGGCCATCCACGTGGTGTCGATCGCGATGGTCATCGGCACCGTCGCCGCCCTGGCGCTGTGGGTGCCGGTCGGCTACTACAACTTCACCGGCTTCGAGTTCGCCGCCTGCGGCCTGATCTTCGTGTGGCTGAGCGCGTTCATCAGGGCGATCGACGCGGCCACCGCAGACCGCGAGGATGCCGCGGCGCACCCGCTGCCGCTCGCCGACTCGACATCGGTGGCCGCAGGCGGCAAGGTTGGCACATGAGTGAACACGATCCCGCCGAGGCGGAGACGCCGCAGGACACCCCCGAGGGCACCGAGACGGCTGAGGAGGCGCAGCGGCGCAAGTTCCGCGAGGCGCTCGACAAGAAGAAGCTCGGCCACCACGGCCAGGGCATGAACGCCAGCAGCGGCGTGCAGGGCGCCCACTCGGGCCCCGCCGTGCAGAAGCGCGTGCACCGCCGCAAGAGCGGCTGAGCCGCACCGCACCCACCCAGCCCGTCGAGAGGTACGCCTCCGGCCGACAGGCACGCGCACGCCGCCGCCTGTCGGGCGGGGGCGTACCTCTTGCCATTGCGGCTGCGCACGGCGGGCGGATGCACTGGCCCGCGCGGGCGGGCACGGCCCGCAGGCGCGTGGCCGGGCCCCGCGAGCCGGTCAGGCCGCGCGAGCAGGTCAGGTCACCCGAGCCGGTCAGGCCGGAGCGTCGCGGTCGGCCGTGGCCAGGTAGCTGAGCTGCGCCGACGTCGACGCCTCGGCGGCCGTGCGCACGCGGTCGTCGAGGTCGACGTAGACGATGTCGGCGACGTCGGCGACCTCGGCGTCTGCGGCGCTCACGCCCAACTGCGTCAGCGCCGCCCGCACCTGCTCGAGCCGGTCGAGGCGGTGCGCGCGGTAGCTGCGCGCGGCCTCGGCCACCGACGGCAGCGGGTCGCCGTGGCCGGGCAGCACCTCGAGGTCGCCGAGCGCCTCGAGCCGGTCCAGGCTGGCGAGGTAGGGGGCGATGGCGCCGTCGGGGTGCATGATCACCGTCGTGCCGCGGCCGAGGATCGTGTCGCCGGTGAGCACCGCCCGGCCCGGCACGACGATCGAGATCGAGTCGTGCGTGTGGCCCGGCGTCGCCAGGATCTGCAGCTCGACGTCGCCGACCGGGATCCACTCGCCGTCGACGAGGGGCTCGCCGCCGTGGCACTCGTCGGGATCGAGCCCGCGCAGCACCGCCCCGGTCGAGCGGGCCAGCTCGCGCGCCGACTCGGTGTGGTCGGTGTGCTTGTGCGTGACCAGGATCAGCCGCGGCTGCAGCGCCACCAGCCGCTCGACGTGCTCGACATCGGCCGGCCCCGGGTCGACCACGATCTCGCCGCCGATGACGTACGTGTTCGTGCCGTCGAGGGTCATGGGTCCGGGGTTGGGCGCGAGGATGCGCTCGATCTCCACCATGCCCACACCGTACGCCGCCGGGCTGGGGGCGCGGTGCTCACGACCGGTGCGGCCAGCGCGCCGCCGCCGCGATGTCAGCGGCCTCTGCTCCCATGGAGGCATGGATCCGCTCATGCTCATCGCCGCACTGGTCACCGCCGTGGTCGCCGCGCTGCTCGCCGGCGCCCTGGGCGCCCTGCTCGGGGTGCGCGTCGGGCGTGCGCGCGAGGCGGCGGGGCGCGCGACGGCCGCCGGCGAGCTGCAGAGCTCGCGCGGCCGGCTCGAGGTGCTCGAGGCCGAGCGCGAGCGCGAGCGCGACATCGCCGATCGCCGCCACGCCGCGCAGCTCGAGGAGGTGCGGGCGGAGGCCGAGCGCCGGGTCGCCGAGGAGCGCCAGCGCGGGCGCGACGCCCTCACCGAGCTGCAGGCCGACACCGAGCGGCGCGCCGACGAGTTCGCCAAGCTCTCCAGCGCCGCGCTCGAGCGCAACTCCGCGCTCTTCCTCGCGCAGGCCGAGGAGCGGCTGCGCCGCTCGCAGACCGAGGGCGCCGCCGAGCTCGCCAAGCGCGAGGCAGCGGTGCAGCAGCTCGTGGACCCGCTCGCGAAGTCGCTCGACTCGGTGCGCACGGAGGTGACCGCGGCAGAGAAGGCTCGCGCCGAGGCCAACGCCGCGCTCGCCGAGCAGCTGCAGGCGATGCGCTCGAGCTCCGAGCAGCTCACCGTCGAGACCCGGCAGCTCGTCACCGCCCTGCGCGCCCCGCAGGTGCGCGGGCGCTGGGGCGAGCTGCAGCTGCGCCGGGTGGTCGAGTCGGCCGGCATGCTCGAGCACGTCGACTTCACCGAGCAGGCGCACCACGTCACCGACGACGGCGCCCTGCGACCCGACATGCTCGTGCACCTGCCCGGCGACAAGCAGGTCATCGTCGACTCGAAGGTCGCCTTCAACGGCTACCTCGAGGCCATGGAGGCCCGCGACGACGCGACCCGCGACAAGCGGCTCGACGCCCACGCGCGACACCTGCGCGACCACATCGACCAGCTCAGCTCGAAGGCCTACTGGGAGGCCGTGCCCGGCTCCCCCGAGTTCGTCGTCATGTTCATCCCCGCCGAGCCCTTCCTGAACGCCGCGCTCGAGCGCGACCCGACGCTGTTCGAGCGCGCGTTCGCCAAGAACGTCGTGCTGGCGACCCCCGCCACGCTCGTCGCGCTGCTGCGCACGGTGGGCTACACCTGGCGGCAGGAGCAGCTCGCCGGCGAGGCGCAGCAGGTGCTCGAGGTGGGCCGCGAGCTGCACAAGCGGCTCGGCACCATGGGCGGGCACCTGACGACCCTCGGCAGCCGTCTCAACAAGACGGTCGAGGCCTACAACCAGTTCAACGCATCGCTCGACCGCAACGTCGTCACGCAGGCCCGCCGCTTCTCGAGCCTGCAGGGGCTCGAGCCGGCGCTCGAGCGCACGCCGCCGCTTGAGGTGCTCGCCGTGCCGGCGCAGAAGGCCGACATCCACGCGGCCGATCCCCAGCCGTCCGACGCCGACCATGAGATCGCCAGCCTGGCGCGCGGATCAGCGGCAGATGAGGCCACCTCAGCGGTAGCGTGAAGGCGTGAGCGACACCCCCACCGCAGCGACGGTCGTGCTGGTGCGCGACGGCAAGGGCGCCATCGAGGTGCTGCTGCTGCAGCGCCCCGACCGCGGCACGTTCGCCGGCGGCTGGGTCTTCCCGGGCGGCAAGGTCGAGCCGCTCGACGAGGCGCACGACGAGCTCGCCACCGCGCGCAACGCCGGCGTGCGCGAGACGGCCGAGGAATGCGGGCTGATCGTCGCCCCCGACGACCTGCTGCCGCTGTCGCACTGGTCGCCGCCCGCCAACCTCGCCGCGCGCTTCAACACCTGGTTCTTCCTCGCCGAGGCACCCGAGGGCGAGATCGTGCTGCAGGCGGCCGAGGCGATCGCGCACGAGTGGATCCGACCGGCGGATGCGCTGAAGCGGCATGGGGCAGGCAGGCTGCGGCTGTTCCCGCCCACGTGGGTGACCCTCGACACGCTGCTCGCTTTCCCGACCGTCGAGGCGGCGCGGCGAGCGATCGCCGCACGCGGGCCCGCCGACTACGCGACGAAGCAGGACCCTGAGCGCGGCCTGGCGCTGTGGGCGGGCGACGAGGCCTACGACGGCGCCGCCGACACCGACGAGGGGCCGCGGCACCGCCTGCACGTCGGCTCGCTGCCCTGGCGGTTCGAGCACCGCTGAGGCCAGTCCCGCCGGTCTCGCTCGGCCGGCATGATCGCGACCAGCACCGGCGGCGATGCGTCGGCCGGTGCGTTCAGCCCACCAGGTCGATGAACGCCTGTGCTGCGGGCGACGGGTGGAAGCCACTCCAGAGCAGGTGCTCCACCCGGTGCGGCCCGTCGGTCACCGCGACGGACACCAGTTCCGGCAGGCGCAGCTCGTAGGTCGACGGCAACAGCGCGATGCCCAGCCCGCGTCGGACCATCTGCTCCATCAGATCGGCAGCGGAGACCTCGAAGTCGACCGAGCGCACCACACCGGCTGCTGCGAACGCGCGATCGGACTGCGCACGACCCGGTGTGCCGGCCGCGAAGTCGACGAAGGTCTCGTCCGCGAGATCGGCGAGCCGCACCCGCTTGCGGCTTGCGAGCGGGTGCTCGACCGGCAGCACCGCGCGCAGCCGGTCACGGGCCAGCTCCCGCGCCGCCACGCGGGCCGGTGGCGGCACCGATTGCTCGAGCCCCACGAAGGCGGCATCCAGTGCACCGCGCATGACCCGCGCAGCCAGCTCGTCGCTCGCTGCCACCTCGAGCGAGATGCGCACCTTCGGGTGCCGAGCGCGGAATCGCTGCAGGAGCTCCGGCACGTCGACCGCCGCGACGGTCGGGATCACCCCGACGGCCAGCCGGCCCCGCACTTCGCCCATCGCGGCTGCCGCACCCGCGACGGCGCGCTCCGCCGCATCGAGGCTCTGCCTGGCGGCCGCCACAAACGCCTCGCCCGCCTGCGTGACCTCGACACGGCGGCTGGATCGCGCGAAGAGCTGCACGCCGAGCTCGCGCTCGAGCTTGGCGATCTGATGGCTGAGCGCTGACTGGACGACGAGGCATCGCTCTGCCGCGCGCGTGAAGCTGCGCGTCTCGGCCACGGCGACGACGTAGCGCATCTGCTGGAGCTCCATGAATTCATGATCCATCACGATTGATGGGATGACAACCATGTGTTGGACTCATCGCTGGCGGGGGCCGACACTGAAGCCATGACGACATCAGCGCAAGCGCACCCCCGGCGGCGGCGATGAGCACCACCGTGGCCCCGCTGAGCGCGCCGACGACCAACAGAGCCGGCCTGATCGCGGCGACGGCCTTGGCGCCCGCGGTCTGGGGCACCACCTACCTCGTGACGACCGAGCTGCTGCCCGCGGGGCATCCGCTCTTCGCCGCGCTCGTCAGGGCGCTCCCGGCCGGTCTGCTCGCTCTCGCGATCAGTCGGACCATGCCGAGCGGCAGCTGGTGGTGGAAGTCGGCAGTGCTGGGCATCCTGAACATCGGCGTCTTCTTCCCGCTGCTGTTCGTCGCTGCAGAGCGACTGCCGGGTGGCGTCGCCGCGACGCTCGGGGCCGGGCAGCCGCTGATCGTCGCCCTGCTCGCCGTCGTGGTGCTGGGCGAGTCGCTGTCGACGTGGCGCCTGGGCTGGGGCATCGTCGGCCTGGTCGGCGTCGGGCTGGTCGTGCTCGGCCCGGGAGCCGTGCTCGACCCGCTCGGCATCGTCGCCGGCCTGGCGGGTGCTACGGCGATGGCCCTCGGCGTCACCCTGACGAAGCGCTGGGGGCGACCGGCCGGCACCGGGCCGCTCGCCTTCGCCGGCTGGCAGCTCACCGCCGGCGGCCTCTTCCTGCTGCCACTGACCGTGCTGCTCGAGGACATGCCGAGCGTCAACCCGGCGGCTGCTCTCGGCTACGGCTGGCTCGGGCTCGTCGGTGGCCTGCTCGGCTACACGCTGTGGTTCCGCGGCATCGGCCGTCTGCCCGTGACCGCGACCGCTCTGCTCGGACTGCTGTCGCCGCTCGTCGCGGCGGCGCTCGGCGCGGTCGTGCTGGGCGAGAACCTGAACGCGCTGCAGCTCACCGGATTCGGGCTGGCGCTCACCGCGCTGCTCGCCGGGCAGCTCAGCCCACCACGCAAGGAGACCACGTGAGGATCACCGTCATCGGCGCGAGCGGCATGGTCGGCTCAGCCGCTCCCGACGAGGCGCTGCGGCGCGGCCACAGCGTGACCGCCGTCGCGCGGCAGCCGCCGGCGCACCCCGCGCGGCCGGGCGTAACGGCGCACTCGGTCGCCGCCGACGACGCCGCGATGCGCCCGCTGCTGGCGGACGCGGATGCGGCCGTCGTCGCGATCCGCGCCAGACCGGGCGAGGACTCCTCGGTGGCCGAGGCGACCGCGACCCTCCTCGACGCAGCAGCGGCCACCGGCACACGCCTGCTCATCGTGGGCGGCGCCGGCCCGTTGCGCACCCCCGGCGCGCCGCACGTGCGGCTGGTCGACAACCCCGACTTCGTGCCCGTGGGTGCCCGTGGCCTGGCGAGCCCTCGCGCTCGCCAGCAGCGAGCAGCTGCGCGTATGCCGGCAGCACGGCTCGGCTGACTGGGTCTACCTCAGCCCGTCGGCGATCCTCGAGCCCGGCGCTCGCACGGGCAGCTACCGCCGGGGCACGGACACGGCGCTGATCGGCGCGGACGGCCGATCGCGGATCACCACCGAGGATCTCGCGGTCGCCGTCATCGACGAGCTCGAGCTGCGTTCGTCAGATCGCCACCTCACCGTCGGCTGCTGACGGCACCACTCGGCTGCCACCAAGGTCATGACCGGGTGCAGCTAGGGGCGCTCCCACGGCGCGACCGGCCCCGGTTCGACCAAGAACAGCGGGTGCGGCACGGGCCGGCGCGCCAGGCCGAGCCGCTCGGGGCTGCGCTGCGCCAGCTTCGCGCGCAGATGCCGCCACTCGTGCTGCAGCTGCCCGTCGGAGACGATGATGACCGGCGCCGGGCCCGGCCGATCGATGCGGGACCGGTCGAACCTGTAGCCGCGCGCCTCGGCCGCATCGGCGACCGCCGACAGGTAGGCGCCGACGCTCGCGAGCGGGTCGGGCTGCGCGAGGAAGCGCTCGAGCTGCGGGTGGCGCGTGTAGCCGCGCGTGCGACCGGCGATCACCGCCTGCGCCAGCAGCGCCTCGCGCCAGCACGCCGTCAAGCCCTGCCGGTCGAGCAGGCCAGGATGCAGCGACCAGAGCCTCACCGCGGGCCCTCGACGTCGGGGCCCTCGACCTCGGGGCCCTCGTCCTGGGCGCCCTCGGCCTCGGCCGCCGCGACGATGCGCCCCGCCATCAGCTCGAAGATCACATGGTGCGCGGGCACCAGCGACCACCAGTAGAGCCGGCCCGCGAGGCCGCTGGGCAGGAACACCGCGCGCTGCCGGTAGTGCGAGCGGGCGGCGCCAGAGCCGGCGGTGCCGTCCGCGGCGGCGACGCCTGCGACCGGCTCGACCGAGAACTCGATCCACGCACGGCCCGGCACCTTCATCTCGGCACGCAGGCGCAGCATCCGCCCCCGATCGATGCGCTCGACCCGCCACCAGTCGACGGTGTCGCCCTCGCGCAGCGAGACCGGGTCGCGGCGGCCGCGACGCAGCCCGACCCCGCCCACCAGCCGGTCGGCGAGGCCTCGGATGCTCCACAGCAGCGGCACCGAGTACCAGCCGCGCTCGCCGCCGATCGCCTCGATCACCCGCCAGACCGCGTCGGTCGAGGCGGTGGTGGTGCGCTCCCTCGCATCCTCGAACACCGTCGAGCCCGACCAGTCCGGGTCGCTGGGCAGCGGGTCGGCGGGGGCGCCGGCCGCCGACGCAGAGCGCCAGCTCGACTCGATGTCGCCGGCCCGCTCGCGCACCAGCGCGAGCCGCACGGCGTCGCGGTAGCCGGTCAGGCCGCCCTCGGGCGGCGGGATCACGGCGTCGATGCGACGCTCCTCGACCACGCAGTCGTGCAGCAGCGAGCCGATCAGCGGGATCGCGATCGCGCGAGGCACGGGCGTCACGAGGTTGACCCACTGCGAGGCGAGCCAGGGCGTCAGCACCGGCAGCGGTGCGATCGGACGCTGCGGCAGGCCCGCTTCGACCGCGTACCCGTTCATCGTCTGACCGTAGCGCAGCACGTCGGGGCCGCCGACGTCGAAGGCGCCGTGCACGTCGTCGGGCAGGCTGGCCGCCTCGACCAGGTAGTGCAGCACGTCGCGCACGGCGATCGGCTGCACGAAGTTGCGCACCCACCGGGGCGCCGGCATGTAGGGCAGCACCTCGGTCAGGTGCCGGATCATCTCGAACGACGCCGAGCCCGAGCCGATCACGATGCCCGCCTCCAGCACGATCGTCGGCACGCCCGACGCCAGCAGCGCCTCGCCCACCGCGACCCGCGAGGCGAGGTGCTTCGAGAGGTGCTCCCCCTCCGGATGCAGACCCGACAGGTAGACGATGCGGCGCACCCCGGCCTGCTTCGCGGCCGCCGCGACGTTCCGCGCCTGCGCGAGCTCCGCCTTCGCGAAGTCGCCGCCGGCCGCCATCGCGTGCACCAGGTGGAAGACGACGTCGATGCCCTCTACCGCGCGACGCACGTCGGCGGCCACCTCGAGATCCCCCGCGACGACCTCGACCGCATCCGCCCATGACGCATCGCGCAGCCGCCCGGGATCGCGCGCGAGCGCCCGCACCTCGTGCCCGGCCTCGACCAGCCGCGGTGCGAGGCGCCCGCCGATGTAGCCCGTCGCACCCGTCACCAGCACGCGCCTGCCGCTCACCGCACCCCCATCGCCCACGCGATGCAGAGCATCGTCACCACGAAGCCGCAGGCGTAGTTCACCCACAGGAACCGCCGCCAGCCGCGGTTCGCCTCGGCGCTGCCCACGTCGTCGATGCTCCAGAACGGGGCGGCCAGCACGATGTAGGGCACCGCCACGACCGCGCCGAGCCACGCGGGCCAGGGCGTCAGCAGCATGAGCAGGCCGGCCGCCGCCCACAGCGCGATCGACAGGCGCACCGTCGCGCGAGCACCCAGCACGGTCGCGATCGAGTGGATGCCGCCCTGACGGTCGGGGATGACATCCTGCACCGCGCCGAACGCATGGCTCGCCATGCCCCAGCAGAAGAACGCGACGAGGAGCGCGACGAGCTGCGGGCTCCAGTCGGCGCCGGCCAGCACGAGGCCGTAGACCGCGGGGCTCACGAAGTGGGTGCTCGAGGTGATCGAGTCGAGCACCGGCACCTCCTTGAAGCGCAGCCCCGCCACCGAGTAGGCGGCGACCGCGAACAGGCTCACGCCGAGCACGATCCACGACGCCGGCCCGCCGATGAGCACCAGGGCCACGACGAACGGCACGGCGAGGCCGATCGACCAGGCGAGCGTCGCGCGGTGGCTGGAGGGCGGCAGCAGCGCGCCCTCCATGCCGCCCTTGCGGGGATTCTGCGCGTCGGATGCGTAGTCGAAGACGTCGTTGATGCCGTACATCGCGAGGTTGTACGGCACGAGGAAGAACAGCGTGCCGATGATGAGCCGCGCGTCGACCTGGCCGGTCGTCAGCAGCATGGCGGCCGCGAAGGGGAACGCGGTGTTGATCCAGCTCACGGGGCGCGACGCCAGCAGCAGCCGGCGGGCGAGGCCGGTGTCGGCGGCGACCTCAGGCATCGGCACGCTCCCGGCGAGGCTCGTCGGCGGTGCCGGACGAGCGCCAGGGGCCGAGCAGCCGCCACAGGCTCGCCACCAGCAGCGGCGCGACCAGCGCGTACCCGAGGTCCTCGACGGGAGCGACGCCGACCCGCAGCCCCAGCAGCAGCGACTCGTCGTAGCGGAACAGGTCGACCGCGATCATGATCGAGTCGAAGACCACGGTGAGCACGAGCACCAGAAGCGAGGCGAGCCCGAGCGCCGCCCAGCCGCGACGGTCGCTGCGGAAGGCGACCCCCGCCGTGACGACCGCCGCCAGCAGCACGGGCAGGAGCACCAGCGCGTAGCTCATGCGCTGCGCTCCGCCGTGCGCGCTCGCCGCCACGCGAGCAGCCGCTCGGCGCCGGCGTAGGCGACCAGCGACACGTAGGCGAGGAAGGTGATGAAGACGAGCTCCTCGATCGGCAGGTGCGGCAGCAGCTCGAAGCCGGTCATCCACGGCGATGCGCCGAGCTTGAAGTTGCCGGTCGCGATGCCGGCGAGGTCGATGAGCAGCAGCACCGCGGCGGTGCCCAGCACGGCGATGGCGGTGCGCGGGGCGTCGCGGAACAGCGCGAGCCGCCAGCGCAGGTCGAGCAGGCCCGTGCCGATCGCCGAGAGCAGCAGCACGCCGAGGTAGACGAGCGTCATCGCGCCGCCTCTCGCTCGAGCGGCTGCAGCGGACCTGTCGACCGCTCGCCGCGCACGTGCTTGACGACCAGCTCGGCAGAGATCAGGCACATGGGCACGCCGATGCCCGGCACGGTCGTGGCGCCGGCGAGCAGCAGGCCGCGCACCGAGCCGTGCTTCGTCGAGCCGCGCAGCATCGCGCTCTGCCGCAGGGTGTGCGCGGGCCCGAGGGCGGTGCCGCGCCAGGAGTCGTGGTCGGCGGCGAAGTCGGCCGGCCCGATCGTGCGGCGCGTGACCACCCGCCCTGCGAGATCGTCGATGCCGGCCCAGTCGGCGATCTGCGCGATCGCGCGATCGGCGATCAGCTCGACGTCGGCGTCGCCCGCGCCGTCGATGCCGCCATGCCCGAGCCGCGTGTCGGCGGGCACCGGCACCAGCACGAAGAGCGCCTCGTGGCCGGCGGGCGCGACCGAGGGGTCGGTGGCGGATGTCCTGCTCACGTAGAGCGAGGCGGGATCGGTGACGCCGTCGATCGCCCGCACCGCAGGCGCGCCGAAGATGCGGTCGAAGCCCTGCTCCCAGTCGCGGGCGAACAGCAGCGAGTGATGCGCGAGCTGCGGCAGCTCGCCCTCGACGCCGAGCATCACGAGCACCGCCGACGGCCCCGCGACGCGCTTCGCCCAGCGGCGCCGGCCGCGCTCGGCGACGCCGGGCTCCTGCGCGAGCAGCTTGGTGTCGGTCGCGTGGCCGTCGACGGCGGAGACGACGATGTCGGCGTCGATGCGGCTGCCGTCGGCGAGCACCACGCCGCGGGCCTCGCCCTGCTCGACGACGATGCTGCGCACGTCGGCGCCGGTGCGGAGCGCGGCGCCGGCCTCCGTGGCCAGGCGGGCCAGCGCATCCACGATCACCCCGAAGCCGCCCTGCGGGTACCAGACGCCCTCGACCAGGTCGAAGTGGCTCATCAGGTGGTACATCGAGGGCGCCGACTTCGGCTCGGTGCCGAGGAAGACGGCCGGGTAGCCGAGCACCTGCCGCAGCCGCGGGTCGCGCACGACCCCGGCGACCCGAGACTCGAGCGTCTCGGCCAGCAGGCGCAGCAGCGTGCCGACGCGGCCGCCGAGGCCGAGGCCGGTGAACGCGCCGAGCGAGTCGAAGCGGTTCGACAGCAGCCCGCCGGTGGCGAGCTCGGCCGTCTCGGTCGCCGACGCGAGGTGGGCCCGCAGCCGCTCGCCCGCACCGGGCTCGATCGCCTCGAAGCGCGACAGCGTCACCTCGACGTCGCCCGAGACCTCGAACGGCTCGTCGTGCCCCTCGAAGAGCACCCGGTAGGCGGGGTCGAGGCGCACCACGTCGACCTCTGCCTCGAGGCTCGAGCCGAGCAGGCGGAACGCGTGCTCGTAGGGCTCGCGCATGAGCATCCAGGAGGGCCCGGTGTCGAACGTGAAGCCCTGCGAGCGCCAGGTGCCCGCGCGGCCGCCGAGGGCGGAGCCCCGCTCGAGCAGCGTCACCTCGTGGCCGTCGCGCGCGAGCAGGCCGGCCGAGGCGATGCCGGCGATGCCGCCGCCGATGACCACGATGCGGCTCATCGGGCGACCTCGGCCCGCTCGGCGCGCTCGGCGCGCACCATGCGCGGCGCGCTCGTGCGGGCGATGCTCGCGCCGACCGCGGCTCTGGCGACGATCGCGGCCTTCTCGAGCCGCGGCACGCTGATGCGGCGCAGCGGCAGCTCCTCTGCCGGGGTGGCGCGGATGCGTCGGGCGAGGGCCGCGAAGATGTCGTGCGCGGCGCTGACGGCCGGGCGGGCGCTGCGCGGCAGCAGGCCGATCGTGCCGCGCGCGATGCGCAGCTCGCCCTCGAGCCGGTCGAGCACGCGGCAGACGGCCTCCTCGGTCGGGTGCGCCGGGTCGAGGCCGGGCAGGTAGGCGCGGCCGAGCACGTCGGCGTCGGCGCCGATGTCGCGCAGGAAGTTGACCACCTGGAAGGCGCGGCCGAGCGCTCGGGCACCGCGCGCCACGGTGCGCGCCTGCGCGTCGGGCAGCTGCTCGCCGCCCAGGAAGCAGCGCACGCACATGATGCCGATGACCTCGGCGGAGCCGTAGATGTAGCTGCGCAGCTCGCGCTCGTCGACGAAGGCGACCGGGTCGAGGTCGCGCCGCATCGCGGCGAAGAAGGGTGCCGTCTGGCCGGTGTCGATGCCGACGCGGCGGGCGGTCTCGGCGAAGGCGTGCACGACGAGGTCGGCGCTGAAGCCGGTCGTGAGCGCCCGCTCGACCTCGCGCTCGAGGGCGTCGAGCACCTCGCGGCAGGCGGCCTGGTCGAGGCCCGACTCGGCACCGCAGCCGTCGACGATCTCGTCGGCCACGCGCACCAGCGCGTAGACGGTCTGGATGTCGCCGCGCATGCCGGGCGGCAGCAGCCTGCTCGCGAGCCCGAACGAGCTGGAGTAGGCCTCGATCACGGTCGCGCTCGCCCGTCGGGCGGTCGCCGTGTAGAGGTCGAGGCCGGTCATCGGCTGCGCTCCGCGCAGCGCTCGAGCATCGCCAGCAGCTCGGTGCGCAGGCGCTCCTCGACGGGCGCCTCGGCGATCATCGCGCGTGCCTCGGCGGCCTCGGCGGCGATGCGCTGCTCGACCGCGTCGAGCGCACCGCTCGCGCGCATCGCGGCGCGCACGCGGGCGGCCCCGCCGGCGTCGGCGCGCGGGTCGCCGTAGTCGCGCGTGGCGGTCGCCCAGATCGGGTGGCGGCTCGCGAGCGCCGACAGCAGCGTGGGCGCTCCGGCGCGGATGTCGCTCAGCGCGCTCTTGCCGGTGGTCGCCTCGTCGCCGAAGACGCCCAGCACGTCGTCGCGCAGCTGGTAGATCACGCCGATGCGCAGGCCGATGGCGCCGAGCGCCGCGACCGCGCCCTCGTCGCGACCGCCGAGCACGGCGCCCAGCTCGAGCGGCGCGCGGAAGGAGTAGTCGGCGGTCTTGCCCTCGAGGATCCGCTGGATCGCGCTCTCGTCGGGCACCGCCCCGGCGAGCAGCACGTCGTCGTGCTCGCCCTCGGCCGCGCGCACCATGGCGCGCTCGACGATGTCGACGAGGCGGGTGCGGTCGCGCGTGGGCAGGTCGAGCCGCGCGATGGCGGCGAGCGCGCGCACGAGCAGGGCGTCGCCGGCGACGATCGCGGTGGTGAGGCCCAGCCGTGCGGCCGCCGTGGCCGAGAGCCCCGCGGAGGCGCCGGTCTGGGCTGCGGCTCGGGCGACGGATGGCTCGCCCCGACGCTCGTCGTCGGCGTCGATCACGTCGTCGTGCACGAGCAGCGCCGCGTGCAGCAGCTCGATCGCTGCGGCCGTCGCCACGATCGCGTCGCGCGGAGCGCCCGGGCCCGCCGCGGCGATCACCAGGCGCGGCCGCAGCAGCTTGCCGCCGATCGCCGCGCGAGCGGCGGCCGCCTGCACCGGATGCGGACCGGTGGGCGCGGCGAGCTGCGCGATGCGCTGCTCGACCTCGGCCAGCAGCGTCGGGGCGTCGACGGTGGTCATGCGGCACCCGCCAGCAGCGGCAGCTGCTCGGCCTGCAGCACCAGCCAGGGGCTGAACGCCCACGGCGTCGCGCGGATGCCGGCCAGCAGCCGCTCGGGCTCGACCCACTGCACCTCGGCGACCTCGGCCGGATCCGGATGCAGCGGCGCGCTCAGCCGGGCGATGAAGACCGGGCAGCGCTCGTGCTCGACGATCCCGCTCGCGTCGACCGCGCGGTAGGCGAAGTCGGGCAGGGCGAGCTCGAGCGCGTCGGCCTCGGTGCCGAGCTCCTGCCAGAGGCGGCGGCGCACGGCGCCGTCGAGCGTCTCGCCCGGCGCGGGGTGGCCGCAGCAGGCGTTCGTCCAGACGCCGGGCCACGCGATCTTGCTGAGCGCACGACGCGTGACGAGCATCCGCCCGTCGTCGTCGAGCAGGTGCAGCGAGAACGCCAGGTGCAGCGGGGTGTCTGCATGGTGCACGGTGGCCTTGGGCGCGGTGCCGACGGCGTTGCCCTCGTCATCGAGCAGCACGACGAGCTCCTGCTCGAGCTGGGCTTGGATCGACATGCGGTGAGCGTAGCAAATAATTAGCCCACGCAACTATGAGCCTTTGCACTAGGGTTTCCCCGTGACTGATGCGACCCACGCTGCGGACGAGCGCGCCATGCTCGACCCCAGGCGCCTGGGGGCGTCCTCCGAGCTGGTGCGCACGATGGGCCTGACCGACGAGACGGTCGAGGAGATCGTCGACCTCTTCCAGGCGCTCCGCACCTGGCATCGCACCTCGGAGGCGCACAGCGAGGCCGGCCGGCGCTTCATGAAGCTGGGCGAGAACGACATGCGGGCGATCCGCTTCACCATGTCGGCCGCGCGCGAGGGCCGCATCGTCACCTCGACGCTGCTCGGCGAGCACCTCGGCATCACCGGGCCCTCGGTGACGAAGCTGCTCGACCGGCTCGAGCGCGGCGGCCACATCCGCCGCGAGGCGCACCCGACCGATCGCCGCGCGCTCTCGGTGGTCGTCACCGACGAGACCCGCACCGCAGCCACCGCCTCGGTGGGCCGCGACCACACCCGCCGCTTCGCGGTCGCCGCCTCGATGTCGAGCGAGGAGCGCCAGGCAGCCACCCGGTTCCTGCGCGCGCTCGCCGACCTGCCCGTCGTCGAGCACGGAGCAGCCGAGCACGATGCCGCCGAGCACGATGGCGCCGAGGACGCAGACGAGGCGGATGCGTCAGCGCAGCAGGGCGAGCGGGCCCAGCCCCGTTAGAAGGGCGTCGGCGCGTCGGGCGCGAAGAGCGCCTCGACGCGATCGCGACGATCCTCCTCGGCGGCTGTCTCGGCCGGGGGCGCGTCGGGCGGCGCGGCCTGCGCCGCCTGCGCGGCAGCGGGCGGGGCGTCCTTGAGATCGGCCCTGGCCGCCCTGGCCGCATCGCGCTCACGGACCTCGTGGATGAAGCGGCGCACCCGCTGGTCGACGATGATGTCGCCGGGCTTGAGGGGGCGCGTCAGGTAGAGCCCCTCGAGCGAGGTCAGCCGCGACAGCGCGACATAGGTCTGCCCGGGCGCGAACGCCCGCGTGCCGAGGTCGACGACCGCCTGGTCGAAGGTCTTGCCCTGCGACTTGTGGATCGTGACCGCCCACGCGAGCCGCAGCGGGAACTGCGTGAACTCGGCCACCACATCCCGCTTGATCTCCTTCGTCACCGGCGAGTACGAGTAGCGGTACTGCTCCCACACGGCCGGCTCCACCTCGTGCTGCTCGCCGTCGACCTCGACCCACACGGTGCCGCCGATGTCGACGACCTTGCCGAGCGAGCCGTTGACCCAGCGGCCCTCGGAGTCGTTGCGCAGGAACATCACCTGCGCGCCGAGCTTCAGCTGCAGCTCGGCGTCGGCCGGGTACTGGCGGCCGCCGAAGTCGCCGGAGATCTCCGCCGCCGCGGTCTTCGGCCGCCCGGCGAGCTGCGCGAGCTCGCGCGCGTTGATGCGCGTCACGGTGTCGTTGCGGGTGGCGAGCGTCAGCACCTCGCGAGGGGGCGTGCGCGCGCCCGCGTCGTTCAGCAGCTGGGCGATCTCGGCGGTGACGGTGCCGTGGCGCACGGCGTTCAGCGCCTGCTTGAACTCGAGGTCGGACTGCCGATGGATGTGCACGAGCTCGACAACCCGCAGCTCGGCCTCCTCGCGCCAGACGCGGGCGTCGAAGAACCACATCGACTCGTAGTGGTCGGCGAAGTAGGCGCGCTCCTCGGCGTCGCCCGGCACCGGCGCGAGCTGGTACGGGTCGCCGAACATCACCACCTGCACGCCGCCGAACGGCACCGATCGCACGCCGCGGGCCTGCCGCAGCGAGCGGTCGATCGCGTCCATCAGGTCGGCGTTCACCATCGAGATCTCGTCGATCACCAGCAGGTCGAGCTTGCCGAGCATCTGCTTCAGCTCGGTGCGCTGGCGCAGCGGCGCCTCGGCGATCACGCCCAGCGGCAGCTTCAGCAGCGAGTGGATGGTCTGGCCGCCGACGTTGAGGGCCGCGACGCCGGTCGGGGCACAGACGATGATCGACTTCTTCGAGTGCTCGGTCAGGTGCCGCAGCAGCGTCGACTTGCCGGTGCCGGCGCGGCCGGTGATGAACAGGTGCCCGTCGCCCTGCTCGATGGCGTCATAGATCGCCAGCTGCTCCGGGGTCAGCTCGACGGTCATCCCACCATTCTCACGCACCAGGCGGAGGCTAGCGGGCAGGCGCCGGGCGGGTTGCGGCCGTGGCGGGGCCTGTGGATCGGCGCGCGGATCGGCGGCGCCTCACAGCCAGCGGCGCAGCAGCCGCCGCTCGGCGACGCCGATCAGCGCATCGCTCGCCTTGCCGAGCACGGCGAGCAGCACGATCGCCAGCAGGATGCGGTCGACCCGACCGTTGTTCTGGGAGTCGATCAGCAGGAACCCGAGCCCCATCGACGACGCGATGAGCTCTGCCGCCACCAGGAACAGCCAGGCCTGCGCGAGCGCGAGCCGGAGGCCCGAGACGACCGACGGCACGACGGCGGGCAGCTGCACGGCGGCGAGGAGACGGATGCCGGAGAGCCCGAACGCCCGACCGGCCTCGACCAGCTGCGGGTCGACGTGCCGCAGGGCGCCGGCGACCGTCGTGAACACCGGGAAGAGCGAACCGATGGCGATGAGCGCGACCTTGGAGTCCTCGTTGATGCCGAGCGACAGCACCAGCAGCGGCACCCAGGCGAGCGACGGCACCGCGCGGAAGGCCCCGACCGTCGGGCCGAGCAGTCGGTTCGCGCGCCGGGACAGCCCGACGAGCGCGCCGAGCGCGAGGCCCGCGGCGGCACCGATCGCGAAGCCGAGCACGACGCGCTGCGCCGAGATGCCGACGTGCCGCCACAGCGTGCCGTCGGCCGCCAGCTGCAGCCCCGCCTCGAGCACTGCGGCAGGCGGCGGCAGCCGGTGCGGCGGCACGATGCCGAGCGCCGTCACCGCCCACCAGAGCGCCAAGAGCGCGAGCGGCACGATCAGCCCGCTCAGCACCACCGGGGCGGCGAGGCGGCCGCTGCCCGCGCGGGCCGGGGCGGGGCCTGCGAGCGTCAGCGTCATGAGCCGACCGAGCTCGGGTCGGCCGCGTCGGCGAACTGCGTGTCGAAGAGCGTGTCGAGCGCCTCGTCGACAGCCGCCTGGCTCGTGACGTCGCCGGCCTCCACGAAGATCGGCCCGATGAACTCGAGCACCTCGCGCTGTGCGTCGCCCGGGGCGGCGTCGACCTCGAAGTTGGTGCGGTCGTGGATGACGGCGGTCGCGACGACCGGGTCGATGCCCGCGACCTCCGACAGGATGCGGGCGGTCTCCTCGGGCTCGGAGATCGCGAACTCGCGCGCTCGCTCGTAGGCGTCGACGATCAGCTGCGCGAGATCCGGCGACGCCTCCAGGAACTCCTCGGTGGCGTTCAGGAACCCGTAGGAGTTGAAGTCGATGTTGTCGTAGATGATGCGGGCGCTGCCGTCGGCGACCGCGGTCGAGAGCATCGGGTCGAGCCCCGACCACGCCTCGACCGCGCCCGACTGCAGGGCCGCGAGGCCGTCGGCGTGCTGCAGGTTCTGCACGCTGACCTGGTCGGCCGACAGGCCGCCCTCGGCGAGCGACTGGAGCAGGAAGAAGTAGGGGTCGGTGCCCTTCGTGGCCGCTATCGACGCGCCCTCCAACTGCGAGACCTCGGTCACCTCCGAGGCTGCCGGCACCAGGATCGCCGACCAGTTGGGCTGCGAGTAGACGTCGATCGTGCGGATCGGCGAGCCGTTCGCGCGGGCGAGCAGCGCGGCCGAGCCGGCCGTCGACCCGACGTCGACGGCACCGGCGCGCAGCAGCTCGTTGGCCTTGTTCGAGCCGGTCGACTGCACCCAGCTGACCGTGACCTCGCCCTCGGTGGCCGCCTCGAGCCAGCCCTGGTCCTTGATGATCAGGCTGAGCGGGTTGTAGGTGGCGAAGTCGACGTCGAGCGTATCGGCGCTCCAGCCGGCGTCGGTCGCGGCGTTCGCCTGCGGGGCGACGGTCGAGCCCTCGCCGGCGCAGCCGACGAGCATCGACGCGGCGATGAGGCTGGCGCCGATGGCTGCGGTGCGGGTGCGGTTCATGCGAGGACCTCCTGGTCGACGGTGTGCAGTGCGTGGGAAGGAAGGGGGGCGGATGCGTCGGTGTGCCTGCGCGGGACCCCGAGGCCCTCGAGCAGCTCGGCCCGCAGCTCCGCGAGGTCGGCGGCGCCGCGGTCGCGGGGCCGCTCGCCGGGCACGGTGACGAGCGAGACGACGGTCGAGCCCTCGGCGGTGACGCCGGGACCGAGCAGCACGACGCGGTCGGCCAGGTGCAGGGCCTCGTCGACGTCGTGGGTGACGAGCACGATCGTGCGCGGCTCGGCGCGGTGCACGTCGAGCAGCAGCTCCTGCATCGACAGCCGCGTCAGGGCGTCGAGCGCGCCGAAGGGCTCGTCGAGCACAAGCACACCCGGCTCGCGGGCCAGCGCGCGGGCCAGCGAGGCGCGCTGCGCCATGCCGCCGGAGACCTGCCTCGGCCGCAGCTCGGCCGCGTCGCGGAGCCCGACGAGGTCGAGCAGCTCGGCGACCCTGGCGAGCCCGGCGGCCGAGCGGCCGTGGTCGGGCAGGCCGAGCGCGACGTTGCGGGTGATGGTGCGCCACGGCAGCAGCCGCGGCTCCTGGAAGGCGACGGCCACGCGCTGATCGGCCGCGCGCACGGCCTCGCCGGCGATGCGCACCGAGCCGCCGTCGGCGCTGTCGAGGCCGGCGATCAGCCGCAGCAGCGTCGACTTGCCGCAGCCGGATGGGCCGAGGATCGCGACGATCTCCGCCGCGCCGACCCGCAGGTCGACGTCGGAGAGCACGACGCGGTCCGCATCGCGCTGCGCGAAGGTGCGGGTGACGTCGTCGAGCTCGACGGTGAGTGCACTGGTGGTCATGGGGCGACGCTACGAACCGCGGCCGCCGAGCGCACCACCCCGGCGTCACGGGGCGTAGCAAAGCGGGCCGGGGACGACGCCCGGAGCACACCCGGAACACGCCCGTGGCGACGCGCGTTACCGAGTGTGACGACGCATCCGCCCGTTCGTGCCCGGATGCGCGAGAATGGTCGGAACGGAAGGGGAACCCACGATGTGCAGACTGCTCGCTCACGTCTCCCCTTCGCCTGCCACGACGCGCGAGGTGCTCGGCGACGCCAGCACGCGCGAGTGGCAGCGGCTCGGCCGCCTGCACACCGACGGCTGGGGCACGGCCTGGCTCGACGGCGACGAGGTGCGCCGCTACCGCGACGCCGCCCGCGGCCTCGACAACCCCGACCTCACCGACGCGCTCGGCGACACCCCGTCGCGCGCCCGGCTGACGCACCTGCGGCTCGCCACCGAGGGCTTCGCCACGCGCGTGCAGAACACGCACCCGTTCCGCGTCGACGACGTCGTGCTCGCCCACAACGGGTCGGTGACGCCCTTCGCCCGGCTGCGCGCGAAGGTCACCGACGCCGAGCTCGCCCGCGTCGGCGGCGAGACCGACACGGCGGCGGTGTTCGCGCTGATCCTGCGCCGCTACGACGCCGGCGAGCCGCTGTTCGACGCGGTCACCGCGGTGGTCGCCGAGCTGCGGCGGGAGTTCCCGAGCAGCGCCCTCAACCTGCTGGTGCTCTCGAACCGCGAGCTCATCGCGGTGCACGCCAACGAGGGCGCGCCGATCCCGCTCGAGCTGTTCGAGGAGTCGGGGCTGGGCGACGACCTGCCGATCGGCCACGTCGACCACTACTACCAGCTGTCGTGGCGCCGCTCTGAGGACGGCGCGGTCGCCGTCACGTCGAGCGGCCTGACCGGCGACGGCTGGCAGCGCATGGCGCCCGAGACCGCCGTGCGCATCGACCTCGACACCCTCGAGGTGTCGCGTCGCGAGCTCGCCGCGGCCGCCGTCGTCACCGCCGCCGCATAGACGGCTCGGCAGTCGCCGCTGAATAGGCTGGGCGGGTGACCGACTCGCGTGTGCTGCTGACCGCTGACCGCGCGCTCGTCGAGGGCATGCTGGTGCCGGATGCGTGGCTCGAGTCCGCGGGCGGCGCCATCACCGCGATCGGCCAGGGAGCGCCGCCGCGCGCCCTCGACGCGTCGATCGGCGACCGCGCGCTCGGCGCGGTCACGCTGGCTCCCGGCTTCGTCGACCTGCACTGCCACGGCGCGGTCGGCGGTGCCTTCGACGACGACGAGCCCGACTTCGACGCCATCCTGGGCTTCCACGCGGCGCACGGCACGACCCGGCAGGCGATCTCGCTCGTCACCGCTCCGCTCGAGCTGCTCGAGCGGCGCGTGCGCGCGGCGGCCGCGCGGGCCGCGGTCGACGCCTCGGTGCTCGGCATCCACCTCGAGGGGCCGTTCCTGGCCGACAGCCATCGCGGCGCGCACCAGGCCTCGGCGCTGCAGGAGCCGACCCCCGAGGCCGTCGACCGCCTGCTCGCCGCGGGCGAGGGCCGGCTGCTGCAGATCACCGTCGCGCCCGAGCTGCCGGGCGCGCTCGCCGCGATCGAGCGCTTCGTGGCGGCGGGCGTGCGGGTCGCCGTCGGCCACACGGGCGCCGACGCCGACGCGACGCGCGCCGCCTTCGACGCGGGCGCGACGCTGCTCACGCACGCCTGCAACGCGATGCCGCCGATGCACCACCGCTCCCCCGGGCCGCTGCCGCCGTCGCTGCTCGACGAGCGCGTCACCCTCGAGGCGATCGCCGACGGCGAGCATGTGGCGCCCGAGGTGCTCGCGCTGCTCGTGCGGTCGGCGCCCGGCCGCGTGGCGCTCGTCAGCGACGCCATGGCGGCGGCCGGCATGGCCGACGGCGACTACCGCATCGGTGCGCTGGCGGTGCGCGTGCGCCAGGGCCTGCCGCGGCTGGCCGACGGCGGCGCGATCGCCGGCTCGACGCTCACGCTCGACCGGGCGGTGCGGGTGCTGCTGAGCGCCGGCGTGCCGATCGACGCTGCGCTCGACGCGGCCACCAGGGCACCGGCGGATGCTGTCGGTCGCCCCGATCTCGGACGTCTCGTCGTGGGCGCCCGCGCCGACCTCGTCGCGCTCGACGGGCGCCTCGAGGTGGCGGGCGTCTGGCGCGACGGCGTCGCCCGCTGAGCTCGAGGCCGCGGGCGCCTGTCGCTCGCTACGCGGCCCTCAGGCGCGTCGCGAGCTCGTCGATGCGACGCTCGAGGTCGTCGAACGCAGCGTCGAAGGCTGCGTCGGTGCCGACGCGCACCGGGTCGGGCACCGACCAGTGGAGCGCCGCGCCCTCGAACGACTCGTGGGCGGCGTCGCAGACGGTGATGACGAGGTCGGTGGGCTCGACGACACCGTCGAGCCCGCGCGGCACCGCGCCCTGCAGGTCGAGCCCGCGCCGCGCCGCCACGGCGACCGCACCCGGAGCGACCTCCGCGGCGGGGCGGGTGCCGGCGGAGGTCGCTGGGATGTCGCTGCGTCGTGCCCAGAGCTCGACCGCGAGCTGCGAGCGCGCGGAGTTGGCGGTGCAGACGAAGACGACGCGACGGGCTGCGGCGGTGGGCGACGGTGCGAGCCCCGCGAGCCCGGCAGGGGCGAGGCGCACGTAGGAGCGTCGCCGATCGGCCTCGCTCCTCGTGCGCGTGACGAGACCGGCGCGCTCGAGCACCGAGAGGTGGTGCGCGACGAGGTTCGACGGCATGCCCAGCGAGTCGGCGATCTCGCTCGGTGCGAGATCGCCGAGCGTCAGCAGGTCGACCAGGCGCAGCCGGGCCCGATCGGCGAGCGCGGCGTGCTTCGCGGCGCGCGCCCCGAGGCCTGTTTGCTCGGTGTTCATTGACTCAATGTTGACTGAGTGACCGATCGTCGTCAAGATCGTCGGGTGACCTCGTCCACCGCCTCCCACCTGCCGCTCTCTCGGCGCCTGCTCGCCGAGCTGCTCGGCACCGGTCTGCTGGTGGCGGTGGTGGTCGGCTCGGGCATCATGGCCGCGCGGCTCTCGCCAGACGACACGGGCCTGCAGCTGCTGCAGAACTCGACCGCGACCGCGTTCGGGCTCGCCGTGCTCATCGTGGTGCTCGGGCCGACCTCCGGAGCGCACTTCAACCCTGTGGTCTCGATCGTCGACGCCGTGCTCGGGCGCAGCGACCGCAGCGGCCTCTCCGCCACCGAGCTCGGCGGCTACATCGGCGCTCAGGTGATCGGCGCCGTCGCCGGTGCCGTGCTGGCGAACCTGATGTTCCAGGTGCCGACGGCGATCGCGACCACCGAGCGCGTCGACGCCGGCCGCCTGCTGGCCGAGGTCGTCGCGACCGCTGGCCTGGTGCTCGTGATCGTGGCGCTCTCCCGCAGCGGCAGGTCGGCCGCGATCGCGCCCGCGGTCGGCGCCTACATCGGTGCCGCCTACTGGTTCACCAGCTCGACCTCGTTCGCCAACCCGGCGGTGACGATCGGGCGGATGCTCTCGGACACGTTCGCGGGCATCGCACCGGCAAGCGTGCTCCCGTTCATCGCGGCGCAGCTCGTCGGAGGCGCCGCCGGGGCCGCGATCGCCGTGCTGCTCCACCCGCGCGCCACGACCGTCGTCGACGCGCCGCGACCCACCGCATCCGCCGTCTCGGCGTGACCGCGCCCGACCTCAGGCGATGAGTCCCCGCGAGCCCATCGCGCGCTCGACCTCGAGCTCGATGACCACGCGGTTCGGATTCACGCGAGGCTGTCGATAGCGGCGCGCGTAGCGCTCGACCGCATCGGCGACGCGCCGCGGGTCGTCCGCGATCGTGGCGGTGCCCGAGAAGGAGCACCAGCGCGCGCCATCCAGCTGGGCGATGCTCGCGCGCGGGTCGCGACGCAGGTTCGCCACCTTCTGCGAAGCGCCGTCGGTGATCACCCGCACGAGGAGGCCGGTCGCCGTCTCCTCCACGGTGCAGCCGACCGCGACCACGTGCAGCGAGCCGTCGCGCCGCAGCGTGCTGAGGGTCGCCAGGTGACGCTCGACGGCGAACGCGCGCCCCGCATCCGTCAGCGCGGGACGTCGCGGCGCAGCGCTCAGCGGCGGCCGAAGATCGCCAGGGCGATGCCGCCCAGCACCAGCACGGCGGCGCCCGCCGCGGCGGCGATCCAGGGCGTCGGATCCTCGTTGTAGGAGTCCTGCGCCTTGCCCACGAAGCGGTTCGCGACCTTCTTCGGGTTGACGCGGTCCTCGATCTCGTTGAGGTGCTGGCGCAGCTCCTCGCGCTGGCGGTCGATGTCGCGCTGCTCGGTCATCGCGGGGCTCCGTTCGTGGTGGGCAGGTCGTCGAGCGGGCTGCGGCCCTCGGCGGCGTAGCCCACGCCGCGCACCATGTTGACGTCGTCCTTGATGCTGTCGACCGCCTCGAGGTTCGAGAAGTCCTTGTTCTTCTTCAGCAGCCCGAGGCCGACGAGCACCAGGATGCCGGCGACCAGCAGCAGGAACGCCGACACCAGCAGCGCCGAGAGCCACGGCGGGAAGACCACATTGAGGCCCTCGAACGCCGCGACGAGCAGCCAGCCGAAGAGGAAGACCGCGAAGAACCCTGCCCCCGCGAGCACGCCCGCGCCGGCGCCGAGGCCGGCCGCCTTCGTCGAGAGCTCGTCCTTCAGATGCTGGATCTCGGCCTTGATCAGGCCGACGATCAGCTGCGGCGTCTCCGCCAGCAGATCGCCGAGCGACTTGCGCTCCACCATCAGAACTCTCCGGTGCCCGTGCCGGTGCTCGAGCCCTCGCCACCGTGGCGCGCGCTGCGCCGGCTGACCTTGCTGATCGCGTCGCCGGCGGCGTCCTTCGCCGACTCGACGAGCTTGGGGGCCTTCGTCTCGACGAAATGCTGCACCTCGTGCCGCTGCTTCGCGACCGAAGGCGAGTTCCACACCTTGTCGGCCGCGCCCGCGATCTGCTCGTAGCGCAGGCGACCTGCCTTCGCACCGAGCACATAGCCGGCGCCGAAGCCGATCACGAGAAGGATCCTGCCGCGCATGTTCGCTCCTGCCGTTGGGATGTGCCAGCGGAGCTGGCCTGGTTCCGCGCCCCACGATACCGAGCCGCGACCCGCGTGCGCTCCCAGGTTGCTGGACATCGACGGCGGCTGGGCAGCGGAGGCCCGCAAGGGCCTCCGCCCGAGCGATCGTTTAGCAGCAGCCGTCGCCGCAGCACTCCTTGCGGGCCTCTTCCAGAACCTGCTCGTCCATCGCGCACCTCCTCTCGTATCGATGTGTGTCAATGTGTATCATATCGACGGAGGTCGATGCGAGAGGATGCGTGACATGCGAGAGACCGTCTGGTGCACGCCCGGAGAGCCCGCGCTCGAGCGCGCGGAGGCCGAGGCGATCGCGGCCCGCCTGAAGGCCGTCGCCGAGCCTTCGCGCCTGCGGATGCTCTCGATGCTCGCCGCCACCGACGGCGAGATCTGCGTGTGCGACCTGGCCGACGCCATCGACGTGAGCCAGCCCACCGCATCCCATCACGCCAAGGTGCTCGTCGCCGCCGGGCTCATCGAGCGCGAGCAGCGGGGCAAGTGGGCGCACTACCGGGTGGTCGACGGCGCGCTCGACGAGCTCGGGGCGCTGCTGCGCTCGCCCGGCCGCGCCTGACGCGCGGCGTCACCAGATCGTGACGCGCGCCTCCGGGTCGAGCCAGAGCGCATCGCCGGGCCGCACGCCGAACGCCTCGACGAACGCGTCGAGGTTCTTGACCACCTGGTTCGTGCGGTGCTCGTTCGGCGAGTGCGGGTCCATCGAGACGAGCCGCACGGCCTCCTCCTGACGGATCTTCAGCTGCCAGGCGTACGACCACGACAGGAAGAACCGCTGCGCGCCCGTGTACCCGTCGAGCTCCGGCGGCTCCGCCCCGCCGAGGGACGCGACATAGGCCTTCCAGGCGATCCCGAGCCCGCCCAGGTCGCCGATGTTCTCGCCGATCGTGAGCGCGCCGTTCACCTTGTGCCCGGGGGCCGCGACCGGCTCGAGCGCGTCGTACTGCGCGATCAGCGCGCTCGTGCGCGCGTCGAACGCCGTGCGGTCCTCGTCGGTCCACCAGTCGTGGAGGCGTCCGTCGCCGTCGAACTTCGAGCCCTGGTCGTCGAAGCCGTGCCCGATCTCGTGCCCGATGACGGCACCGATGGCGCCGAAGTTCGCAGCCGCATCCCTCGTCACGTCGAAGAACGGGGGCTGCAGGATCGCGGCCGGGAAGACGATCTCGTTGAAGCCGGGGTTGTAGTAGGCGTTGACCGTCTGCGGGTTCATGAACCACTCGTCGCGGTCGATCGGCTTGCCGATCTTCGCCAGCTCGCGGTCGTGCTCGAAGCGGGTCGCGGCCTGCACGTTGGCGACCAGGTCGGCGCCGATCTCGAGCGAGCCGTAGTCGCGCCACCGCACGGGGTAGCCGATCTTGGGCGTGAACTTCTCGAGCTTCTCGAGCGCGCGCCCGCGGGTCTCCTCGCCCATCCACTCGAGCTGGGCGATCGACGCGCGGTAGGCGTCGACCAGGTGCGCGATCAGCTCGTCCATCGCGGCCTTCGCCTCCGGCGGGAAGTGCCGGTCGACGTAGATGCGGCCGATCGCGTCGCCGAGCATGCCCTCGACGAGCGAGACGCCGCGCTTCCAGCGCTCGCGCTGCTCGGGGGCGCCGGTGAGCACCGTGCCGTAGAAGTCGAACTGATCCTTCGAGATGCCGGTGGTCAGGTAGCTGGCGAACGAGCGCAGCACGCCCAGGCGCAGCCACGCCTTCCACTCGTCGAGGCGCTCGTCGACGAGCATCGCCGACACGCCGTCGAAGTAGCTCGGCTGGCGCACGACCGCCTCGTCGAACGTGCCCTCGGGCGCGTGCACGGCGCGCAGCCAGGTGTGCAGGCGAGGGTAGCGCTCGGCGGGGCGCTGCAGGTTGTAGGTCTTCTCGTCATCGCGCGAGGTCACGCGATCCCAGTGGTGGGTGGCGATCTCGGTCTCGAGCGCGAAGACGAGCGTCGCCTCGGCGTGGGCGCGCTCCTCGGCGTCGCCGAGGTGGCCGAACATCGTCTGCAGGTGCTCGAGGTAGGCCGTGCGCACCTCGGCGAACGCATCCTCGCGGTAGTACGACTCGTCGGGCAGCCCCAGCCCGCCCTGGTTGAGGTGCACGAGGTAGCGGCCCGGATCGCCCGGGTCGGTGTCGACCCACACGCCCACCAGGCCCGGGCCGCCGATCGCCTCGAGGTCGCCCATCAGCTCGAGCAGCCCGTCGACGCTGTCGACCGCGTCGACGCGCTCGAGCAGCGGACGGATCGGGTCGATGCCCTTGGCGTCGGCCGCCGCCTCGTCGAGGAAGGATGCGTAGAGGTCGCCGACCTTGCGCGCGTCGGTGCCCGGCTCGGCCTGCTGCATCTCGATGACGATCTCGCGCACGGCCTCCTCGGCCTGCTCGGCCAGCACCGCGAAGGCGCCCCAGCGAGCCTTGTCGTTCGGGATCTCGGTGCGCTCGAGCCACTTGGCGTGCACGTGGAGGAAGAGGTCGTCCTGGGGGCGGATCTCGGCGCTGAAGTCGTCGACGGGCAGGCCGGAGGGCAGAGTCGTCATGGGGGTCAGCATATGGCGCGCGGTGCGGGATCCGGCGTCGGAGCCGGGCGCCGCTGCCGCCGTCGCGACCGGGCGCCCGACCGGCCGCCAGCGGCGTGCGCCGCGCCGGTAGCGTTGCCGGGTGCGCCTGCGACCCGACGCCCGCGATCGCGAGATCCTGCGGCTGGCCGTGCCCGCGCTCGGCGCGCTCATCGCCGAGCCGGCGTTCCTGCTCGTCGACACGGCCCTCGTCGGGCACCTCGGCGCCGAGCAGCTCGCGGGCGTCGGCATCGGCGTCGCGGCGCTCTCGACCGCCGTCGGGCTGCTGATCTTCCTCGCCTACGGCACCACGCCGGCCGTCGCGCGGCTGCTGGGTGCCGGCGATCGTCCGGCTGCGATCCGGGCGGGCATCGACGGCATCTGGCTGGCGATCGTCGCCGGTGCGGTGCTCGTGCTGGCCACCCCGCTCGCCGGACCCGTCGTCGCCCTCTTCGGTGCCGCATCCGCCGTCACCGCGCACGCGGCCGTCTATCTCGGCATCTCGATCCTCGGGCTGCCCGCCATGCTCATCGTGCTGGCCGCGACCGGCCTCATGCGCGGCCTGCAGGACACCCGCACGCCGCTGGTCGTCGCCACCATCGGCTTCGCCGCGAACGCCGCGCTCAACGTGCTGCTGATCTACGGCGGCGGGCTCGGCGTCGCGGGCAGCGCGCTCGGCACGGTCATCGCGCAGTGGGGCATGGCCGCGTTCTTCCTGTGGTTCGCGGTGCGCGAGGCGCGGCGGGCCGGTGTGCCGCTCGGCATCCACTGGGGCGACCTCGGCCGCACCGCGTCGACCGGCGGCTGGCTGTTCATGCGCACGCTGTCGCTGCGGGTGGCGCTGCTCGCGACGACCGCCATCGCGGCGCAGGCGGGCACGGCGACGCTCGCCGCCACCCAGATCGCGTTCACCCTCTTCTCGACGCTCGCCTTCGCGCTCGACGCGCTCGCCATCGCCGGCCAGGCGATGCTGGGCAGGTCGCTCGGGGCGGGCGACGTGGCCGAGGCGCGCGCCGTGACGCGACGGCTGCAGGCATGGGGCGTGGGGTTCGGATGCGTCGTCGGGGCCCTGCTGCTCTCGGTCGCGTGGGTGCTCGGGGGCGTCTTCACGAGCGACGCGGCCGTGCTCGAGGCGCTGCCGGTCGCGCTCGTGCTGCTGGCGCTGGCGCAGCCGATCGCCGGCTTCGTCTTCGTGCTCGACGGCGTGCTGATCGGCGCGGGCGACGTGCGCTACCTGGCGTGGACGGGCCTGCTCAACCTGGCCGTCTACCTGCCGCTGCTGCTGCTGGCGCTCGTGCCGGGCGTGGATGCGCTGGCGACGATCTGGGCGGCGTTCTCGTTCGGCTACCTCGGGGCGCGGGCCGTGACGCTGGGCCTGCGTGCCCGCTCGGACGCGTGGATGCGGGTCGGGCGCACGTGACGCATCCGCCTCGCCTCCCGATGCACAACGCAAGCCCGTTGAGGCCTTTCCGCGGCGCTCGCCCGAGCACGAGTCGATCTGCCGCGCCGATGCCGAGTCGGGCTTGCGTTGTGCGTCACGCGTCGACGCTGGTCGACGCCGGCGGCCAGCGCATCGTCTCCGGGGTGATCGGGCGCATCGCCAGCCAGGTCGGCAGCTCGCCCTCAGTGCTGTCGGGCGGCTGCGACTCGTTCATGGCGATGCCGAGCGTGAGCCGTCGCCCGAGATCCGGGCGGAAGAGCGACAGGCCCGACCCGATGACGCGGGCGAGCGCCAGGGGCAGGTGCCGAGGCGCCCCGTGCCACGAGTTGGCCTCCTGCACCATGGCGGCGAGCTGCGAGGGCGTGAGCGGATCCGGTCCGCACACCTCGAGGATGCGCCCTCGGAGCGCGTCGTCGGTCGCCGCGCGCGCCACCACAGCGGCGACGTCGCGCACGTCGACGAACCGATGCAGTGCCGCCCCCGGGCCGATCAGGCTCGGACGGCCCGATCGCCCCGCGGAGAGCGTCAGGATCATGGCCCAGGTCTGCGCGAACGCGGCCGCGCGCACGATCGTCCACGGGGCTCCGCACTCCCTGACGATCTGCTCGGCGGCCCACTTCGTGCGCGCCAGCGGCTGCGCGGCATCAGGCGCGGCGCCGACCGCCGAGACGAGCACGATGCCGCACCCGTTCCTCGTCGCGGCGGCGGCGACCGCCCGGGCGCCCAGCACGTCGACCGACTCGAGCCCGTCGCGCTCCCTGCTCTCCACGCCGTGCGAGGCGACCACGATGCACGAGGCGCCCTCGGCCGCGGCGGTCATCGCCGCAGCATCCCTGACGTCGCCGTCGACCAGCTGCACCCGACCGGGCAGCGGCGGCGCCGCGGTCGTCGCGTGCCGGGCGAGCACCCGCACCTCGTGCTGGGCGCTGAGCGCTTCGACGACGAGCCGGCCGAGGCGACCGGAGCCGCCCACCACCAGGATCATCGTCCCGTCTCCGCGGCGAGCGCACGCACTGCCGCATCCGCGTCGAGCCCGTCGCGCACGACCGGCTCGAGGTAGAAGGTGCCCTCCGAGATGAGCCCCGCGTCGACGCGGTAGATCATGACGCCGCACAGCGCCTGCTCTCGGCCGTCGGCGAGGTGTCCGCGGATGGCGATCTCGCTCCACACGGTCGAGCCGTCGGCCACCAGCCGCCGCTCCTCCAGCGCGAGATCCGCCATCGAGCCGAGCAGCGTCGACCAGTTGCGCCGCACCTGATCTGCGCCGTGGAAGCTCCGATCGGGTCGCGCCGGGTTCTCGAGCGCATAGCCCGGCGCGAAGTGCGCGACGATCCCCTGCAGATCGTGCGCCCTCACGGAGCCGTACAGGCTCCGCACGACGTCTGTCGCCGAGCGCTTGCGGCCCGGCTCCTCCTGGTTCATCGTCCCACTCCTCATCGTGCGAGCTGCGAAGTTTCGATACAGTGATCTGTATCTAATGGGGAGGATCCTCGTGGCTGAGCAGCCTGTCAAGAGGCGCTATGACGCGGCGCGCCGTCGAGAGGGCGCTGCCGAGCGGCGGCGGCGGATCGTAGAGGCGGCGCGGCAGCGCTTCACGGCACAGGGCTTCGCCCTCACCACCGTCGCTGCCGTGGCGGCGGAGGCCGGCGTCTCCCCCGAGACGATCTACAAGTCGTTCGGGGGCAAGGCCGGCCTGGTCCGCGCCATCTGGCAGAGCGCCCTGGCCGGCGTCGGCCCCGAGCACGCGGAGCGGCGGGCGGATGCCGTAGCGGCGTCGGCCGGGACCGGCGCGGAGATCGTCGAGGGCTGGCTGCGCCTGGCGCTCGAGGTCGCGCCGCGGGCGACCCCCGTGCTCGCGCTCATCCGCTCCGCGGCCGAGGTCGACCCGGAGGCGCGGGGGCTGCTGGAGGAGATCGAGGGCGGCCGCGCCGAGCGGATGCTGCACAACGCACGAGCGCTGGCCGACGGCGGCCACCTGCGCCCCGACCTCAGCCTCGAGGCCGCGCGCGACCTCCTGCTGGCCTTCTCCGGCGACCTCTACGAGCGGCTGGTGCTGCGCGCCGGTTGGGATGCGGAGGACTACGTCGCCACGATGACGCGCATGATGGCGGCCGCGCTCCTCCGGCAGCCGTGACGGCCGCCGCTCGCGCCGGAGCCTCGGCTCAGACGATCGCGTCGCGGGTGCGGAAGCGGGCGGTGGCCGCCGCCAGCAGCACCGCGGCGACCGCGAGCAGCCACCAGGAGCCCGTCCAGTCCGGCTCTGCGGCGAGCGGGTTCGCGACCCAGTGGAAGGGGCTGATGTTCTCGAGCCACGCCCACGCGTCGCCCAGCAGGGGCGCGAAGTCGCCCACGAGCAGCAGCCCGATGAGCAGCACCCAGCCGAGCCACGCGACCGTCGACGGCAGGAACGCCACGAGCGCCGCCGCGAGGGCCAGGTAGACGGCGACGAGCGGCAGATGCGTGACGGCGACGCTCGCGAGCTGCCCCCAGCGGTCGTCGCCGGCGGCGGCCAGCGAGGCGCCCGTCACCAGGGTGAACGCCGCCAGCGTCGCGAGCGCGGTGACGACGCCGAGCAGCAGGTGGCTGGCCAGCCAGCCGATGCGGCGCACGGTCGTCGCGAGCACCAGCTCGCCGTGCGCCTGCTCCTCGTGCCGCAGCCGGATCACCGCCTGCATGGCCCCCGCGCAGGCGATCACGCCGATGATGCCGGCGATCGCGGTGATGAACATGCCCTCGGTGTCGCCGCCGCTCTCCTCGCCGAGGGTCGCGACGATGCCCCCCAGCGCCGGGTTGTCGTCGAGCGCGCCCGCCAGCACCGGCGCCAGCCGGCCCGCGACCGTGCCGAGCACCGCCCCCACGACCAGCCACGCCAGCAGGCCGCCGCGCAGCAGCCGGGCCGTCAGCCCCACGGGCGCGCCGCCGGGGCTGAGGCCCAGCCGCGCCGAGCCGGTCGGCCGGCCCACGCGCTCCGGCAGCAGCGAGCGGCCGAGCTCGCGGCGCGACTCGAGCGCCGCGACCAGCGCCCCGAGCACGAGCACGGCCGCGACGAACAGCAGCAGCGGCGTGCCGTCGGGCTCCCACGGCGCATCGGCGTACGGATGCGTCTGGGCGCCCCACCCGATCGGGCTCAGCCAGACGGGCCAGGCCGCCTCGACCCGCGTGAGATCCGCGCTCGGATCGCCCAGGGCATCCCCGATGCCGCGCACGAAGAACCATACGCCCACGACGATCGATGCGGCCCCGTTGGCGGCCCGCGAGGTCGGGAAGACCTGCCCGGCGAGCAGCCCGACGAGCATGCCGACGGCGCCGACACCGGCGAGCGCGGTCGCCAGCAGCAACGAGCCGAACGCGGGCAGGCCGAGCGCGACCGACACCGCCAGCACCGCGCCGCAGACGATCGCGAGCTCGACGACGCCCGCGATCAGCGTCGACACCAGCGGCGCCCAGCGGCCGACGGCGGTGCCGCGCACCAGCTCGGCGCGGCCCGCGTCCTCGTCGCCGCGCGAGTGGCGCACCGCGAAGAAGGTCATCATGAACGCCACCATCACGGCGAGGTAGGCGTAGGTCGAGACGAACATCACCGCGCCCAGGCTGATGCCGGCGGGCGCGCCGCGCAGCAGCAGCAGCGCCGGCTGGGCCGACAGCAGCGCGACCAGGCCCCGCCGCGCCTGCTCGTCGAACGCGGCGCCGAGGCCGCCGAGCACCGCCGCCCACATGCCGGCGACGGCCAGCACCCACAGCAGCACGACCAGCCGGTCGCGCCGCAGCGCCGCCCGGAGCAGCAGCCAGGTGCCGGTCACGGTGCACTCACCCGGCGTGGCGGCCGTGGGCGCCAGGCACGTCCGGCGCAGGCACGTCCGGCGCAGGCACGTCGCCCGCCCCCGGCGCCAGCAGCCCGTCGGAGCCGATCGGGCCGGTCAGCTCCTCCGGCTCCGGCTCCGGCTCCGGCTCCGGCTCCGCGGCCGCCTGCGCGCCCGCCCGCGCGCCCGCGCCCGCCGTCGCACCCGCCCGCGCACCCGCGCCCGCCTGCGCACCCGACGGGAGGGACGCATCCGCCACCACCGCCTCGGCGTGCTGCTCGCCCTTCGCCCGCTCGGCGCGCGCGACGTCGACGCGGCCCTCGTCGCCGTAGTGGCGCAGGAACAGCTCCTCGAGGCTCGGCGGCGTGAGGGTCACCGCCTGCGCGCCGTGCTCGCCCAGCCACCGCAGCACCGCCGGCACGTCGTCGGGCGCGATCGACGCGCGCACGTGCTCGCCCTCGACCACGACGTCGCTGAGCGGCAGCCCGTCGGGCACCGGCCCTCGGTAGCCGACCACCGTGTGGTGCAGGTGGCGCAACTGCTCGAGCGAGCCCGACTCGACGATGCGCCCGTCGCGGATGATCGACACCCGCGAGCACAGCCGCTCGACCTCGCTGAGGATGTGGCTCGAGAGCAGCACGGTCGCGCCGCGGTCGGCGATGCGGCGGATCTCGGCCTGGAAGACGCTCTCCATCAGCGGGTCGAGCCCGCTGGTCGGCTCGTCGAGGATGTAGAGGTCGGCCTCGCTCGCGAACGCGGCGATCAGGGCGACCTTCTGCCGGTTGCCCTTCGAGTAGGTCTTCGCCTTGCGGCGCGGGTCGAAGTCGAACGCATCGATGAGTCGCCGTCGGTCGGATGCGGGGGCACGGTGACCGCGCAGGCGGGTGATCGTGTCGATGGCCTCGCCGCCGGTGAGCCCGGGCCAGAGGGTGACGTCGCCGGGCACGTACGCCGTGCGGCGGTGGATGGCGACCGCGTCGCGCCACGGATCCATGCCCAGCACGCTCGCCGTGCCGCCGGAGGCGCGCAGCATGCCCAGTAGCACCCGGATGGTGGTCGACTTGCCCGCGCCGTTCGGCCCGAGGAAGCCGTGCACGTCGCCCTGCTCGACGCTGAGGTCGAGCCCGTCGAGCGCCTGCACCCGCCCGAACCGCTTGGCGAGACCCGTCGTCTGGATCACGGGGGTCTCGGTGCCCGTCTGCCCCATGGCGCTGACGCTACTCCCCTGCTCGGCAGCGCGGCGCGCGCACGGCAGAATGGGATCGTGACCCCCGTGACCGCCTGGCGAAACGCTGTCTTCGCGACCTTCTTCACCATGGGGTTCGGCTTCTCGAGCTGGCTCTCGCGCGTGCCGCACGTGCGCGACACGCTCGAGGCCTCCACGGGCGAGATGGGCCTGCTGCTGCTGGGGATCTCGGTCGGCTCGATCGCGGGCCTGCTGGTGGCGAGCCACGTGATCCACGCCGTCGGCTCGCGCATCGTCGCCTCGTTCGGCATGATCGCCGTCTCGGGCGGGCTCGCGATCGCCGGCTGGGCCGCCGAGGCATCGCTGCCCTGGCTCGTGGTGGTCGGCTTCATCGTGGGCGGCAGCCTCACGGGCATCACCGACGTGGCCATGAACATCTCGGGCGCCGCCAACGAGCGCGCGCTGGGCAAGCCGATCATGCCCGTGTTCCACGCGTTCTTCTCGCTCGGCACCGTCGCCGGCGCCGGCCTCGGCGGCCTGTGCGAGCTGCTCGGGGTGCCGCTCGGGTGGCAGTCGACCGGCGTCGCGGTCGCGACGGTCGCGCTCGGCCTCGTGGTCTACCGCTTCCTGCCGGAGGACGAGGTCGACGAGCACGAGACGCCCGTCACGCTCGGCGAGCGGCTCTCGGTGTGGAAGGACCCGCGCACGCTGCTGCTGGGCCTGCTCGTGCTCGGCATGGCGCTCACCGAGGGCAGCGCGAACGACTGGCTCACGCTCGTGATGGTCGACGGCCACGGCTTCTCGAACGAGGGCGCCGCGTTCACGCTCGCGCTGTTCCTGACCGCGATGACCGTGGGCCGGCTCGTGGGCGTGGGGCTGCTCGAGCGCTTCGGACGCGTGCCGATGCTGCGGGTGTCGGCCGCCCTGGCCGCCGTCGGGCTGCTGATCGTGATCTTCGTCGACCAGCCGGTCGTCGTGATCGTCGGTGTGGTGCTGTGGGGGCTCGGCGCGTGCCTCGGCTTCCCCGTCGGCATGAGCGCCGCCTCCGACGAGCCGCGGCTCGCCGCCGCGCGCGTCGGCACCGTCTCGGCGATCGGCTACATCGCCTTCCTCGCCGGCCCGCCGCTGCTCGGCCTGCTCGGCGACCTCGTCGGGCTGCGCCTGGCGCTGCTCGCCGTGCTCGTGTTCGTGCTGCTCTCGCTGCTCACCAGCCACGTCGCGCGCGAGCGCACCCCCGCTGCCGCCGGCACCACCGGCTCCGCCGCCCGCCAGGAGGACACCCCATGAGGCTCGTCGTCGCCCACTGCTCGGTCGACTACGCGGGGCGCCTCTCGGCGCACCTGCCGCTCGCGCCCCGCGTGCTGATGCTGAAGGCCGACGGGTCGATCCTCGTGCACAGCGACGGCGGCTCGTACAAGCCGCTCAACTGGATGAGCCCGCCTGCCTCCTTCACCGCATCCGCCCCCGATGAGACCCAGGCGGATGCGGGCATCACCGAGATCTGGACGGTCACGCACAAGAAGACCGGCGACTCGCTGATCGTCAAGGTGCACGAGGTGCTCGCCGACTCGAGCCACGAGCTGGGCGTCGACCCGGGGCTCGTGAAGGACGGCGTGGAGGCGCACCTGCAGGTGCTGCTGGCCGAGCAGATCGAGCGGCTCGGCGACGGCTACGAGCTGTGGCGGCGCGAGTACATGACGCCCATCGGGCCGGTCGACATCCTGGCGAAGGATGCCGCGGGGGCGACCGTGGCGGTCGAGATCAAGCGCCGCGGCGAGATCGACGGGGTCGAGCAGCTCACCCGCTACCTCGAGCTGCTGAACCGCGACCCGCGCATCGCGCCGGTGTCGGGCGTGTTCGCGGCGCAGGAGATCAAGCCTCAGGCGCGCACGCTCGCCGAGGACCGCGGGATCCGCTGCGTGGTGCTCGACTACGACGACATGCGCGGCATCGACTCGGGGCACGCTCGGCTGTTCTAGGGGCCCGGGCTGCCCGGCCGAGGCGTGAGCGGGTGCGGCGGCCTCAGCGGACCATCGGGTACGGGCTGCCCTCGTCGTCGGCGTCGTCGCCATCGTCGCGCGGCGGCGGCCACCCCTCCTCCTCGGCGTCGGTGTATCGAGAGGTGTGGCGCGCATGCCCGTCGACGTGCTCGCCCGGGACCGGCTCCTCGGGCTGCGCCTCTGCCGACACCGCCTCGCCCGGCACCGGCTCCTCGGCCGCCGCAGGGGCACTGGCGTCGCCGCCGGCGGCGCCGCCCGCCTCGCCGCCCGCCTCGCCGCCGGCCGCGAACGGCTCCACCCGCTCCTGCCACTGGCCACCGCGGTCGGGCACCGCATCGTCGTGCGACGAGTACGGCGCGACGCGCTCGGGGCTCGGGGCGGATGCGCCAGGCACGTCGTGCTCGTGCGACGAGTAGGGCTCCACCCGCTCGGGCATCGCGCCGCCGCTCTCAGGCAGGGCATCCCCGCGCGAGGCGTAGGGCTCCACGTGGTCGGGCGCCGGTGCCGACGCCTGCGGCAGCTCGTCGTCGTGCGACGAGTACGGGTCGACCTCGTCGCGCCACGTGTCGGGCGCCGATCGGGCCGCCCCGAAGTCGTCGGCGGCGAAGGCACCGCCGCCCGGCTCGCTCGGCTGCTGCGGCTGCTGCGTATCGCTCATGCTGACCTCCCATTTCGTGCTCGGCGGGCTGCTGAAGCTCACGGCGAAGGGGTGCTCGCCGGCGGCAGGGGGCTCGGAGCGCTCGAGCGCGACGCCTGCTCTGTCGGCACGCGTGCCGCAGAGCGGGCACTGCACGACGGCCACGCGACCGGCCTCGTCGACGTCGACGACGCATCCGCCCACCACGACGTCGCCCTGCTCCTCCATGTCGGCGAGGGTGCCGAAGCCCCAGACGATCTCGCGCATGGGGGTGCCGCAGTTGGGGCACGCCAGCGTCGTCGCCATGCGGCCACGGTAGCCCGCAAGAGGGTCCCGGGACTACCCCTTCCGGGGGTGGTCTCGGTGCGCGGGGCTACGCCGCCGTGGGCTTCGCGGCCGCAGCGGCGCGCGCCGCGGCCGGCAGCGCGTCGACGATGCGCCCGAGCGCCTCGTCGCCGTGCGCCGCCGTCACGAACCACGCCTCGAACACGCTCGGCGGCAGGCTGACGCCCGCGTCGAGCATCGCGTGGAAGAACGGCGGGTAGCGGAACGCCTCCTGCGCGCGCACCTGGTCGAAGTCGCGCGGCGCCTCGGGGGCGAAGGCGACCGAGAAGAGGCTGCCGACGCGCGAGATCGCGTGCGCCACGCCCTCGGCCCTGAGCGCATCCGTGAGGGCGCCGGTGATGGTGTCGGCAGCGGCATCCAGCCGCCGGTAGACCTCGTCGGTGGCGAGCCGCAGCGTCGTGAGGCCCGCCGCGACCGCGACGGGATTGCCCGAGAGCGTGCCCGCCTGGTAGACGGGGCCGAGCGGGGCGAGCAGCTCCATGAGGTCGCGCCGGCCGCCGAGGGCGGCGAGCGGCATGCCGCCGCCGATCACCTTGCCGAAGGTGAGGAGGTCGGGCGCCTCGTCGCCGACCCACTGCTCGATGCCCCACATGCCCGAGCGGTGCACGCGGAAGCCGGTGAGCACCTCGTCGCTGATGAGCAGCGCGCCGTGCGCGTGCGCGGTGCGGGCGAGGAAGCCGTTGAAGTCGCCGTCGGGCTCGACGACGCCCATGTTGGCGGCGGCGGCCTCGACGATGACGGCGGCGATCTGGTCGCCGCGCTCGGCGAACACCGCCTCGATCGCGTCGCGGTCGTTGTAGGGCACGACCACGGTGGTGGCGGCGACCGATGCCGGGATGCCGGCCGAGCCGGGCATCGCGAGCGTGGCGAGCCCGGAGCCCGCGGCGACCAGCAGGCCGTCGGAGTGGCCGTGGTAGTGGCCGTCGAACTTCACCAGCAGGTCGCGGCCGGTGGCGCCGCGGGCCAGCCGGATCGCCGTCATGGTCGCCTCGGTGCCGGTCGACACGAGCCGCAGCCGCTCGACGGGGCCGACGCGACGCTCGACCTCCTCGGCCAGCAGCGCCTCGGCGGGCGTCGACGCGCCGAACGAGAGGCCATGGGCTGCGGCGTCCTGCACCGCCTCGATCACCTCGGGGTGCGCGTGCCCCAGGATCGCCGGGCCCCAGCTCGCCACCAGGTCGACGAGCTCGCGCCCCTCGGCGTCGGTGACGTGCGCGCCCTTCGCGGCCACGAGGAACGGCGGCGTGCCGCCGACCGACCCGAACGCCCGCACGGGGCTGTTCACGCCGCCGGGGATCGCCAGCTTCGCGCGCTCGAAGAGCTCGGCGTTGGTGCTCATCGCAGCGCTCCCAGCAGCTCGGCCTGCTCGATCGCCCAGTAGGTGAGCACCACGTCGGCGCCCGCCCGCACGATGCTGGTCAGGCTCTCGGCGATCAGCCGGTCGCGGTCGATCCAGCCGTTGGCGGCCGCCGCCTCGACCATCGCGTACTCGCCCGACACCTGGTAGGCCCAGACGGGCACATCGGATGCGTCGGCGACGTCGGCGAGCACGTCGAGATAGAGGCTGGCCGGCTTCACCATCACGATGTCGGCGCCCTCGGCGATGTCGAGGAGGGCCTCGCGCAGGCCCTCGCGGCGGTTGGCCGGATCCTGCTGGTAGGTCTTCCGGTCACCCTGCAGGCTCGAGTCGACGGCCTCGCGGAACGGGCCGTAGAGCGCCGAGGCGTACTTCGCCGAGTAGCCGAGGATGGCCGTCTGCTGGTGGCCGGCGGCGTCGAGGGCGGCGCGCACGTGCTCGACCTGGCCGTCCATCATGCCGCTGAGCCCGAGGATGCGGCTGCCCGCCTCGGCCTGCGCGAGCGCCATGTCGGCGTAGCGCACGAGCGTCGCGTCGTTGTCGACGCTGCCGTCGGCGGCCAGCACGCCGCAGTGGCCGTGGTCGGTGAACTCGTCGAGGCAGAGGTCGGTCTGCACGACCGTCGCGTCGCCGAAGCGCTCCGCGAGGAACCGCGTGGCGGTGTTGAGGATGCCGTCAGGGTCCGTCGCGCCGGAACCCACCGCATCCTTCTCGGTCGGCACCCCGAAGAGCATGATGCCGCCGATGCCGGCGGCGATGCCGCGCTCGACCTCGCGGGCTGCCGAGTCGAGCGTGTGCTGCAGCTGGCCGGGCATGCTCGTGATCGGGCGGGGCTCGTCGAGGCCCTCCGCGACGAACATCGGCAGCACGAGCTGCGCGGGGTGGATGCGGGTCTCGGCGACCAGGCGGCGCATGGGGGCGCTCTGCCGCAGCCGGCGGGGGCGGAGGGTGGGGGACATCCCCTCCAGGATACTCCGCACCCGTCCGCCGCACCCATCCGCTGACCGCGGTCGTCATCGCCATGGCCCGCTTTGGCCGTTACCGACCCGTCGGCCGAGAGTAGCCTGAAGCGGCAGAGGAGCCGCGTGCATCCAGGCCGCGGCAGCCCCGCCAGACATGAAGGAGGGACTCCCATGAAGGCGGTCCAGTACACGACGTTCGGGCAGAGCCCCGAGCTGGTCGAGATCGAGAAGCCCACCCCCGGACCGGGCGAGGTGCTGCTGCGCATCACCGCCTCGGGCCTGTGCCACTCTGACGAGGTCGTGATGTCGTTCCCGGAGGAGGGCTACCCCTACCCGATGCCGATGACCCTCGGCCACGAGCCGGCCGGCGTCGTCGAGCAGCTCGGCGAGGGCGCGACCGGCGTCTCGGTCGGCGACAGCGTGATCGTCTACGGCTGCTGGGGCTGCGGCGTCTGCACCATGTGCGCGTCGGGCCGAGAGCAGCTGTGCCTGAACGGCATGGTCTCCCCCGGCCTCGGTCGCGACGGCGCGATGGCCGAGTACATGATCGTCGACACCGCTCGCCACCTGGTGCCGATCGGCGACCTCGACCACGTGCGCGCGGCCTCGCTGACCGACGCGGCGCTGACGCCCTACGAGGCGATCAAGAAGGTGCAGCACCACCTCACCGGCGGCTCGACCGCCGTCGTGATCGGCGCCGGCGGCCTCGGCCATGTCGCCATCCAGCTGCTGCGCGAGCTCACCGCCGCGCGCATCGTCGCGCTCGACGTGGGCGACGAGAAGCTCGCCTTCGCCAAGGAGATGGGCGCGCACGAGGCCTTCGAATCGAACGGCGAGGCCGCCGCGAAGATCAAGGAGCTGACGGACGGCGTGGGCGCCGACGTGGTGTTCGACTTCGTCGGCATCGACCCGACCGGCGCCACGGCGCTGGCCGCGGTGCGCGTCGCCGGCGCGGTCGTCGAGGTCGGCGCGGGCGGCGGCGGCGCGAAGGTCGGGCTGATGACCGCGCCGTACGACGTCGAGGTGCGCACCTCGCTCTGGGGCACGCGCTCGTCGCTGCTCGAGCTGGTCGAGATGGCCAAGCGCGGCCAGATCAAGATCGAGACGAAGGAGTACCCGATCGAGGACGCCCTGCAGGCCTATGCCGACCTGCACGACGGCAAGGTGCGCGGCCGGGCGGTCGTGGTGCCCTGATCGGACCTCGCTGACGCCGGCCGACGGCGCGATCCTCTGCGGGTCGCGCCGTCGGCTGCGTCACGGCTCGGCGCGCGGCCTCAGCCGGCGACGGCGATCGTCTCGGCGGCGAAGCCGGGCGAGACGTAGCGCACGGGCATGCCGGGGTGCTCGAGCGCGAACCAGAAGGTGGCCGGGCCGCTGCCGTCGTCGCTGCCGTCGTCTCCGGCGACGTCGTAGCGCAGGCAGTCGCGCTCGCCGAAGGCCAGGCGGATGCGTTCGCTCGCGACGGTCGTGGACGAGGCCTGGAACGCCGCATGCGCCTGCAGCTCGGCCCAGGTCGCGCGGCGGCTCGTGACGGGCCCGGTGGGGTGACCGGAGGCATCCGTCGGTGTCGTGGTGCAGGTGACGCCCTCGGCGTCGCCCGCCTCGAAGCCCGAGCGGTGGAAGGTCGTCTCGCCGCCCCGCTCGGTGCGCACGAGCGCCCAGTGGCCGTCGGGGCAGCCCGCGCGGATCTCGTCGGCGGTGAACGGGGTCGGCGCGAGGCCCGGACCGAGGATGCGCGGGTCGGGGATGCACTCTTCGGGGATGCGCTCGTCGAGGATGCGCTCATGTGGGATGCGCTCGTGTGGCATGCGCTCGTGCGGCATGCGCGGCTCGCTCATGGCGCCAGTGTGCCAGCGGTTCGGCGACCCCGTTCACCAGATCGGAGCCGGTGCACCGGGTCGGAATCGGTGGAAGGGGTCGCCGCTCGCGGCGGGTTCGCCGGCCCGACGATCAGCGGTGCTCCAGGTGCGCGCCGATCGCGGCCCGCAGCACGCCCATGACCGGCCAGCCGCCCTCGGAGCTGTTGCCGAGCACGCTCACGGTCGTCTGCGACGCGGGGATGTGCCAGGTGCAGAACGAGGCGCCCGCGTCGTAGCCCTCGAGCATCAGCACCGGCAGCGTCTGGTGCAGGAACAGGCCCATGCCGCAGCGCATCTGCTCGCCCGGCACGTCGTGCCGCGGCGTCGACATCGCGTCGACGGTCTCGCGCGAGACGATGCGGCCGTCGAGCAGCGCCCGCCAGAAGCGGTGCAGGTCGTCGGCGGTCGTGAACGCGCCGCCGTCGCCGTTGCCGAGCACCGGCAGGTGCAGCGTGTTCACGAGGTCGCCGTCGTCGTGCAGGTAGCCGAGCGCCGTGCCTGCCGGCAGGGCGTTGAGCGGCAGGAAGCCGGTCTGCGCGAGCCCGGCCGGCTCGAGCATCAGGCGCTGCACCGCCTGGTGGTAGGTCTCGCCCGTGGTGCGCTCGAGCACCACGGCCAGCACGATGTAGGCGCCGTTGTTGTAGGCGAACGAGGTGCCCGGCTCGAACGCCTGCGGGAATCCGTCGAGCATCGGCACGAACGCCTCGGCGGTCGTCAGCGTGTGCACCGGCAGCGGCAGCACGAACTGATCGGGCTCCCAGTCGGCCTCCTCGTCGAGGTAGTCGCCGATGCCCGAGGTGTGGTCGAGCAGCTGCTCGATCGTCACCGCGTCGTCGATGAGCGGCAGGTCGTCGCCGAGCAGCTCGCGCACCCGCTGGTCGAGGCGCAGCGCGCCCTGCTCGACCAGCCGCAGGATCGCGACCGCGGTGAAGGCCTTGCTGCCGCTCGCGATCGCGATGCGGGTGCCTGCCGTCATCGGCACCCCGAGGGCGCGGCTGGCGAAGCCCTCGACCCGTTCGAGCACCCGCTCGTCGCCGACGTCGATCGTCGCGACGCCGGTGAAGGCCTCCTTCGCGACCGCCTCGTCGAGCTGCTGCTGGTCAACGTGCATGGCCGCCTCCTCGGGGCTCGTCCACTGCGGATCGTACGCCGGGCGCGGGCGCCGCGCGCGTGCGGGTCGACGGCCGGTCGGGGGCCACCGCGCACTCGTGCGACAGCAGCCGCGCGTGCGCCGACCCCGGTCGCGGGCCGCCGCGCGGGCCCCGCGCGGAACCGCGCCGGCGTCGGCGGCGGCACCCGACGCATCCGCCCGGAAGGCCGCGATCGCGTCGAGCAGCGTCGTCTTGCCGGCGCCGTTCGCGCCCGTCAGCGCGATGCGCTCCGCGCCGCGCACGACGAGCGGCGCGCCGTCGGGCAGCCGCAGCTCGAGCACGTCGCGGCGGGCGGGCACGGCGGTGTCGGGCAGGTCGATGCGGATCGCGCGGTCGTCGCGCAGCTGCTCCTCGGCGGCCTCGAGCGCCGCCGTGGCGCTCGCCTCGCGCGACTCGTGGAGCGCCTTCGAGCGCGCGGTCGTGCGCTCCGCCCGGCGCTGCAGCCCGCCGGCGACGATCTTCGGCATGCCGCCGGCGAGGAACGCCTGGCGGCCCGCGGCCTCCGAGCGCGACCGCCGATCGGCGGCCTCGACGCGGTCGCGCCGCTCGCGCCGCAGCTGCTGCTGGGCGTCGCGCACGTCGCGCTCCGCCGCCGCCTGCTCGGCCGCGATCGCGTCGCGGTAGACCGAGTACGGCCCGTCGAACACGCGCAGCCCGGCGCCGCGGCCGGTGGCGCGGCCCCGCTCGGCGCTCGGCCCGTGCAGCTCTGCGATGCGGTCGACCCGCTCGAGCAGCTCGACATCGTGGCTGACGACGACCAGCGTGCCGCGCCAGCCGCTGACCGCCTCGTGCAGGCGCGCGCGGGCGCCGGCGTCGAGGTTGTTGGTCGGCTCGTCGAGCAGCGCGATGTCGGCGCGCTGCAGCCGGATCGCCGCGAGCCCGACGAGCACCGCCTCGCCGCCCGAGAGCGACGCGACGGCTCGGCGCAGCAGGTCGGCATCGCCCGCGAGGCCGAGGCCGGCGAGCTCGCCGAGCGCCTCCGCCTCGATGCCCCATCGGTCGCCGACCTGGTCGAACCGTTCGGGCGCGACGTCGCCCGACTCGATCGCCGCGATCGCGCCGAGCACGCCTGCGATGCCCAGCGCATCCGCCACCGTGCCGGGGCCGAGCGCGAGCTGCTGCGGCAGCGTCGCGGCGGTGCCCTGCACGGCGACCGTGCCGCCGGTGGGGGTGAGCTCGCCGGCGATGAGGCGCAGCAGGGTCGACTTGCCAGAGCCGTTGCGGCCGACGAGGCCAGTGCGGCCGTGGCCGAGCGCACCGGTGATGCCGCCGGGCTGCTCGCCGGCGGCTGGGTCCGGCGCGGCGCTGCCGAGCGCAGCGGTGCCGTCGGGCCAGGTGAACGAGACGCGCGAGAGCGCGATGGCAGGAGCTGCCAAGAGATCCTCCGAGAACGCAGCTGGTGCGCTGACGGGTGCGTCGACTGTGCGTGGCAGTCGGGTCAGCGCGCGGTCGCGGCTCCGCGGATCTCGGTCATCTCGGCTCTTCTCCTGCGTGGGGCGCCGGCGCTGACACCGCCGACGATTGCTCGGGCGATGCTACGCGCTCGGGCGGCTCGGCGCTACCGCGGGGGCCGGGCTACCCCTCGCCGCGAAGCGGCAGGGCGGGTGCGGCAGCGCGGGTGCGGCAGGCGGGTGCCGCAGGGCGGGCGGATGCGTCAGCGCGGCGGCTCGGGATCGGTCACGTCGGCGACTTGGGCGCCCAGGTGCGCGATGAGGGCATCGCCGTCGACGGTCGCCGCGACGCCGTGGTCGCCGGCGCCGATCGAGACGCGACGGCCGCGCACGCGATCGTCGGCGATGACGGGCAGGGGCGTCGTGGTGCCGAACGGCGTGATGGTGCCGCGCGTGAAGCCGGTGACCGCGAAGGCGGCGTCGGCGTCGGGCATCGACAGCCGGTTCACGCCCAGCAGCTCGCGCAGCTTGGGCCAGGCGATGGTGCGGTCGCCGGGCACCAGCACGAGCACGTGGTCGCCCTCGCCGCGCCGCACGACCATCGTCTTGATGATGTCGGCAGGCGTCACGCCGCGAGCCGCCGCGGCCTCGGCCAGCGAGCCCACCCGGCCGTGGCGCGTGACCTCGTGGTCGAGTCCGGATGCGGCGAGCGCCTCGAGCGCGGGGTTCGTGTCGGCCATGCCGCAACGCTACGCCTGCGAGAGGACGGCGAAGGAGGTGTGCACGAAATGGCGGTCGGCGACCGCCGATGAGCGCCAGAACGGACACCCATCCGCTCAACGACGCGGGCGCCGCCGGCCGACTCCCACAGGTGTGTCACACATCCGCTCAACGACGCGGCCGCCGCCGGCCCATTCCCGCAGCTGTGTCCGAAATGGCTGCCATCCGACGCGAATGAGCGCCAGAATGGACACACATCGCTGAGCAGCGCGGCAGATCGCGACGCATCGCGGCGCCGCCGCGGCAGCTGCGGCCTCCGGGGCTCAGGGCCGCGGCGCCGTCGTCGCCAGCGCCGCCACCAGCGCCGTCGGGTTCGGCTGCTTCGCCACTGCCGCGACCCGCAGGCCGTACTTGCGGCAGTCCTCGGCGGTCTGCTCGCCGATCGCGATGATCCGCGTGTCGGTGGCGAGCCCCAGCCGCGCCACCTGCTTCGCGACCGATCCCGAGGTCACGAGCACCGCGTCGATCGGCGTCTCGGCCGGCTCGACGGCGGTGAGCACCGCATCCGCACCGTCCTCCCCGGCCGCCTGGAGCTCCTCCTGCTGCCGCAGCGCATCCGCATCGATGATGGGCATGCTGCCGGTGATCGCCTCGACGAGCTCGCGCCCCGACTCGTAGACGGGCACCGTCTGATAGGCGACCACCTCGGTCACCTGCATGCCGTGCTGGCGCAGCCCGTCGGCGATCGTGGGGCGCGCGTCGAGCGCGTGCGGCCAGAGCACGCGGCCCTCGCGGATCGGCCACTCGTCGACCAGCCCCGCCGCCGACTGCTTCGTCGGGATGAAGCCCACCGGCACCCCGCGCTCGCGCAGCGAGGCCGCGGTGACGGCGCCCACGGCGGCGACGTGCACCGATGCGGGCACACGCGGCAGCACGCGCACGGTCGACTGGCTGGTGACGACGAGCCAGTCGAAGCGGCCCTCCGACAGCTGGCCGAGCACCCGTTGCAGGTGCTCCTGGTCGTCTGCGGGCTCGATGGTGACGAGCGGCAGGATGAGCGGCTCGAAGCCGGCGTCGGTGACGAGCCGGGCGACGTCGTCGCCCCAGCTGCCGCCACGGGGGATCAGGACTCGCATGGTTCCTCCCGGGTCGGATGCGTCCTGGCATTCAACCAGGCCGGTGCGGCCGCGCTCGTCACGGGCGGGGCGAGTCAGGCAGTTCGCTCGCCCTCGACGGGCGCCCGCACGGGGTCCGCCTCGGCCGCCGGGCTGCGCAGGGAGAGCACCGCGAACGCCACCGCCAGGATCGCGCAGGTGATCGCGGCGACGATCGACCGCTCGACGCCTGCCGCCCCGAACAGCACGAGCCCGACGCAGATGAGGCTGACGCCGGCGAGGACGGTGGCGATGGTGCGCATGCGCCAAAACTACGGGACGCCGGCCGCGATCCCGCTGCTTCAGCCGCGAGGCTCGCGGGCCTCGTGCACCAGCGCCGCCGCGCCGCCGTCGAGCAGCTCGGTGACGGCGCGCTCGGCGACGTCGCGGGCGGCCTCGGCCAGCTCGGCCGGCTTCGTCGAGTCGAGCGTGTAGGCGTGGGATGCGCTCAGTCGCCTCGACCCGTCGGTCGCGTACGCGATCGCGGTGAGGAAGAGCATCCCGTCGACGACCTCGGCGCTGGCGGCGAGCGGCGCGGCGCAGCCGGCCTCGAGCCCCGCGAGCACGCGGCGCTCGGCGTCGGCGGCGGCCCGCGTCGACGCGTGGTCGGTCTTCGTCACCGCCGCGCGCGCGACCGCGTCGCCCTCGCGGATCTCGACCGCGAGCGCGCCCTGGGCGGGCGCGGTCGGGAAGTCGATGAGGTCGAGGATCTCGGTCGCGTGGCCGTCGAGCCCGAGCCGGCGCAGCCCCGCGAGCGCGAGCACGACCGCGTCGAGGTCGGCGCCCTCGCCCGTCTCGGGGTCGCCCTGCGCGCGGGCGAGGCGCGTGGGCACGTTGCCGCGGATGTCGACGATCTCGAGGTCGGGGCGGGCCAGCCGCAGCTGCGCCATGCGGCGCGGCGAGCCGGTGCCCACCTTCGCGCCCTCGGGCAGCTCGGCGAGCGTCAGGCCGTCGCGGGCGCAGAGCGCGTCGCGGGCGTCCTCGCGCTTGGTGACGGCGGCCAGCTCGATGCCGGCGGCCGGCGCGGTCGGCAGATCCTTCATCGAGTGCACGGCCACATCGACGGTGCCGTCGAGCAGCGCGTCGCGCAGCGCCGAGACGAAGACCCCGGTGCCGCCGAGCTGCTGCAGCGACGAGCGGTCCACGTCGCCCTTCGTGGTGATCTCGACGATCTCGACCTCGCCCGCGAAGCGCGCGGCGAGCGCCTTCGTCTGCGCCATCGCGAGCGCCGAGCCGCGGGTGCCGACCCGCACGACGCTCATCGCGCACCCCCGTGCACAACGCAAGCCCGGCCAGCGGGATCCGCGGCGGTCGCGGCAGCACGGGCCCATGCGCCGCGGTTCGCCGCGCTGGAGCTTGCGTTGTGCACCGGGCGGCCGGGGGTGCAGACGCGCACCGCGCTCACGGCTGCAGCCCGGCGATCGCGGGCCGGAAGCCGAGGCGCGGGTTCTCGCAGCAGCCGGGGCGGCAGACGTCGTACCAGGCGGGGATCGAGGTGACCGCCTTGCGCTCGGCGGTCGGCCGGCCCTCGAGCCGCTCCTGCACGAGGTCGACGAGCGCGCCAACGTACTGCGGGTCGACGCCCGGCGTCGGCGCGCGGCGCGCCCAGAGTCCGTGCTCCTCGGCGGTCTCCAGCGCCTCCTCGTCGAGGTCCCACATGACCTCCATGTGGTCGCTGACGAAGCCGAGCGGCACGATAACCACGGCCTTGCGGTTCTCGAGCGCCTCGATCGCGTCATTGACGTCGGGCTCGAGCCACGGCTGCGACGCCGGCCCCGAGCGCGACTGGTAGACGAGCTGCCAGGCGACGTCGGGCGCTGCCTCGCCCATGACCCACTCGGCCGCGGCGAGGTGCTGGCCCTCGTAGCCGCCGCCCGGGCCCCACTGGTGCAGGTCGGGCGCGCCGGAGCGCTCGGCGTCGGCGGTGGGGATGCTGTGGGTCGCGAAGAGCACCTCGATGTCGGCATCCGCGAAGCCCGCGGCGCGCGCCTCGGCGACCGTGCCGCGCACGCCGTCGACGAACGGGGCCAGGAAGCCGGGGTGGTTGAAGAACTGGCGCACCTTGTCGATCGACAGCGACTCCTGCAGGCCGGTCGCCTCGAGCGCGTCGGCCCAGTCCTCGCGGTACTGACGGCACGACGAGTACGAGGAGTAGGCAGAGGTGGGGATCGCGAGCAGCGCCGTCGCCCCGGCCGCCGCGGCCTGCTGCAGCGCCTCGTCGAGGTAGGGCGCCCAGTTGCGGTTGCCCCAGTAGACGGGCAGGTCGACGCCGGCCTCGGCGAGCGCCGCCTCGAGCGCCGCCTTCAGCTCGCGGTTCTGCTGGTTGATGGGGCTCACGCCGCCGAAGTGGCGGTAGTGGGTCGAGACCTCTTCGAGCCGCTCGTCGGGGATGCCGCGGCCGCGCGTGACGTTGCGCAGGAACGGGATCACGTCGTCCTGGCCCTCGGGCCCGCCGAAGCCCGACAGCAGGATGCCGTCGTAGGCGACGGGCTCCTCGACGTGCTCGGGGCCGGCCTGCGCGGCGGGCGTCGCGCTCGGCACCGCTGCACCGGGCTCGAGGCGCACGCCGGTAGCGGCCGGGGGCTTCGTCTCGCGGCGGGCCTCCTGCTGGGCCGCCTGCTGCAGTTCGGGCTGCGACTGCACGGCGCCGGCCATGGCGCTGGCGCCGCCGCAGCAGCCTCCGCCGCAGCAGCCGCCGGCCGGTGCGGCGCTCATCAGCTCGGTGTCCATCGACTCGCTCATGCGAGCACCTCCTCGATCTCGTCGACCGCGATGCGGCGACCGGTGAAGAACGGGATCTCGTCGCGCACGTGGAGGCGCGCGTCGACCGCACGCAGCTCGCGCATCATGTCGACCAGCTCGGTCAGCTCGTCGCTCTCCAGCGGCAGGATCCACTCGTAGTCGCCCAGCGCGAACGCGGCGACGGTGTTGGCGATGACGCCGCGGTAGGCGGCGCCGGCGCGGCCGTGCTCGGCGAGCATGCGGCTGCGCTCCTCTGCGGGCAGCAGGTACCAGTCGAAGGAGCGGTTGAAGGGGTAGACGGTCACCCACCGCTTCGGCTCGATGCCGCGCAGGAACCCGGGCACGTGGCTCTTGTTGAACTCGGCGTCGCGGTGGACGCCCATCGCGCCCCACACCTGCTCGGTGCCGGCGAGCTCGCGCGAGCGGCGCACGCGGCGCACGGCGGCCTGCAGCTGCTCGGGCGACCCGCCGTGCAGCCAGACCATGATGTCGGCGTCGGCGCGCATCGCCGAGACGTCGTAGATGCCGCGCGCGGTGACGCCCTCGGCGGCCAGCGCTGCGAGCTCGTCGGCGAGCGATGCGCCCGTGGTGCCCGCGGTGCCGCGCTTGTGCACGCTCCAGATGGTGAAGCCGTCGCCCGGCTGCGGCTGCGTCTGCTCGCTCATGCGTCTCCTCGGGGTTCTTCGGCGCTCGAGGCGCCTGCGGTGCGGTCGTGGTCGGGGTCGGCTGCGCCGGGCGCAGGGGATGCGTGCGGCTCGGCGGATGCCTCCAGCGCGTCGTGCGCGCTCGTCTCGGCGTCGAGGTCGGTCGTCCAGGGGGTGCCGGGCACGGCGAAGCGCTCCCGGCGGATCTCGAGCGAGGCCCTGCGGGCGTCGGGCACGACCTGCGCGAGGCCGGTGCCCGCGACGGCAGCGCCGACGATCAGCAGGGTGTCGTGCGGGGCGGCGGCGTCGCGCAGCGCCTGCTGGCGGGCGCGGGCGCCGACGATGCTCGAGGGCTGGCCCTGCTCCCAGCGCACGCGCGCGCTGGCGACGGGCTGCGGCAGGTCGAGCCCCAGGATCGCGCGCGCATCGGCGAGCGCGAGCTCGGCGGCAGCGGCGTCGTCGAGGCCCTCGGTGGCGGGCGCGGCGATGCCGGAGCCGTAGGAGAGCCGCACGACCTCGCGGCCGGCGGCCGCCTCGCGCAGCCACGGCCACTTGGCCGTCGAGTGGGTCATCGCCTTCGCCTGCACGCCGGTCGCGTCGGCGGCGACGAGCACGCCGGTGCCGCGCGGGTCGCCCTCGATCGCTCCGGGCGGGAAGACCAGGGTGACGAGCTCGACGGTGACACCGGCCTCGCCCTCCGGGTCGCGCAGCGGCTGCGCGTCGCGGCTGTGCGCGAAGGGCGGCGGCGCGAAGCCGTCGACGTCGGCGAGCACCCGGCGCGCCTCGCGCTCGGGGAGCGCGACGACCAGCGACGACGCGGCGACGCTGCCCGCATCCGTCGTCACGAGCCAGCCGGTGTCGGTCTTCGCGGCCGATTCGACGCGCACACCCGTGCGCAGCTCGGCGCGGTGCAGGGCGGCGCGGGCCGCGAGCGCGGCGGTGAGCCGATGGATGCCGCCGCGGATGCCCTGCACGGCAGAGCCGGCCCTGCCGGTCGCGGCGCCCGCGGCGCGCTCCTCGAGCACCACCGCGACCGCGCCCGACAGCGAGCCGGCCTGCGTCAGGGCGTTGTTGAGCCCCGGCGCGACCGTCGCGATGTCGAGCAGGTCGGTGTCGGCGGAGTAGACGCCGCCGGCGAGCGGCGCGACCAGCCGGTCGAGCACCTTCTGCCCCATGCGGCGCCGCACGAGCGGGCCGAGCGCGTCGAACGAGCCGATGCGCAGCACCGGCATCAGCCGATCGGCGTAGGCGCGCAGCGCGCCGCCCCAGCCGAGCACCGCGATGACGTCCTTCGCGAGCGGCACCGACGGGATGCCCAGCAGCGTCGCCCTCGGCAGCGGTGCAGCCCGGCCGGGCAGCTGCAGCCAGGCGCCCGCGGGGTTGGGCGAGACGATCTCGTCGCCCAGGCCCAGCTCGGTCGCGAGCTCGGCCACCGCGCCGCCGCGGGTCGCGAACGACTCCGCGCCCGCGTCGAGCACCAGGCCGTCGAGCTCGAGCGGGCTCGCGACGCCGCCGAGGCGCGCCGACGCCTCGAGCACCAGCACCCGGTAGCCGCGGCCGGCCAGCTCGTGCGCGACGGTCAGCCCCGCGACGCCCGCGCCGGCCACGATCGTGTCGTACCGCGGCGCGCCCTCGGGAGCGGACGCATCCGCAGGCCCGTGCACGGCCTCGGGGTGCACCTCGGTCACCGCGCGTGCACCGCCTGCACGATGCGCGTCAGCACCGCCGGGTCGGTGGTCGGGGGCACGCCGTGGCCGAGGTTGAACACGTGCGCACGGGCGACGGAGCCGGCCATCATGACGTGGTCGATGGCCGCCTCGACGATCTCCCAGGGCGCGCCGAGCACGGCCGGGTCGAGGTTGCCCTGCACCGTCACGTCGGCGTCGATGCGCTCGAGCGCCACGTCGAGCGGTACCCGCCAGTCGACGCCGACCGCGTCGACGTCGAGGTCCATCGCGCTGTAGAGCTCGCCGGCGCCGACGCCGAAGTGCACGAGCGGCACGCGGCGGCCCGCGGCGTCGGTGAGGTCGCGCACCGCGTCGAGCGCCAGGCGCGAGGCGGGGGCGACGTGCTCGCGGTACTGCTCGAGCGGCAGCGAGCCCGCCCACGAGTCGAACAGCTGAGCGGCCGAGGCGCCCTCCTCGACCTGCGCGCGCAGGAACCGGCCGGTGACGTCGCCCGCCCAGCGGCTCAGGCGATCCCAGGCATCGGGGTGCGAGCGCATGAGCGTGCGCGCCTCGAGGTGGTCCTTCGAGGGGCGGCCGGCGATCAGGTAGGCGGCGAGCGTGAAGGGGGCGCCGGCGAAGCCGATCAGCGGCGTCGAGCCGTCGCCGATCTCGGCGAGGCCCGCGACGGTCTGGCGCACGCCCTCGCGCACGGGCTCGAGCGCCTCGTCGAGCACCGCGGGGTCGAGGGCGACGAGCCGGTCGACGTCCTCGGGGGTGCGGATCGCGCTGCCCATCACCGGGCCGACGCCCGGCTCGATCGTCACGTCGACGCCGACCAGGCGCAGCGGCACCATGATGTCGCTGAAGAAGATGGCCGCGTCGACGCCGTGGCGGCGCACGGGCTGCAGCGTGATCTCGCTCGCGAGCGCCGGGTCGAGGCAGGTGTCGAGCATGTTGCGGCCCGGGCGGTCGGTGCGCTGGCGCAGCTCGCGGTACTCGGGCAGCGAGCGCCCTGCCTGCCGCATGAACCAGACCGGCGTGATCTCGGGGCGGTCGCCGCGGTACGCCCGCACCAGCCCGGAGGCGTTCGTGCGGCTGTGGAGGGGGTGATCGTCGCGCAGCGCAGGCATTGCCCCAGTCTCCCACCTCCGGGCGCGTCGCGCCGCCCGCTGCCTAGCATTCCGCTATGTGCTCGGGCGCCCGAGCACGCGCCCGAGCCGGTAGGATGGGTCGGTGCTCATCTGCCTGACGGCGAGCCATAGGAACGCCGACTTCACCGCCCTCGAGGCGCTGTCGTCCGCCGACGCCGCGCAGCTGCCCACCTCCTTCGCCGCGCACCCCTCGATCGACGGGGCCGTGGTCGTCTCGACCTGCAACCGCTTCGAGGTCTACCTCGACGTCGACGCCGAGGCCGACGATGCGGCCGGCATCGCCCAGACCGCGGCGGCGGATGCGCTGGGGTTCCACCACCCGGAGTCGCTCGAGCCGCTCGCCGACGTGCGCGCCGCCGAGCACCTCTTCGCCGTCGCCTCGGGCCTCGAGTCGGTCGTCATCGGCGAGGGCGAGATCGCCGGGCAGGTGCGCCGAGCGCTCGCCTCCGCGCGCGACGCCGGCACCACCTCGCCCGACCTCGAGCGCCTCTTCCAGCGTGCCTCGGAGACGCAGCGTGGCATCAAGAACCGCACCGGGCTCGGCGAGGCGGGCCGCTCGATCGTGCGCCTCGCGCTCGACCTGGCCAGCAGCAGCGTCGACCTCGCCGGCGCCCGCGTGCTGCTCGTCGGCACCGGCCGCTTCGCGGGCGTCTCGCTCGCCGAGCTGCGCCGCCGCGGCGCCTCGCACATCGAGGTGTGGAGCCCGTCGAACCGCGGCGAGGGCTTCGCCCGCAGCCACGCGATCGGCTACGTCGACCCCCCCGACGCCGCTCTCGCCGCCGCGAGCGCCGACGTCATCGTCACCTGCACGAGCGCCGAGGAGTACGTGGTCGACGCCGCCCTGCTGCGCGCCGGCCGGGCGCAGCTCTCGGCCACCCACGCCTTCCCGGGCGACGAGGTCGACGACCACGACGCATCCGCCTGCCCGGTCGCCCTCGGCGACGCCGGCACCTGCCCGGTGCACCCCGACGGCCTGCACGGCGACGCCTCGTGCCCCGTCGAGCACGGGCGGACGGCGCAGCTCGTCGTCGACATGGGCATGCCGCGCAACGTCGACCCCGACGTCGCCACCGTGCGCGGCGTGCAGCTGCTCGACCTCGAGACGATCCGCCTGCACGCGCCGCTCGAGCACCTCACCGCCACAGAGGACGCCCGCGACCTCGTGCGCAAGGCCGCGCAGCGCTTCGAGCGCGGCACCGCCGAGCAGCGGCTCGGGCCCGCCATCGCCGCCCTGCGCGAGCACGTGCAGGAGGCCATGCACGCCGAGCTCCAGCGCATCGGCAAGCGCGGCACCGAGGAGGAGCGCAGGCTCGCCGAGCAGGCGCTGCGGCACTTCGCCGGCGTCGTGCTGCACAAGCCGACGGTCCGCGCACGCCAGCTGGCCGCCGAGGGTCGCCACGACGACTTCCTCTCGGCGATCGACACGCTCTACGGCATCAACGACGTCGCGTAGGCGCCAGGTGGAGCTGCGAGCCGCCCCTTCGGGCCTCGGCGGTCGAGTCGGCGCCCGCCACGACCGCGGCCGCGGCCTCGGCCTCGGCCTCCGCGCCGCGTGAGCGATCCCGCCACCGGCGACCACGCCATCCTGCCGCCCGCGGCGCTCGAGCTCGATCCGCGCGAGAGCGGCTCTGCCGAGCCGGTGCGCCGCCGCCGCATGGTCGACCTGGCGCCGCTGCGGGCCTCCCCCGCGTTCGCGCGCCTCTGGATCGGCAACACCATCAGCGGCATCGGCGCGCAGATGACGGTGGTCGCGGTGGGCCTGCAGGTGTTCGACATGACCGGCAGCACGCTGATGGTCGCGCTCGTCGCCGGTGTCGCGCTGCTGCCGATGGTCGTCGCCGGCCTCTGGGGCGGCATGCTGGCCGACGCCTTCGACCGCCGCGCGGTGCTGCTGGTCTCGAGCCTGACCGGCTGGGCCGCGGTGCTGGGACTGGTCGGGCTGTCGGCGTGGGACGCCGCGCTCGTCGACGGCGGCGAGCGGGCGCCGATCTGGCCGCTCTACGTGCTCGCGACGATCAACACGATCGCGGCCACCGTCTCGGGCGCCACCCGCTCGGCGGTGACGCCGCGACTGCTGCCGACCCACCTCATCTCGCGGGCCGCGGCGCTCAACGGCATCGCGATCGGCATCATGCTCACGATCGGCCCGGCCGCCGCCGGCGTGCTCGTCGCGCTGGTCGGGCTGCCGCTGACCTTCGCGATCGACGCCGCGCTGTTCACCGCCGGCTTCATCGGCATCGTCGGCCTGCCCAAGCTGCCGCCGCTCGGCGCGGTCGCCAGGCCGGGACTGGAGTCGCTGCGCGACGGCTACCGGTTCCTGCGCACCGCCCCGAACATCCGCATGTCGTTCGTCGTCGACATCATCGCGATGACGTTCGGCCGCCCCTACGCGCTGCTGCCGGCGGTCGGCGCGCTCGTCGTCGGCGGCGGCCCGATCACGGTGGGCGTGCTGACGGCGGCCGGCGCCGTGGGCACGCTGCTCGCCAGCCTCTTCTCCGGCCCGGTCGCGCACGTGCACCGGCACGGCGTCGCGATCGCGCGCGCGATCACCGTCTACGGCGGCTTCGTGCTGCTGTTCGGGCTCGTGCTGGTCGTGCAGACGATCGGATGGGGTGCCGCCGTGAGCGCGGAGTGGTCGCAGGTCGCGCGGCCGGCCCTCGTCGCCGCCGCGCTGGCGATGGCCGGCATGGGCGCGAGCGACGAGATCAGCGCGATCTTCCGCTCGACGATGCTGCTGGCGGCCACCCCCGACGAGATGCGCGGCCGCACCCAGGGCCTGTTCACGGTGGTGGTGGCGGGCGGGCCGCGACTGGGCGACCTCTACGTCGGCGCGGTCGCCACGATGCTCGCGCTCTGGGCGCCGCCGCTGTTCGGCGGCATCCTGATCGTCGCGCTCATCGCGGTCGTCACGCGCACGCAGCGCTCGTTCCTCGCCTACGACGCGCGCAACCCTTCGCTGTAGCCGCGGCTGCGGCGCCGCCCGTGCCGCGCGCCGGCGCTGAGGCTTCCGTCGGAGAAGCCTGACGCTGCCTTGGGCGCCACCCGTCGCCCGCGCGGCTACCGTGGCGCCCAACCGCTCGACGGGAGAGGCATGATGGGTCAGCACGAGCTCGGGGCCAGCCCCCCGCCGCTGCCCGAGCCGCTCGTCGTGCTGGCAGCGCCGACCCAGGTGTGGTCGCACCACGACGGCTCGATGGGCTCGAGCCCGGTGCACGGCGCCTTCCACGGCGAGTGGCGCTACCTGCGGGCGCTCGAGCTGCTGGTCGACCGCGAGCGGGTCGAGCGGCTCGCCGCCACCCTCGAGCCCGGTGGTGCCTCGTTCCGGGGCTCGGAGCCGGTCCGCGACCTCACCCGGCCCCGCGTCGAGCGCACCCGCGAGGTCACCCCCGGCGGCGTCGTCGAGCGCGCGACGGTCGCCAACGACGGCGACCAGCCGATCGCGGCGTCGATCGAGCTCGCCTTCGAGATCGCGTTCGCGCGCATCGCCGACGTGCGCTCGGGTCGCGCGACCGTCGCGGGCGTCGACGTGCAGCTCGAGCGCGGGGTGGTGACCATCACCGACGGCACCCGTTCGCTGCGCGTGCGCGGCCGCGGCGGCGAGCTCGCCGTCGTCGACGATCGCGTGGTGCTCTCGGCCGATCGCATCCTGCGCCCGGCCGACTGGTGCACGCTCGAGCTCGAGCTCGAGCTCGAGGACCTCACGCTCGCGGTGCGGGGCGTGCTGGTGGGGGCGCCATGTACCGCGGTCGAGCCCACGGGCCGCGCCAGCACCGACCGGTGGAGTCGACGAGCCGTGGCCGACCTCGAGAGCCTCCTGCTCGACGCCGGCCACGGCGCATTCCTCGCGGCAGGGGCGCCCTGGCACCTGACCCTGTCGGCACGGGAGGCGCTGACCGCGGCGCGGCTGCTGCTGCCGCTCGGCACCCGCATCGCCAAGGGCACCCTGCGCACGCTGACGGCCCGACAGGGCGTGCGCCACGACCCCGCGACCGGCGAGGAGCCTGGCCGGATCCTGCACGAGCTGCGCCAGCACCGGCTCGAGGCGCAGCGGCCCGCCGAGCGGCTGGCCAGCTTCACGCGCGAGCTCGACGAGACGCCGCTGTGGATCGTGCTGCTGCACGACGCCTGGCGCGCCGGCCTGCCGCTCGAGACGGTGCGCGAGCTGCGGCTGGGGCTGCACGCGGCGCTGTGGTGGCTGCGGGCGCACTCCGGCACCGGCTTCCTCCAGTCGCCGCAGACCGATCGCGACGCGGCCACGGGCTCGCCCGGTCCCGTCGACGCGGCGGTGCAGGCGCTGGCCTGCAGGGCGGCCGTCGGCGCTGCGGCGCTGCTCGACGCGCTCGGCGACGACGGCGACCCCTGGCGGGCGTGGGCCGAGGCCCTGCGGCGCCGCTTCCGCGCCGCGTTCTGGGTGACGCGCGACGGCGCGCGCTTCCCGGCGGCGTCGCTCGACGACGCGGGGGCCCCGGTCGCCACGCTCGGCGCGGCACTCGGCCAGCTGCTCGGATCGACGCTGCTCGACCGCGACGAGGAGCGCATCGTCGCGCGCCTGCTGCTCGACGAGCGGCTGAGCTCGGGCTTCGGGCTGCGCACGCTCGCCGCCGACGCTCGCGGCTACCGGCCGCTGGCCGAGCACGCCGGCGCGGTGCGGCCGGTCGACACGGCGGTCGCCGTCGAGGGGCTGCTGCGCATCGGCCTGCGCGCCGAGGCGCAGGCGCTCGCCGAGCAGCTGGAACGGGCGGCGGATGCGTTCCACGGCCGCCTGCCGGAGATCTACAGCGGGCACGGCCCCGCGGAGACCGCCATGCCGATCGCGCTGCCCGGCACCTGCTCCCCGCACGCCGGCAGCGCCGCGGCGGTCGTGCCGGTGCGCCGCGCGCTGGCAGCCGAACACCCGGCAGCCGAGCACCCGGCAGCCGAGCACCCGGCCGCCGAGCACCCGGCCGAGTCGCCGATCGAGCCTGTGCCCGCGCATCCGCAGCCCTCGCCCACGCCCTCGGCGGAGCCCCCGTCGATCATCGCCCGGGGCGGTGCGCGCACGCGCCGCGGCCACCTGCGGCTGGTCGAGCCCTCCGGCGACCAGCGCTGACCAGCGCTACCCCTTCTCCGCCCCCTCGGTGGTCGACATGATGCGCCGCTGGAAGATGAAGAAGACGATCGCGACAGGGATCGTCATCAGCACGGCCGCGGCCAGCTTCAGCGGGAACTGGTTGCCCGAGCCCAGTGCGCCCGAGATGAGCGTGCCGACGCCGGTGGTGAGCGTGTGGAGCTCTGGGCTCTGGCGGGAGATGATGAAGTGCGCGAACTCGTTCCAGGAGCCCTGGAACGACAGGATCGTCAGCGTGATGAGGGCAGGCGTCGCCATCGGCAGCGTCACCGACCAGAACGTGCGGAACACCCCCGCCCCGTCGATGCGCGCGGCCTCCTCGATCGACGCGGGGATCGAGTCGAAGAACTGCTTCATGATGAAGATGCCCGCCGCGTCGGCCAGCAGCGGCAGGATCATGCCGCCGTAGCTGTCGTAGAGCCCGAGCTCCTTGATGACGAGGAAGCGGGGGATCAGCAGCACCACCGAGGGCACGGCCAGCACCGCGATGAACAGCGCGAAGATCGTGTTGCGCCCACGGAACCGCAGCCGCGACAGCGCGTAGCCGGCCAGCGAGTCGAAGAACACCCGGAAGACGGTGACGACCACCGTGATGAAGACCGAGTTGGCCGCCCAGATCGGCAGGTCGGTGCCGAAGAAGAGGCGCTCGTAGGCCTCGAACGTGAAGGTCTGCGGCAGCAGGCCCATGGGATCCGCCGTGGCCTCGGCATCCGTCTTGAACGAGTCGATGATCGCGATCACGAAGGGGTAGATGTAGACCGTCGCGAGCACGACGAGCACGACATAGCCGGCGATCAGCCCGCCGGTGACCCGCTCCTTCATACCCCACCTCCTGTCCCGGTCGACCCGGCCTGCACGTGCGCGGTCGCATCGGCGACCCTGCCCAGCTCGGGGTCGCCGCCCTTGCCGCGGCGGCGCTTCCTGCCCATGCCGCTGGCGTCGCGGTCGGCGAGCGCCCAGCGCTGGATCAGCGTCATCGCGATGATGATGAGGAACAGCACGAACGCGATCGCCGCGGCGATGCCGGGCTCGTTGTTGTCGAACGCCTGCGTGAAGGCGAGGAAGGCGGGGCTCGTCAGGGTGGGCGCCGCCGGGGTGCCGCGCGTCAGGTAGACCTGATCGAAGACCTGCCAGGTGCCGATGAGGCCGAGCGTCAGCACCGTGAAGAGCGTCGGCTTGAGCATCGGCAGCGTGACCGAGAAGAACGTGCGCACCGGCCCGGCGCCGTCCATCACCGCGGCCTCGCCGACCTCGGCGCCGATGTTCTGCAGGCCCGCGAGGAACAGCAGCATGAAAGTGCCTGAGGTCGTGAAGACCGCCATCGTGATCAGCACGACCTGCGCGACGGAGGGGCCGGCGACCCAGTCCCATGGCGTCACGCCCAGGAAGCCCGGCTGATCCCAGCCGGGCGGAGGCTGACCGCCGCCCATCAGGATGTGGAAGACCCCGCGCGGGTCGGCGAACCAGTTCGGGCCCTCGATGCTCAGCCAGCCGAGGATGCGGTTGACGACGCCGGTGGCCGAGAAGAGGAACAGGAACACGCCGGTGATGGCGATCGACGAGGTCACCGACGGGAAGTAGAACGCGGTGCGGAAGAAGCTCTTCGCCTTCAGCATGCGGCGGTTCACCTGCACCGCCAGGAAGAGGGCGAGCGCAGTCTGCAGCGGCACCACGAACAGCACGTAGTAGACGTTGTTGCGGATCGAGCGGCCGAACAGCTCTCGGGTCAGCGAGTCGTCGGTGGTGATCGCCGCGTAGTTGTCGAGGCCCACGACCTCGACGTTGTCGTTGAAGAGCGGCGAGTTGCGGCCGTTCCAGTCGGTGAAGGAGACCCACAGCGCGAGCACGATCGGCGCCACCAGGAAGATGCCGACGATGAGGATCGCCGGCAGCGTGAAGAGCCAGCCGGCGACAGCCTCACCGCCTCTCGCGCCCCCGCGCCGCTTGCGCGGCGCGGGGGCGGTCGAGACGGCGCTCATCAGCCCTGCGAGTCCTGGTATGCAGCATCCAGCTGCGACTGCACCTGATCGAGCACTGCTTGGGCGTCAGCACCCTGCAGCGTCGTGATGGCGTTGTTGAACTCGCCCACGACATCCGCCGCCCCCGGGAAGGCGACCGGGCTGACCGCATAGTCGGCGCCGGCCACGAACGCGGCGCTCTCCGGGTAGGTCTCGGCGTAGGTCGCCGCGGCCGACTCGGTCGACGGGATCACGCCGAACGCCTCGGAGAACTGCAGCTGCTGCTCGTCGCTCGTGAGGAACGCGACCAGCTCCTGCGCGGTCTCCGCGGTGTCCTGGCCCTCGGGGATGCCCCAGCAGTTCGAGAAGGTGAAGGTGCCGGGGCCGGCCGGGCCCTCCGGCAGCTCGGCCACCTGGAACTCGACGTCGGGGTAGTCGTTCTCGAGCGCGCCGCGGATCCACGGGCCCTCGATCACCATCGCCGCAGCACCGATGCCGAAGGCCTCACCGCCCCAGCCTGCGCTGAGGTCGGCCGGCCACTTGAGCACGCCCGCGTCGAGCAGGCCCTGCACGTACTCCAGCGCCTCGACGTTCTCGGGCGAGTCGGCGGTGACGGTGTCGCCGTCCATGAGCCCTCCGCCGGCCTGCTCCATGAAGACGCCCAGTCGCGCGTACTCCGCGCCCATCGAGAGGCCGACCGTGTCGCCCGTGGTCAGCGTCTGGGCGGCGGCCTGCAGCGACGCCCAGTCGGTCGGGATGTCGGCGTCGGTGAGGCCCGCCTCCGTCCACATCTGCGTGTTGATCACGAGACCGAGCGTCGAGAAGTCCTTCGGCGCGCAGACGAACTCGTCCTCGTAGGAGAAGGCGTCGACGAGCGCCGGGTAGAACTCGCCCGCGTTCTCGAGGTCCATCGCGTAGGGCTCGAGGAAGCCGTCGCTCGCATAGGTCTGGAACTGGTCCCAGCCCATGTAGAACAGGTCGGGCGCGGAGTCGCCCGCGAAGCCCTGCGCGAGCTCCTGGTTGAGGTCGGATGCGGCGATCACCTCGACCGGGACGCCCGACTCGGCGGTCCACGCCTCAGTGGCCGCCTCGAGCGCCGCCGTCTCGGCGTCGCCCGAGGAGCCGAACAGCAGCGTGAGGCTCTCGGCGCCGTCGGCGGGCGCGTCGGTCGATCCTGTGGTGCTGCCGCCCCCGGCGCAGGAGGCCAGGGCGAGGGCGAGCGCGCCGGCGAGGGCGACATTGCCCAGCTTGCTGTGTCGCATGGTTGTTCCTTTCAGGAGGGGGAGGGTCCCCGGTCGTTGGGGGCGATCCCCCATCGGACGTGCTGACGCCGCACGAGCTGCGGCGTGACGAGCATGGTGACGGCTCCCGGCTCACCGTCGAGCGCGTCGAGCACGGCGTCGGCGACCTGGCCGACGCTCTGGTCGACGCTCGAGAAGCCGATGCCGAGGGCGAGCGCGGTGTTGTCGAAGCCGATCACCGGCAGCGAGCGGCCGGCCTCCATCGCCGCGCCGATCGCGCCGGCCGCGAGCGCGTCGGAGGCGCAGACGAGGGCGTCGACGTCGCCGGCGATGAGCGGCGCGGTGGCGTCGACCGCGTCGCTCAGCAGATCGGTGCAGCGCACGGTGATGGCCTCGAGGTCGTCATCGCCGAGCCCGGTGCGCTCCTGCATGGCGCTCGCCCAGCCGCGGCGGCGGTCGTCGCCGGAGCCGCTGCCGATCGGCCAGCCGACGAAGCCGACGCGACGGTGCCCCGCGTCGAGCAGCGCCTCGGTGGCCTCGCGCGTGCCGGCCGCACCGTCGACGTCGACCCAGGAGTGGGCGGGCGCCGGGCCCCACGGGCGCCCGAACGCGACGAACGGCAGCCCTGCGTCGAGCAGCGCCGGCGCCCGGGTGTCGTCGGCGTGCGTCGAGGTGAGCAGGAATCGGTCGGCGACGCGCTGGCTGGCGAGCGAGCGCACGCGGCGCACCTCGTCGTCGTCCGACTCCGCCGTGAAGACGACGACGTGCTGGCCGCGCGCATCCGCCCGCCCGGTCAGCTCGTGCAGGAAGCGGTCGAGCAGCGACGACGCGATGTTGTCGGTCGCGGGCTCGATGCGCACGCCGATGGTCGAGACGGTGCCGTGGCGCAGGCGCTTGGCCTGCAGGTTGGGCGAGTAGCCGAGCGCCGCGACCGACGCGAGCACGCGCTCGAGCGTCGTCTGCTTCAGCAGCGCCGGGTTGTTGAGCGCGTTCGAGACCGTCTGCACGGAGACACCGGCGTGCGCCGCGACATCCGCGAGCGTCGAGCCCATCTCCACTCCTTCGTGCAATGGCGGCCAAGGCCGAATCCGTCCTTGGATCGTTCCAATATGGACGGTAGCGTATCGATCGGGCGATGGGAACCCCGGTCGAGGAGGCCAATCATGAGCAGCGACGCACCCGATCAGCACGGCAGGCAGCCCCTCCTCAACCGAGCGCTCGTGGTGCTCGACGCCCCGACCCAGGTGTGGTCGGATGCGTCAGGAGACCTGGGCGCAGACGCCATCCACGGGCTGTTCCACGGCGATTGGCGCTATGTCAGCGGCATCGCCCTGCGGGTCGCGGGCGAGGCGGTCGAGAGCACGGGCACGTCGCGCTCGGCCGGCAGCGCCGCCTTCCACGGCGTCGCGCGCGCGATCGACGACGAGACGCCCGACCCGCGGGTGCTCGTGGAGCGCACCCGCGAGGTCGTCGCCGGCCGGCTGGTCGAGCGCGTGCAGGTGCGCAACGGACTCACGGCGGCCGTCGAGGCCGAGGTCGAGCTGGTCGTCGACGTATCGTTCGCCGAGCTCTCGTCGGTGAAGGCCGGCCTGTCCCAGCCCCAGCCGCTGACCTGGCGAGGGCTCGAGGCGAGCGACGGCACCCGCGCGCTGGCCGTCGCCGCCGAGGGCGCCGAGGTCGAGCGCGACGCCGACCGGCTGACGCTGCGCTGGAGGCTGCCGATCGGGCCCGGCGCCACCGCAGAGGCGGCGGTCGAGCTGCACCTGAGCGACCCGACGACGGTCGTCGGCCCCGCATCCGCCCGCCCGATCGCGCCGCTGCCGCCGACCGGCGACGCCGCGCTCGACCGCTGGGCGGCGCGGGCCGTCGAGGACCTGCGGGCGCTGCTGCTCGACGCCGGGCAGGGCCCGTTCGCCGCCGCCGGTGCCCCCTGGTTCATGACCCTCTTCGGCCGCGACACGCTCATCACCGCGCGCCTGCTGCTGCCGCTCTCGCTCGAGGTCGCCGAGGGCACGCTGCGCACGCTCGCCGCCCGCCAGGGCACGCGGGTCGACGCGGCGACCGCCGAGCAGCCGGGCAAGATCCTGCACGAGATCCGGCAGTCGACGTTCACGATGCCGGGCGAGGGCATCGTGCTGCCGCCGGTCTACTACGGCACGATCGACGCGACGCCGCTGTGGATCGTGCTGCTGCACGAGGCCTGGCAGGCGGGGCTGCCGATCGAGACGGTGCGCGAGCTGCGGCCGGCGCTCGAGGCGGCGCTGGGGTGGATGCGCGACCACGGCAGCCCCGACGACTCCGGCTTCCTGAAGTACATCGACGAGACCGGCACGGGCCTGGCGAACCAGGGCTGGAAGGACTCCGGCGACTCCATCCGGTTCCGCGACGGCCGCATCGCCGAGGGCCCCATCGCGCTCTGCGAGGTGCAGGCGCAGGCGTGCCAGGCGGCCGAGGGCGGCGCGGCGCTGCTCGAGGCGCTGGGCGCCGACGGCGACGAGTGGTGGGCGTGGGCCGAGGCGATGCGCGAGCGGTTCCGCGGCGCGTTCTGGGTGGAGCGCGGCGGCGAGCGCTACCCCGCCATCGCGCTCGACGGCGCCGGCGAGCCGGTCGACGCGAAGGCCTCGAACATGGGCCAGCTGCTCGGCACCGGCCTGCTCACCGCCGACGAGGAGGCTGAGGTCGCCCAGCTGCTCGTCGACGAGACGTTCGCCTCTGGCTGGGGGCTGCGCACGATGGCGGCCGACCAGGGCGGCTACTGGCCGCTGTCGTACCACTGCGGCTCGGTGTGGCCGCACGACACGGGTGTCGTGATCGAGGGGATGCTGCGGGCCGGCCTGGCAGAGGAGGCTCGCGTGCTCGCGCGGCAGCTCGTGCGCACCGCCGACGCGTTCGACGGCCGGCTGCCCGAGCTGTTCGCCGGGTTCAGCGCCGCCGAGGCGTCGTCGCCGGTGGCCTACCCGGCGTCGTGCCGGCCGCAGGCGTGGAGCGCCGCGGCCGTCGTGCCGGTGCACGCCGCGCTGCGCTGACGGGCGCCGCTGAGCCCTCCGGCGGCGACGTCAGCCCTTCGCCGAGCCCGCCAGCAGCCCTCGCACGAAGTAGCGCTGCAGCCCGAAGAACACGAGCAGCGGCACCACCAGCGAGACGAACGCTCCGGCCGTCAGGCGCTCCCAGTTCTCGCCGCGGGAGCCCGCCAGTTCTGCCAGCCGCTGCGTGAGCGGCGCGGTATCTGGTGTGCCCGACGAGAACACGAGCGCGACGAGCAGGTCGTTCCACACCCACAGGAACTGGAAGATCGCGAAGGACGCGATCGCCGGCATCGCCAGCGGCAGGATGATGCGGAAGAAGATCTGCCCGTGGCCCGCGCCGTCGACGCGCGCCGCCTCGATCACCTCGGAGGGGATCTCCGAGATGAAGTTGTGCAGCAGGAAGATCGCCAGCGGCAGGCCGAAGACCGCGTGCGCGATCCACACCGGCAGGAACTGCCGTTCGCTGATGAACGGCACCGCCTCGCTCAGCGCCGTCTGGAAGGGCTGCAGGAACGTCACGAACAGCTGCAGCAGCGGGATGAGCGCCATCTGCAGCGGCACGATCTGCAGCGCGAAGACGATCACGAACAGCGTCGACGAGCCCTTGAACTTCACCCACGCGAAGGCGTAGGCCGCGAGCGACGCCAGCACGAGCGGGATCAGCGTGCCCGGGATCGCGATGGCCAGCGAGTTCACGAAGTACTCGCCCAGCTGCGGCGATGACGCCGAGCTCGAGAAGAGCACCTCGGAGTAGTTGTCGAGCGTCAGCTGCGGGTCGCTGAAGAAGGTCCACCAGCCGGAGGTGGAGATCTGGTCGGCCGGGCGGAACGACGACAGCAGCAGGCCGAAGGTCGGCACCGTCCACACCGTCGCGATGATGATCGCCGCGAGCGTCGCCCAGCGGCTGGTGAGCCGCCGCTTGACGCGATCCGACCTCGTGGTGCCCAGTGCCGCATCCGCCGACTTGGGTGTGATCTCAGGATCAGGGGTGACTGCGACGGTGGTCATCGGATCGCCTTCTGCTGGTTCAGCACGCGGATGTTGTAGACGACGATCGGCAGCACCATGATGAACAGGATCAGCGCGAGCGCCGCACCCCTGCCCGGCTCGCCCGAGCGGAACGCCTGGGTGTACATCTCGTTCGCGATGACGGATGTGTTGAAGTTGCCGGCGGTCATGGTGCGCACGATGTCGAACACCTTGAGCGTCGCGATCGAGATGGTCGTGACCACCACGACGAGCGACGTGCGGATGCCGGGCAGCGTCACGTTCGCGAAGCGCTGCCACGGGTTGGCGCCGTCGATCTCTGCCGCCTCGAGCTGCTCGAGCGGCACGCCCTTGATCGAGGCGGAGAGCACCACCATCGCGAAGCCGGTCTGGATCCAGACCATCACGATGATCAGCGCGAGCGTGTTCCACGGGCTGTTCTGCAGGATCTGCTGCGGCTGCTGGCCGAACCAGACGAGGATCTGGTTGACGAGGCCGATCTGGTCCTGCTCAGCGCCGCGGTAGGCGTACATGAACTTCCAGATGATGCCGGCGCCGACGAACGAGATCGCCATCGGCATGAAGACGAGCATCTTGTAGATGCGCTCACCGCGGGTCTTGTCGATGAAGACCGCGTAGGCGAGGCCGATCACGGTCGACAGCAGCGGCACCAGCACCACCCAGACGACCGTGTTGCCGAGCGTGATGAGCGCTTCGGGTTGCGTGAACATCCAGACGAAGTTGTCGACGCCGTTGAACGCGCCGGTGCGGTCGGTGAAGGCGAGCATCGCCGTGCGCAGCGCCGGGTAGACGAGGCCGACGGTGAGCAGCAGCGCGGCCGGCATCAGGAAGACGAGCATCGGCTTGGAGTCGTCGTCGTGGTCGGCGAAGTAGCCGAGCACGCCCACGACGCTGAGCCCTGCGGCGGCCGCCCACGGCCAGACGCCGACGGGCTGCTCCTGGCCGGCCTCGACGACGACGGACGAGACGACGACGGCGACGGCGCCGAGCAGCCAGGCGACGAGCCGGGCGCTGCGGCGGATGCGGTCGGGCAAGAAGGCGATCGCGGCGGTCGCGATGAGCACCCCGGCGAGCGGCCAGCCGACGATGCCGGCGGCCAGGAGCAGCGCGGGCGTCACCCAGCCGAGGGCCGGGATGCCCGGCGAGGCCATGGTGACCAGCACCAGCGCGATCACGAGCACGGCGCCGAGGCCGCGCATCACGGCGCTGCGCACGGCCGGCCGCGCAGGCTGCAGCAGTCGGTCGAGCAGCCACTGCAGCACGACGCCGACGACGCCCGCGATGCCGATCAGGATCGCGGCGTTGGCGAGCCCCTGCGTCATCCAGGGCACGGCACCGTAGAGCACGCGGCCCAGGATCGCGATGAGCGCGAACGCGGCGATGATGATCACGCGCGGGCGCAGGCCCTGCTTGATCGCGGCGCCCCAGCTCGCAGGGCGCGGCTTGTCCTCAGGTCGATCGAGGAAGGCCAGCAGCAGCGCCATCACCACACCGAAGGCCGCGAGGCCGACGACCGCCTGGAGCACCTTGCCGACGAGGTCCATCGAAGTCATGCATCACCTCCTGTATGCCTGTGTGGGGGCCGCGCGCTCGCGGCCCCCACACAGGGTGGATCCTCGATCAGGGCCAGCTGGCTTCGACCTCGGCGAGCATCGTCGCCGTGTCCTTACCGGAGACCCAGTCGACCATGCCCGTCCAGAACGTGCCCGAGCCGACGCCACCGGGCATCAGGTCGGAGCCGTCGAAGCGGAACGTGGTGTTCGGGTCCTGCAGCGTCTCGACCGCCGACGAGAGCAGCGCGCTGCCCGCGTTGGCCGGGTCGAGGCCCGAGTTGGCGGAGATGACGCCGCCCAGCGAGACGCGGCTGTTGGCCCACGTGTCGCTCGACAGGAACGTCTGCACCGCCACGACCTCCTCGGCGTCGCTGAACGCGCCCACGAACTCGCCACCGCCGGTGACCGCGGCCGAGTCGGCCTCGGTGCCGGGCAGGATGAACGCCCAGACGTCGCCGTCCTCAGCGACCGTCACGGAGTTGTCGTCGCTCCAGAAGCCCTCGTAGAACGAGGCCTGGTGGTGCATCGCGCACTCGCCGTCGAGCACCGGCAGGCCGGCCTCGCCGAAGTCGGTCGTGGCGATGGTCGTCACGTCGCCGATGCCGCCGTTGACGTACTCGGGGTTCTTGATCAGGTCGCCGACGCGGTCGACGGCCTCAGCGATCTGCGGGTCGTCGAACGGGATCTCGTTCGTGATCCACTGGTCGTAGACATCCGGACCCGCCGTGCGGAGCACGTAGTCCTCGATCCAGTCGGTGCCCGGCCAGCCGGTGGCCTCACCGGAGCCGAAGCCGACGCACCAGGGCGTCACCTCGGACTCGGCGATCGTGGCGGTGAGCTCGTCGAGCTCGTCGAGGGTGGTCGGGACCTCCCAGCCGTTCTCCTCCCAGACGCTGGGCGAGTACCAGACGAAGCCCTTGACGCTCGCCATCAGCGGCGCAGCGTAGAAGGTGCCGTCGACGGTGCCGTAGTTCTGCCAGTCCTCGGTCCAGAACTCCTGCGCGTTGGCGACCACGCCCTCGGGAGCGGGCAGCACCGAACCGGTGGCGGCGACCGTGGAGAGCAGGCCGGGCTGCGGGAAGATGGCGAGGTCGGGCGGGTTGCCGCCCTGGATGCGCACGTTGATCTGCGCCTCGAACTCGGCCGAGCCCTCGTAGGCGACCTCGATGCCGGTGCACTCCTCGAACTCCGCCCACGACTCGTTGAGGCGGTTGGCCTCCTCGTCGAGGATCGTGCCGTAGACACTGACCTCGGCGCCGTCGAACGTGCCGTAGTCGGCGTAGGCCTCGCAGCCGGCGGCGGCTCCGGTGGCGCCTGGCTCCTCTGAGGCGCTGGGGGCGGCGTCGCCGACGCAGCCCGTGAGGGCGAGTGCGGCGACGCCCGCGATGCCGAGCGGCATCGCGATCCTGCGTGCGTGCTTCACGTGAACTCCTTCGCTGATGTGGCAAGGGACTTCGCCGCGAACGGAGTGCACGGCGATGTGCCGAAACCGGAACCGGTTCCACTGGCTGTGACGCTAGCGCACGCGCGCTCCGGTCGCCACCGGATTCCAGGTTGCGATTGCGCAACGATCGCTCAGGCACCCGGTTGGCGGAACGTCGGCGCGGGGCTACGCTCGGAACCGGTTCCGGCCTCAGCCCGGTGGAAGCAAGCACGGAGCGCGAGGAGGCGGCCATGCCCAAGCTCGACGACGTCGCCCGCGCGGCCGGCGTCTCGAAGGCCACCGCGTCCCGCGCGCTCTCCGGCGCCAGCGGCGTCTCGCCCGCCACCCGCGAGCGCGTCGAGCGCACCGCCGCCGATCTGGGCTTCCGCGCTTCGAACGCCGCCCGCCGTCTCGCGACCGGGGTGACCCGCACGATCGGCGTGCTCACCCCATCCGTCAACCGCTGGTACTTCGGCAGCGTGCTGCACGGGATCGCGCACGCCGCCGACCAGCACGACCACGACGTGCTGCTCTACGACCTGGGCGCCTTCGGCAAGGGCGGCCACGAGAAGTTCGAGCGCTTCATGCTGCGCGGCGAGGTCGACGGCCTCGTGACCATCACCTGGAGCCTCGTCGGCGGCGACCTCGGTCGCCTCGCCGAGCTCGGCATCCCGGTCGCGACCGTCGGCGAGCCGACGCCGCACTCGCGCTCCTTCGCGCTCGACGACGACGCCGCCGGACGCGTCGCCACCGAGCACCTCGTGCAGCTCGGGCACACCGACCTGCTCCACCTCGCGAGCGAGACCGAGGTGCAGCCGCTCGACGCCTCCTCCTCCGACCGGAGGCTGCGGGCCTTCCAGCGGGTCTCGGCCGAGCACGGGCTGCGGATGCGCGACGTCGTCACCCTGCCGACGACGCTCGAGGGCTCGCACCGCGCCGCGCTCGAGCTGCTCGCCGGCGCCGACCGCCCCACCGGCATCGTCGCCGGCACCGACGAGGTCGCGCTGGGCGTGATGCTGGCCGCGCACCAGCTGGGCATCCGCGTGCCGGAGCAGCTCTCGGTCATCGGCGTCGATGACGTGCCCTCCGCTGCCGCCTTCGGCCTCACCACCATCAAGCAGGATCCGGCGAAGCACGGCGAGGACGTCGTCGCCTGGATCATGGCGCAGCTGCAGGAGCCGCGGCCCGAGCCCGACCGCCAGCACACCGACTACCCGCCCGAGCTGATCGTGCGCGCCTCCACCGCTCCGCCAGGCTGAGCGACGCCGGTCGGGCGCGCCGGATAGCGTGGTCACCGATCTGCCCTGACGACCCACCGCATCCGCCCCCGTGAAGGAGCACGCGTTGAGCTACACGAACAGCTTCACCTCGCCCATCCCGATCCAGGCCTCGCACGTGCCGGGTCTCGCGCTCGATCGCGACTGGCATCGCAAGAGCGTGTTCTACGAGGTGATGGTGCGCTCGTTCGTCGACTCGAACGGCGACGGGTTCGGCGACTTCCAGGGCCTCACCTCGAAGCTCGACTACCTGCAGTGGCTCGGCATCGACGGCATCTGGGTGCCCCCGTTCTTCCAGTCGCCGCTGCGCGACGGCGGCTACGACGTCGCCGACTTCAAGGCGGTGCTGCCCGAGTACGGCACGATCGACGACTTCAGCCACTTCGTCGCCGAGGCGCACGCCCGCAACATGCGCGTGATGATCGACCTGCCGATCAACCACACCTCCGACCAGCACCCGTGGTTCCTCGCCTCCCGCGAGGACCCGGAGGGCCCCTACGGCGACTTCTACGTCTGGCGCGACACCGACGAGGGCTACCCCAACGTGCGCATCATCTTCGTCGACACCGAGGAGTCGAACTGGGCGTTCGACTCGGTGCGCCGGCAGTTCTACTGGCACCGGTTCTTCTCGCACCAGCCCGACCTGAACTTCGAGAACCCGGCCGTGCACGAGGCGGTCGAGGACGTCATGCGCTTCTGGCTCGACCTGGGCGTCGACGGCCTGCGGCTCGATGCGATCCCCTACCTGTACGAGTCGGAGGACGGCAACGGCGAGTCGGAGCCGGCCACCCACGCCTACGTGCAGAAGCTGCGCCGCATCGTCGACGACGAGTACCCGGGCCGCGTGCTGATCGCCGAGGCCAACCAGTGGCCGGCGGAGACCGCCGAGTACTTCGGCACCGCCGAGGACCCCGAGTGCCACATGGCCTTCGACTTCCCGACCATGCCGCGCATCTTCTACTCCCTGCGGGCGCAGAACGCGCTCGAGCTGAAGCGCATCCTCTCCGAGCAGGTCGAGGTGCCGCCGGGCGCCGCCTGGGGCGTGTTCCTGCGCAACCACGACGAGCTCACGCTCGAGATGGTGAGCGAGGAGTACCGGCAGGCGATGTACGGCTGGTACGCCTACGACCCGCGCATGCGCTCGAACGTCGGCATCCGCCGGCGGCTGGCGTCGCTGCTCGACAACTCGAGGGCCGAGCTCGAGCTCGCGAACGCCCTGCTGTTGTCGCTGCCCGGATCGCCGTTCCTGTACTACGGCGACGAGATCGGCATGGGCGACAACATCTGGCTCGACGATCGCGACGCATCCCGCACCCCCATGCAGTGGACGCCCGATCGCAACGCGGGCTTCTCGAGCGCCGATCCCGGCAAGCTCTTCCTGCCCGTCGTGCAGTCGCTCGTCTACCACTACTCCGCCGTCAACGTCGAGTCGCAGATGGCCCACTCGTCGAGCCTCCTGAACTGGATGCGGTCGGTGCTGCACGTGCGCAGGGCCCACCCGGTCTTCGGGCTGGGCGACATCACGGTGCTCGACACCGACAACGAGGCGGTGCTGGCGTTCGTGCGCTCCTACGAGGGCGACGGCTCCTACTCCGGACCGCGGGCCGAGACGGTGCTCTGCGTCTTCTCCTTCAGCCACAACCCGGTGCACGTCACGGTCGACGCGCAGCAGTTCGCGGGCGCGCGGCTGTTCGACCTGTTCGGCGGCGGCGAGTTCCCGACGATCGCCGACGACGGCCGCTTCTCGCTCACCTTCGGCACCCAGTCGTTCTACTGGCTGGGGCTGGCGCCGGCGTGACGCGAGAGAGCGTGCGCCGCCCGGGGCCGCGCAGCCGAGGAGCAGGCTCCTAGCGGGCGCGCACCACGATCGTGCCGGCGGCCTTGTCGTGCAGTGCGCGGCGCTCGGCGTCGAACAGCGGCCAGACGTGGTCGACGACCGTGAAGATGCTGGCGAACAGGCCGATGATCGGCACCGTGCTCAGCAGCTGCGGCCCGCCCTGCTGCACCGCCCACCGGATGACGGCGGCACGGCCGGTGGGGCGACGGTCATCGTCGGCCATGCGCACCCGGATGCCGACCAGCATCTTGCCCGGCGTCTGGCCCTTCCAGCGGTGGAACCCCACGTTGTAGAGGAAGTAGGCGATCGCGCCGACGACCACCGTGGTGACCGATGCCGCGCTGCCCGCGGAGGCCATCGCCTCGAGGTCGGCGAGGGCGGCATCGTCACCGGCCGCGAGCCGGTCGACGATCTCGAAGTAGCCGAACTGGCCCAGCACGATCGCGGCCAGCACCACGAAGGGGATGAGATCGATCAGGTAGGCGAGCGCGCGCGAGCCGAAGCCGGCGAGCTGCTGCTGCGACGCGTCGGTCGAGGCGGCCGCCGGAGCGGGCGGCGTCTGCCAGGGCGCGGGCGACCAGGTCGGCTGGGCGGGCACCGGATCGCGGGTCTGCGCGATCCAGTTCGCGCCGTCCCACCACCGCTCGACGCCGGGCGCCGCCGCGTAGGGGTCCGGGTACCAGCCCGGCGGCTGCGAGACGGGCGGCTGCGACGAGGTCATGCGTCGATTTTAGCCGCGCTCCGCACGACTCGATCCGCAGTGCGCGACCCGAGGCCCCGACGACGTGAGCACTCCGCGTTCCGCCGTCGACGCATCCGCCGTAGCGTTGCAGCCATGAGCAACGACGAGGCACTGCTGGTCGAGAACGCCGAGCGCAGCGCGATCGACGAGGCGCACGAGGCGGGCATCGAGCTGCTGCTGCCGCGCGAGGTGCCGCTCGGCGGCCCGCGCGCCATGCCGGTGCTGCGCAGCCTGCCCAACAAGCATCGGCACATGATCGGCGCCTGGTGCTTCGCCGACTCCTTCGGCCCCACCGTGCTCGGCGACGGACCGGGCATGGATGTGCCCCCGCACCCGCACACGGGCCTCCAGACGGTCTCGTGGCTGGTCGAGGGCGGCGTCGCGCACACCGACTCCACCGGTGCGACCCACACGGTGCGGCCGGGCGGTGTGAACGTGATGACCGCCGGCCGCGGCATCGCGCACAGCGAGTACTCGACCCCCGACACGACGGTGCTGCACGGCGTGCAGCTGTGGACCGCGCTGCCGCTCAGGGATCAGGGCATGGCGCCGTCGTTCGCGGGCGTCGACGCGGTGCCGGTCGTCGACCTGGGCGGCGGTTCGGTCGCGCGGGTGTTCGCCGGATCGTATGGCGGCGCCACGAGCGAGGCGCCGATGTTCTCGCCGATGCTCGGCGCCGAGCTGCGGATCCCGGCCGGCGGCGAGGCGGCGCTCGCGCTCGAGGGCTCCTTCGAGCACGGCGTGCTCGCGCTCACCGACGGCATCGCGCTCGACGACGTGCCGATCGGCCGAGGGGAGATCGGCGTGCTCGAGCCGGGCCGGGGATCCGCCATCGTCTCGGCCGGCGACGGGGAGGGCATCGCGATCCTGCTGGGCGGCGTGCCGCACCCGGAGGAGTTCGTGATGTTCTGGAACTTCGTCGGCGCCGACCACGCCGCGGTCGAGCGCGCACGCGACGAGTGGATGGCGGAGCGGGATGCGTCGCCGCACGACCGCCCGCGCTTCGGGTTCGTCGACGACGGCTCGGGCACGACGCTGCCGAGCCCGCGCCTGCCGACCGTCGAGCTGCTGCCGCGCGGCCGCGCGAAGCGCCGCCCGCGGTAGCGCGGCTGCGCTCAGCGCTGCCGAGCGCCGATCAGCAGCCCGGCCGCGAGCGCCGCGAGCAGTGCCGCGAGCAGCGAGATCGCCGGGAACGCCGTCGACATGCCGCCCTGCGTCGCCAGCGTGTCGGCCACGCCCATGCCGATCGAGAACTCCACGATCGGCAGCGCGAACAGCGCGACGACCCCGGCCGCCAGGAGCGTGCCGAGCGCGCCCCGCTGGCTGCGACGGTTGCGCAGCAGCCCCATGCCGAGCAGCGCGATCGCGATCAGCCACATGCCGGCCCAGGCCAGCGGCGTCCACATGCCGCCGTCCTCGCCCGCGGCTCGCAGCTGCGCGAGGATCGCCGGCAGCGGCACATCTGGCGCGAGCGACATGGGCAGCAGCACGAATGCGTCGAGCACGCCGAGCCCCAGTAGCAGGGCGGCCGAGACCGTGCCGATCAGGGTGCCCGCAGCCGGGCGCGGCATGCCCGCGCGCATGCTCGGATCGAGCGCCAGCAGCGCGACGCCCAGGGCGCCGACGGCTACCGGCAGCAGCACGTGCACCATGCCGAACGCGATCCAGAGGAAGCCCGCGGCAGGCGCGAGCAGCACGCCCACGACGGCGAGCGCACCGGCCGTCGTCGCCGTCGGGATGCGCCGCGGTTCCGCCCTCGCGAGCAGCGCGAGCTGGGCGAAGCCGGCCGTCAGCATGGCCACCGCGACGAGCCCGATCAGCGCGATCCACACCCATCCGACCATGCCGTACGCCAGCGCTGGCCACTGCAGCCCGGCCAGGTGCGCGCTGGCGACGCCGGCGACGAGCCAGACGATGCCGCTGCGCTGGCGCGCGTCCTGCATCGCACCCAGGCGCCCGGGGTCGGTCGGTGTCGGCAGCGGCCGGAAGGGCGCGATCGCGCGGGCGGCGAGCGTGGTCATGTCCTCACGCTAGCCGCGCGCCATCGCGCCCTCGTCAGCCTCGAGGATGAGCCTCAGCAGCCGGCCACGGGCTCACACGAGCCGGAGGCGCCCCATGCAGGTTCATGCATCAGTGCAGCCCGAGCACGTCTTCCAGCGTCGCCGGCCCCGCCTGCAGCAGCGGCTCCTGCACGGGCTGGCCGGGGAACTCGCTCGCCTCGAAGAACCAGCGACGCGTCGCGGGCATGCCCCACAGCTGGGCGCGGCGCGGGTTCGAGACGTCCCACCGGATCGGCTCCTCCTCGAGGTCGATGAACTGGTAGTGCGTCGTGAACAGCTCGATGCGGTGCTGGTCGGGGTCGCGCAGGTAGAGGAAGAGCGCGTTCGAGATGCCGTGGCGGCCCGGGCCGCGGTCGATCTCGTCGCCGAAGCCGAGGCTGCCCGCCACGTCGGCGGCGTGCAGCAGCGCGGTGGCGTCGGGCACCGTGTAGGCGAAGTGGTGCAGACGCGGGCCGCGGCCGTTCGTGAAGACCAGGTCGTGCGTGTTGCCCTTCACCTCCATCCACGTGCCCCACAGCTCGTCGGTGCCGTCCGTGGCGGTGTACTCGGCCATGCGCATGCCGAGCCCCGTCCAGAAGTCGGTCGCCGTCTGCACGTCGTGGGTGACCACCTGGAAGTGGTCGAGCCGCTGCGGGGCGCCCGCGACGAACTCATGGAACTCCTGCATCCTGCGCGGCACCTGCGTCATCGACGAGGTGAGCTCCATGCGCGTGCCGACCGCATCGGTGAACTGGATCGTCGGGCCCTGGTGCGCCCGCTCCACCCGCTCGTGCTCGATGCCGTTGGCTGCGAACCAGCGCTCGGCCGCGACGATGTCCGTGTCCTCGCGCACGCGCAGGCCCACCCGCAGCGCCTTCGCCTCGGCCTGCCGCTCGAGCACGAGCGAGTGGTGCGCCGCCTCCTCGAGGCCGCGCAGGTACACGGCGTCGTCGGTCTCCTCGGTGACGACCAGCCCGATCACGTCGCGGTAGAAGTCGCGGCTCGCCTCGAGGTCGGTCACCGCGAGCGAGACGTGGCTCGCGCGGGTGACGGCGAAGGGCGGGTCGAAGTTGGTGACGGGCAGCATGCTCAGTCCTCCGTGGTCGTGCGGCGTCGGCGCCACTGCTCGATGTACGCGCGGCCGTAGTCGTTGCCGTTGGGCAGGCGCAGGATCGTGTGCACGTGGAACCGCTGCGGCACCCGGTTGCTCAGCCAGACGCCGGCATGGTGATCGAGCTCGGCGACGATCACCGGGCTCTGGATCCGCAGGTAGAACGGCTCGGTGCCGTCCGTGCCGCTGTACCAGGCGAACCACGTGTCGTCGCGATGAGCCTCGACGTCGGCGAGGGTGAGCGCCCGCTGGTCGTCGCGCAGCAGCAGCAGGAAGTCGTCGACGATCGCGACCACGAGCGCCCACTGCTCGTCGTCGAGGTCATAGGCCGAGATGCCCTCGTACGGGATCAGCCGGTTGTCGCGGAACGCGCCGGCCAGGTGCCGCTCGTCGGCGGGGTGCAGGCGGCCCTCGGGCATGCGGGGGTCGAGCACCGACTCGAAGACGACGGCGGATGCGCGCTGCTCGTCGGTGAGGGAGGCCGCGAGCGCGAGGGCGGTCGCCTCGCGCTCCGCGAACAGCGGCTCCCGGCTGCCGTCGGCGAGCGCCGGCTCGCCGCCGATGAACACCGGCGCGACGACGTGCCGGCCGCCGACGGTGACGAAGTGCACGGCGACGTGATGGCCGAACAGCTGCCAGCCCCAGGGCTCGGCGGATGCCGGGTCGCCGTAGAGCGCGAAGAAGTAGCTGCGCTCGCCCAGGATCGTCGGCAGCTCGGTGAGCTCGCCGAGGAACCCGTTGAGCTCCATCGCCTCGATCACCCGCGCGTACCCTGCGGGGCTGAGCGAGGCTTCGACGATCGCCAGCACCGCCGCCACCTGCGCTTCGGCGAGATCCTCGAGCCGCAGGCCGACGCGGTGGAAGACGAACTCGGGGTTGCTCCAGGCGCGCCACTCCCTCGCGTCGAGCGGGTGGCGCAGCTCGGCGCGCTCGGCGTCGGAGAGCGAGGCGAGCAGCTGCTCTGCGGCCGCGACGATCCCGCGGTCGTCCGCCGACGCATCCGCCGTGTCATGCCCTGTCTCGGCCGCCGGCAGCTCGTACAGCCCCTCGCGCACCGTGCCGTCGGAGGTCACGCCCACGAACGGCTCGTCGAGGAGCGCGTTCCAGTCGTCGAGCAGCGCCTGCAGGAACCGGTCATCGCGGCGCGCGTCGGCGAACTCCTGGTAGCCCATGCCGCGCCAGGGCGCGAGCGTCTCGTCGTCGAGCGGGTAGAGGAACGGCCGGAAGTCGGTGCCGGCGAGCTCGATGCGCTCATCGGTGCCGGTCACGCGCGCCGTCGAGAAGAAGTCGTCGAGCCGCTCGCCCCCCTGGTCGCTCATCGGGTCTCCTCGCCGGGGGCGCTCGGCTCCTCGGCCAGCGCGGCCTCGAGCTCGGGGGTGTTCATGATCAGCGTGCCGGTGAGCGTGCGGTCGCGCAGCTTGGCGCGGGCGCTGCCGGCATAGATGGCCTGCACGATGCGGTCGGGGGTCAGGTCGCCCGTGAGCTCCTGGTCGACGCGACCGTCGACGAACACGAGCACCCGGTCGCACAGCAGCGCCAGCTCGTTCTCGTCGCCGCCGGCGACCAGCACGAAGCGATCCTTCGCCGCCTCGCGCACCGCCTCGACGATCGTCTGGCGGGCGCCGACGTCGACCGCCTGCGTCGGCTCGTGGAGCAGCAGCAGCCTCGGGTCGGTGGCGAGCCACTTCGCGATGAAGACCTTCTGCGCGTTGCCGCCCGAGAAGGTGCCGACGACGGCATCGGCGCGCGGCGGGCGCACGTCGAGCCTCTCGATCCACTGCTCGGCGAGCTCGCGCTCGGCGGCGCGAGGCAGCACGCTGAGCAGTCGCTTCGTGCGGGCGGTCTGCGGGAAGGCGGTGTTCTCGATCACCGTCATGCCCATCGCGAGGCCGGAGTGCTCGCGGCCCTCCGGCACGATGGCGATCCCCTGGGCGATCGCGTCGGCCGGGCTGAGGCCGGAGAGCTCGATCGTCTGGTCGGGCAGCTCGATCGTGCCCGCGGTCGCCGGAGCGACGCCGCTCAGCAGGTAGGGCACGTCGTCGTAGGCGGAGCCGCCGAGCCCGGTGACGCCGACCACCTCGCCCTGCTGCAGCTCGAGGGTGAGATCGCGGATGCGCAGGCCCGTCAGGCCCTCGACGCGCACCCTGGGTGCATCGTCGGTGCGGGCGTGGGCGATGCGCTCGCCGAGGTCGATGATGTCGCGGCCGAGGATGAGGCTCGTGAGCTCCTGCTCGGTCATGCCCTCCACCTGCCGGCCCGATTCGACGATGCGGCCATCGCGCAGCACGGTGACGCTGTCGGCGCCGTCGACGACCTCCTCGAGGCGGTGGGTGATGAGCAGCACCGAGGTGCCGGTCGCGACGATCTCATCGAGGTCGCGGTAGAAGCTCTCGAGGGCGCGTCGCCCGAGGGCGCGCGTCGACTCGTCGAAGATGATCAGGCCCTCGCCCGGCGTGGCGTCCTGCAGCACGCGGGCGATCGCGACCGCGGTGCGGCTCTCCTCGCTCAGGGAGGAGACGCGCGAGTCGAGCGGCACCAGGCGGCCGATGCGCTCGAAGGCGTCGGTCGCCTCGGCGCGCTCACGCGCCCAGTCGATGCGACGGAACGGGCCCGCGGCACGCAGACGACCCATCCGCATGTTCTCGATCACGGTCATGCTCGGGATCAGGCCGAGGTTCTGGTGCACCACCGACATGCCGTAGCCGCGCGCCTGGTGGGGGCGGATCGGCAGCGGCAGCGGCTGCCCGTCGACCGACACCACCGTGCCCGGGTCGGGCCGGTAGAGGCCGGTCAGCACCTTGGCGAGGGTCGACTTGCCCGAGCCGTTCTGGCCGACCAGGCCGTGGATCTCGCCCGGCCGCACCTCGATGTGCACGTCGCGCAGCACGCGGGCCGCGCCGAACGTCATCGACAGCGACTCGACCGAGAGCCGGGGGGCCGGAGCCGCGGGCACTGCTGCCCGCGGCTCCGGCGAGTGGGCGATGGTCACTCGGCGCCCCAGTTGGCGAGGAAGTCCTCGCGGAAGGTCGCCGGGCCGAACCACTCGCCCGAGGCCTCGCCCTCGGCGGTGAGGTTCACCTCGCCGATCGTCTCGCGGGTGAAGAGGCGCACGGGGATCTCGTACTCGGGGATGTCGGAGCCGAGCACGGCGCGCATGGCGAGGTCGGCGACGACCCAGCCCTGGAACACCGACGCCTGGCCGGTGGCCGCGTAGAGGAAGTTCTCGGAGGCCAGCTGCTGGAGCGCACCGAGCTGCGAGGCGCCGACGACGCCCTTCGTGTCGGCCGCGCGGCCGGCCTGCTCGACGCCGCCCTGCGTGGGCTGCAGGTGGATGGCGTACTGCGTCAGCACGTACTCGACGTTCGGCTCGCGCAGCAGCGCCGAGCTGGTCGACGGCGCGATGAGGCCGAAGTTGGCGCTCGTCACGTCGTTGACGACCACGGTGCAGTCGGGGCACTCGGCCTCGGCCTCGGCGAGCGCCGCGGTGGTGACGGGCACCGAGGCGCCGTCGGCGGCCTTGTTCACGAGCACGGTGCCGGCGCCGTCGGAGTCGGAGGCGATCCACTGCATGTGCGCGATGATCTGCTCGGCCGAGCCGTCGGGCGCGTAGAGCAGCGTGTCGGAGGCCGGGTGGTCGGGCGTCTCGGCGTTGTTGTTCTGCACCACCGGGATGCCGGCGGCCTGCGCCGCGTCGAGGGCGTTCGCCGCCATGCCGTAGGGCACGGCGTCGGTGATGATGGCGGATGCGTCGGCCTGCGTGGCCTGCGTGATGCACGCGCTGACGTCGGTGGGCGTCGCGTTGCCGTTGCAGATCTGCACGTCGATGTCGACCGCCGCGAAGGCCTCGGTCACGGCGACGCCGGTGACCGAGAACTGCGGCGCCTGCTGCGTGAGCGGCACGTAGTAGACCGTCGAGCCTGCGAGCGAGGCGACGTCGCCGGTGGGCGAGTCGGGCACGGGGTACGCGTCGCGCGGCTCGAGCAGCGCGGCGAGCGCCGCGTCGAGGTCGTTGCCCGGGGCTTCGGTCTCGGGCGCCTCGGACTCGGCTGCGGTGGGCTCGGTCGTCTCGGCCGGCTCGGCGGTCGAGCAGGCGCTCAGCGCGAGCACGGCGGCCGCGCCGACCGCGGCGAGGGCGCGCGCGCGGCGGGCCCGAATGGTGGTGGTTCGCATGGTGACTCCTTGGCGTCGTTGCGTGGAGGTTGGGTCCGCTGGGTGAGCCTGGGGAGCTCAGCGGGCTTTGTTGAGGACGGTGGAGATGGTGACGGCGACGACGAGGACGCCGCCGTAGAAGACGCTCGAGACCCACGAAGTGGCGCCGAGCAGCTGGAGCCCGAGCACGCCGGTGGCGAGGAAGTACACCGCGACGAGCGTGCCGAGCGGGTTGAAGCGGCCCGGCTGCAGGATGGCGGTGCCGAGGAAGGCCGCGGCGAACATCGGCAGCAGGTAGACGTTGGCCACGTTCGGGTCGAAGCCGCCGGTGGCGGCCGAGGTGATCACGCCGCCGAGGCCGGCGATCAGGCCGGCGGTGGTGAAGGCACCGATGCGGATGCGCGTCACGCGCACGCCGGCGAGGCGCGAGACCTCGCGGTTCTCGCCGACGAAGCGCATGTTGCGCCCGAGCGGCGTGAAGGCCAGCACGTAGGCGAAGGCCAGCATGAGGATGAGGCCGAGGTAGAAGCTCACCGGCAGGCCGAGGAAGTTGACGAGCACGAGCTGGCCGAACCAGGCGGGCAGGCCGCTGACCGGCATCAGGTTGCTCGCCCAGAGGGCGATGCCGAACAGGAACGTGCCCATGCCGAGCGTGACGACGATGGTGTTCACGCCCAGCTTGACCACCAGCAGCCCGTTGACCAGGCCGACGATCGTCGCCACGACGATCGCGAGGAGCGACGCCAGCCAGACGTCCCAGCCGTGCGTGACGTGCAGCACCGGCACGAGGATCGCGGCGAGGCCGAAGTTCTGGGCGATCGACATGTCGACGAACTCGCCCACGATGATCGTCACCAGCAGCGCGGCGGCCAGGAAGACGAGCGCCTGCTGCCCGCCGAAGATGGTGCGGAACGAGCCGGCGGTCAGGAAGGTCTGCGGGATGAGCACCGCGAACAGCGCTGCCATGAGCACCCAGACGCCGATCACCGCGTAGCGCGCCGAGGCGTCGCGGATCCAGGGCGCGCGAACGGCCGGCGCGGGCGTGGGCGTGCTCGCGGCGGGTGCCGTCTTGGTCGAGGTGTCGGCCATCGGGTGCTCCTTCTGCGCTCCGTTGCGCGTGGGCTGTCGTGATCGGGCTGGCGGCGCCGCACCGGGTTCTGCAGTTCGGGGTGCTGCAGTTCGGGGTGCTGCGCTTTGCTCCGCGACAGTTCAGTTTGCACACTGTACAGCGAGTGTGCCGCGGTGCAACAGGTCTGCTCTCGGAGGGCCTGCTGCAGTGACTGCTAGATGGGGAGGTTGAACATCCGCTTCGCGTTGCCGGACATCACGGCCTCACGGTCAGCGTCGGAGATCTCGATCTCGTGCTTCATGAACTCGACGCCCTGGCTCATCCAGCTGTAGAACACCGGGAACGACGAGCCGAACATGTAGTGGTCGGCACCGTTGATCTTGAGCGCCGCCTCGATCTGCGTCTTGCCCCACGAGTGCGGGTGCGTCAGGTCGAAGAAGATGTTCTCGCGCAGGTAGCGCTCGATCTTCTCGCCGCCGGTGGCGTCGAGCCGCTGCATCGCCTCCTGCTTGCTGGGAGCGTGGGGAGTCAGCAGCGCGGTGTTCGAGAACCAGTTGCCGCCGAGCATCGTGTGGATGAACCGCAGGTTGGGCAGCTCGTCGAACATGCCCGAGAAGAGCTCGCGGCCGACGGCGGTCGCCTGGTCGACGATGCGGCCGTACTCGCGGCGCAGGTTCGTGTAGTCGATGACCGACTTCCACTCCACCGGCAGCGGCGTGTGGTGCACGATCACCGGCACGTTCAGCTCGTTGAGCACCTCGAGGTAGGGGCGGAAGGCCGCGTCGTCGAGGTACAGCTGGCCGTAGTGGCAGGCGAGCTGCACGCCCACCGCGCCCTCGTCGAGGCAGCGCTTCAGCTCGTCGACGTTCTCCTTGCCGCCCCACGGCGGCACGCAGGCCGTCGAGAAGAGGCGCCCGCCGGAGCGCTTGACGATCTCGGCGGCGTTGTCGTTGACGGCCCGGCAGGTCTCGAGGTCGAGCCACTCCTGCCAGACGGGCACGCGCATGATGCCGTAGTCGACGCCGGCCTCGTCCATCGCCGCGAGCTTCGCCTCGGCCGAGTAGTCGCCCTCGACGTAGTTGAGGTTCTGGAACCCGGCCGGCTTCTCGAGGATCAGCTGTCGCTTGCCCGACTCCATCGTCTTGACGGTCGCGATCTCACCGAACCCCCGGGGCGCGCTGTTGAGGAACCCGTTCAGGATCTTCTCGTTCGAGAAGAGGTCCTCGGGCAGGTGATGGATGTTGATGTCGACGACGGTCATGCTCGTCACAGTAGGGCGGCCCAGGGCGCCGAGGCAGTCGATCGGATGCACGATCAGGTTGCACCGTCCGCAGGCTCCCGACGGCACCCGCGCGGTTAGCCTGACGACGCATCCGCCGGCACCGACCGGCATCGACGCCGAGCCGGGAGGGGACCTCGTGCAGCAGTACGCTTCGAAGCAGTGCGCCGACGCCGCCGAGCGTCCCCGGCGCACGCTGGACGACCTGGAGGGGCGCGATCGTGGATCGGTTCGCCGTCATGCGCACACTGGTCTCGGTCGCTCATGCGCCCTCGTTCAGCGCGGCGGCGGCAGAGCTGAACATCTCGCCCTCGCTGGTCTCGCGGCACGTGGCCGACCTGGAGAGCCAGCTCGGGGTGCGGCTCGTGAACCGCACGGCCCGCTCGGTGAGCCTGACGCCCGACGGCACGCAGTACGCGGAGTTCGCCGAGCGCATCCTCGTGGAGATCGAGGATCAGGATGCCCAGCTCACGCAGACCAAGGCGTCGGCCGAGGGCCGGCTGTCGATCATCAGCCCGAAGTGGATCGGCCTGCAGGAGCTGGGCCTCGCGATCGGCGCGTTCCGGCACGAGCACCCGGGCATCAGGGTGCGGCTGCAGCTGGGCGGCATCTCGGATCGCCTGCACGACTTCCTCGATCAGGGCTTCGACATCGCCTTCCACGCGCGGCACCCCGCCGATTCGCGGGTGAAGGTGCGGCGCATCACCGACCTGCCGTTCATGCTGGCCGCGTCGCAGGACTACCTGGCGCTGCGGGGAACGCCGGAGTCGCCGGGCGACCTCGGCGAGCACGACCTGCTGACGCACACGGGCGACCCGGTGTGGCATCTGGGCGAGGGCGACGATGCCACCCGGCTGCGGGTGCAGAACCCCGCGGTGACCGCGAACGCCTACTCGATCATCGAGCAGATGATCGAGCTGGGCTGCGGCATCGGGCACGTGCCGCGCACGCTGGTGCAGCACTCGGAGCGGGTCGACGAGGTGGTCGAGGTGCTGCCCGACCTGCCGCCGCCGACGCGCTCGCTCTACGCGGTGCACGCGCCGGGCGACGCCACCCCGGAGCGGGTCAAGATCTTCCTGAACTTCATCACCGACTGGTTCAAGCACTCGCGCCCCGCCTGACGGGGCGACGGGATGCCCTCCCGTCCACGCCCCCGGAAGGTGCGCCATGGCTGCGCTGATCGCTCGCGACATCGAGCACATCCACGACGGCACCCGCATGCTGGGGCTGCTCGTCGCACCGGAGACGACCGCCGGGCACCAGGCCGGGCTGCCCACGGTGCTGCTGCTGCACGACGCGTTCGGCATCGGCGAGCACCTGATCGCGCAGGCCCGGCGATACGCCTCGCTCGGCTTCGCGGTCTTCGCCGCCGACATCTGGGGCGACCGCCGAACGCCTGGGGGCGGCGCCGAGATCGGGCCGCTGATCGGCGCGATGGCCGCAGACAGAGGCGAGTGGATGGGTCGGGTCGCGGCCGCGCACACGGTCGCGGCCGCGCAGCCCGAGGTCGACCCGGCGCGCATCGTCGCGATCGGGTACTGCTTCGGCGGTGCCGGCGCGCTCGAGTACGTGCGCACCGGCGGCGATGTGCTCGGCGCGGTCAGCATCCACGGCGGCCTCGACCTGCTCGACCGCGACTGGTCGGCTCCCACCCGGGGCGCGAGCGCGCTCATCTGCACCGGCTCGGCAGACCCCATGGCCACGCGCGGGCAGCGCGAGGCGCTGCTCGACGACCTCGACGCCGCCGGCATCGAGTGGGAGCTCGACCTCTACAGCGGCGTCGAGCACGCGTTCACGAATCCGAAGAGCGACCTGCCCGGCATGCCGCCGGGCGTCGCGTACAGCGCGCGAGCCTCCGAGCGGGCATGGCAGGCCACCAGCCAGTTCCTCGCCGACCTGTTCGCCACCCAGACCGCCGACGTCGTCTGACCGTCGGAACCCATCCACCTCATCCGAACCACGCCGTGCGCGCGAGGATGCGCGCACCACGAGAGGAGCACCATGCTCGACATCGCCATCATCGGCGCAGGCCCCGGGGGCCTCGTCACCGCGCTGCGGCTGCACGCCCAAGGCTTCAGCCCGGTCATCTACGAGTCGGTCCCCGAGCTCAAGCCGCTCGGCGTCGGCGTCGACATCAAGGTCTACGGCGTCAAGGAGATCGAGGAGCTGGGACTGCTCGAGGAGTTCCGCGCGATGTCGGTCGATGCGGTCGACTCGATCTTCTTCAACCACTACGGCCAGGAGATCTACGCCGAGAAGTGCGGCGTGCACATGGGCTACGAGCACGAGCAGCGCTTCGTGCACCGCGGCTCGCTGCAGATGCTCTTCTACCGCACCGTGCTCGAGCGCCTCGGCGCCGACTCGGTCGTGCTCGGCGCCCGCGTCGTCGGCTACGCGCAGGACGACGCGGGCGTCACGCTCGACATCGAGCACCGCGACGGGTCGACCTCGCAGGTGCGCCACGACGCCGCCATCGCCGCGGACGGCATCAAGTCGCCCGTGCGCCGGCAGATGCACCCGAACCAGTCGGAGCCGGTCTACTCGGGCATCACGATGTACCGCGGCACGACGCTGCGCGAGCCGATCCGCGACGGCCACACGATCCTGCACATCGGCGACCCGCGCATCTCGACGATGATCGTCTACCCGATCGCCGACGACTTCGAGGGCACCGGCAAGCAGCTCATCAACTGGGTCGTCGAGGTCGAGGCGGAGGAGACCATCGAGGACTGGAACCAGCTCGGGTCGGTGGACGACATCGTGCCGCTCTACGAGACGGTGGACATCGACTTCGTCGACGTGCAGCAGCTCATGCGCGACGCTCGCGAGGTCTACCTCTTCCCCCTCATCCGCCACGAGCCGCTCGACGACTGGGTCGACGGGCGCGTGGTGCTGCTCGGCGACGCGGCGCACGCGATGTACCCGCGCGGCGGCAACGGCGTCTGCCAGGCCTTCCTCGATGCCCGCGTCGTCGCCGAGCAGCTCGCCGCCCACGACGACCCGCACGACGCGTTCGTCGCCTACGACGAGGCCCGTCGGGTGCCGGTGAACCGCATCATCATGTCGATGCGCGGCGAGGGATACGAGGTGATCCGCCGCATGGTCGCCGAGCGCACCGACGGCAAGCCCTTCTGCGACATCGAGCAGGTGCTGCCGCTCGCCGAGGCCGACGAGATCTTCTCCGGCTACCACCGCCTCGTCGGCCAGCCCCGACCCGGCGTCGACCAGATCGAGGCGACCGGCTTCCGCACCTGGGAAGTCGCCAGCGAGAGCGCTGCGTCGTGACCATGGCGACCACCGCATCCGTCGTCGTGGCCGACGAGGCCACCGCAGCCGCGCTGCGCGCCGTCGAGGAGCGCCGCCTGCAGGCGCTGCTCGAGGGCGACCTCGACACGCTGGACGACCTGTTCGACGCGTCGCTCGTGCACATCCACGCGCCGGGCCTGTCGCACACCAAGCAGCAGCTGCTCGAGCACGTCGCGATGCGGCGGCCCTACCTGGGCACCAGCCGCGGCGAGCTCACGATCCGCCTCGTCGGCGACGTAGCGATCATGACCGGCGAGCTCGTCAACCGCCTGCGCACCAAGGAGGGCGGCGAGCGCACGCTGGGCGGCGTCGCCACCCAGGTGCTCGTGCGCGCCGACGACGCGGCGCTCGGCTGGCGCTTCCTGTCGTTCCAGATGACGCCCGCGGGCGAGCAGGCATGGGGCACGCTGCCCTCGGAGCAGGCCAAGGGGGCCCGCGCATGAGGCTCGCCAGGTTCCGCGCCGGCGACGGTGGCATCCGCATCGGCCGCGTCGACGGCGACACGCTCGTGGACGTCAGCGACGTGCCCGGCGTCGGCACCTCGCTCAAGGCGATCCTGCCCCGACTGGCCGAGCTGCGGCCCGCGATCGAGGGCGCGACCGGGGCGACCCACGCGCTGGTCGACGTGCACCTCGAGGCGCCGATCGACGACCCGCAGAAGTACCTCGGCATCGGCATGAACTACAAGGAGCACGCCGAGGAGGCCGCGGCTGCGGGCATCCCCACGCCGACCAGCCAGCTGTGGTTCAACAAGCAGGTCTCCTGCATCGTCGGCCCGCACGACGACATCCACAAGCCGATCGTGTCGGATGCGCTCGACTACGAGATCGAGCTGGCCGTCGTGATCGGCCGGGCCTGCCGGCACGTCTCGGTGGAGGACGCCCGCTCGGTGATCGCCGGCTACCTGGTGGCGAACGACGTGTCGGTGCGCGACTGGCTCCAGAAGCGCTCCCCCACGTTCACGCTCGGCAAGTCGTTCGACACGCACGGGCCCATCGGTCCATGGCTGACGACCGACGACGAGATCGCCGATCCCCTCGACCTGCGCATGCGGCTCACCGTCAACGGCGAGGTGCGGCAGGACTTCCAGACCAACGACATGATCTACGACATCTACGAGCAGATCGCCTACCTGTCGCAGGTGATGACGCTGCAGCCGGGCGACATCCTCGCCACCGGCACGCCAGCGGGGATCGGCGCGCCGACCGGCAGGTTCCTCAAGGTCGGCGACGTGGTCCGTGCCGAGATCGAAGGACTCGGCGCCATCGAGAACACCGTGGTCGCCGAGCCCGCTCCCACGCAGCTGCGCGGGCGAGACTCCGAGCCTGCGGCACGATAGCCGCATGGCCCGCCGCGTCAGCATCCACATCCCCGGCTTCTCGCACGAGAACCCGATCCCCGCGGCGAGCCGCATCGGGCAGCACCTCTCCTCCGGGGTGCTGACCGGTCGCGACCCGCAGACCGGCGCGATGGCGGAGGGGCTCGACGCCCAGATGGCCGTCGTCTTCGGCCACATCCGGGCGCTCATGACCGCCGCCGGCGGCTCGACCGACAACATCCTCAAGCTCACCTTCTGGCTCGCCGACTACCGCGACCGCGACGCGCTCAACCGCGAGTGGCTCGCGATGTTCCCGGATGCGTCGTCGCGCCCGGCGAGACAGGTGGTCGCTGCGCAGCTCGACGGCGGCGCGCTCGTGCACGCCGACCTGGTCGCAGTGCTCGCCGACTGAGCTCGCCGCCGCCGGTGCCGTGCCGGTGTCGTCTGCTCTGACCGCATGCCCGGCAACCGCTCGGCCGACGACCGCTCGTCCGTCCATCATCTGCGGAGACGCATGTGCGGGAACCGGAGATCGGCTCTTGCCGGGCACGCCGCCCCGCTGGCTGCCGCCGCTCGCGCATCGAGCCCAGCATGCAGGCGCGACTCGACCGCGGACGGATCGCGCCGCCGACGCCGCCGGCGCTGTCGGCGCTGATCGACGATGGCCGGTTCGACCCGCCTCGGCCGATCCAAGCGTCGACTCGCTGACGGTGGTCGCTCGGGGACACGGACCGCGAGATCGGGCGCGGAGANGACGGTGGTCGCTCGGGGACACGGACCGCGAGATCGGGCGCGGAGACCGCGGCCATGCTGTCGCTCGTGCGACCCGCGGCCATGCTGTCGCTCGTGCGACCCGCGGCCATGCTGTCGCTCGTGCGACCCGCGGCCATGCTGTCGCTCGTGCGGCCCGCGGGCTTGCCGCCCGCTGGCTCGCCCGAGTCGTCGACAGGTCGCGCCAGCGATGCTGCGGCATCAGCGGGGTCGGGCTGCGGCAGCAGTGCCATGCGGGAGAGGCGCACCGGCGCCAGCCGGGCGACGATGCGCCAGCTGCCCGGCCCGCGGCCGGTGGGCTCGACCCGCAGCCTGCCGGCGTGCACCTCGTGATGGTGGTGCGAGCACAGCAGGATCCCATTGTCGAGGTCGGTGGCGCCGCCGGCCTGCCAGGCGACGATGTGGTGCGCCTCGCACCACGCCGGCGGGGCCCCGCACCCCTTGACCGCGCAACCCCGGTCGCGCCGCGCGAGCGCACGTCGTTGCGCTCGCGTGAACAGCCGTTCGGTGCGACCCAGGACCAGCGTGTGGTGATGCTCATCGGCGATGGAGAGCTGCACGTCTCCGTCGCACACGAGGCGGTCGACCCACGCCATCGGCAGCAGGTCGCCGGTGTGCTCGACGGTGAGGTAGCCGGCGGTGTGGCGGATGCCCTGCAGGTAGACCTGGTAGGCCGCGATGGTGCCGCTGAGCACGAGCACCGGCGGCTCCCCGCCCGCCTTCGGCGCGCGGGTCCCGGCCGCCTCGCGGAGGATCCCGACAAGCACGTCGTGGCGCTTCTGCTCGAGCGTGCGCTCGTCATGCGCTTCAATCACCGGCGTCCCGCCGTCGCCACCCGAGCCCCCGTCGTCACCGTCGCGGCCGTCGCGGCCGTCGCCACAATGGGCTTCGCTGCCGTCGGTCCCCTCGCGCACGCCTGACGCGGCGGGATCGATGTCGTCACGGAAGCGCACCTCCACGCGCGGCCCTGTGAACGCATCCAGCAGTGCCTTGAGGGCCGAGCCCTCCTCGGCGGGACTGATGATCTCGGTGCGCCACATGCCGTCGCGCCGCCTGTGGATGGAGGCCGAGCGCAGCGTCCGCTGCCGCTCGGCGTCGGGCAGGATCCCGTCGGGGTCGAGGATCGCGGCATAGAGGCGGCCCTGCTCCGTCAGCAGCTCGGGCCCGAGCGGCCACTCGGCGTCGACCGCCGCATCGACGAGCGCCCCCTCTGCCCAGGTCAGCTCGTCGGCGGCGGCGCGCGGCGCCGCCGGTTCGAGCACCCGCACGATCGACAGCGCCTGGGGTAGCGACAGCGCACCCTCGTCGAGCGCGACTCCCACCTGCGGGAAGCGGGCCGGAACCGGGGTGCCGGAGACGCCGACAGCGCTCGCCGTGGCGGTCGCGAGCAGCAGCAGATCGGCCGCCGCCCGCGAGCGCGACCCGAACGCGGTCGCGATCGCCTCCTTCGCGCTGCGCGCACCGAGCTTCTTGCACAGCGACTGCTCGGCCGCACCCCTCGAGCGCTCCGCGACCTCGCCGGCGATGCGCACCTGCAGCGCATCGACGGCTCGGGAGAGCTCGGCGACGCCGCCGAGCAGCTCGGTCACGACTGCGTCGGACGCGAGGGACAGCGATGACGAACGGCCCAGCAACGATCGAGCCGATCGCACCGCATGGACAAGGTCGGTCAGCGCGGGATCGCCCGCCTCGACCGTGCCCTGCTCCATCGTCGGCACCATCGCCTCCCGTCATCGCGGCCCGCGTCGGCGTGAGCATCGGCGGCCTTCGAACGTCTGTTGGGAACAGACTATCGAGAGCCGCTGACATGCGCTTCGATGAAGGCCAACGCTGTGGAGAAGCCGACCCCCGTCGGACGACGGGCCGGCGTCGGTCCCTCGGCTCAGGCTGCACCGCCAGACCGCCGCCCCGCTGCCCCCCTGCCCCGCCGCCCCGCTGCCCGAGCGTCAGGGCATCTCGACGACGATCTTGCCGAGGGCGTCTCCGGCCGCGAGCCGCGCGAGCGCCGCAGGCGCCTCGTCGAAGGGGTGCACGCCGTCGATGGCGCGGTCGACGTCGTCGACGGTGAGCATGGCAGTGACCTCCTCGAGCAGCGTGCGCGACTGCGGCACCACCAGCATCCGCACGCGCTTGCCCGTCGCCCGACCGAGCAGGGGCCCGGCGATCGCGGTCGCCAGCAGCACCCCGGTGCTGCCGCCCACGACGAGGTACGCGCCCTGGGGCCGCAGCGTCCGATGCACCCGTTGCGGGCCGCGATGCCCGATCAGGTCGACGATGCGGTCGTAGGACGCTCGCTCATCGGCCCAGTCGTGCGCGGCGAAGTCGACCGTGCGGTCCGCGCCGGCGCGGACCATGTGCGCCGCCTTGCCGGCGCGATCGACGGCGGTGACCTGCGCGCCGAGCTGCCGAGCCAGTGCCAGCACGAAGGCGCCGCCGGAGCCGCCCGCGCCGTTCACGAGCACACGGTCGCCCGCGTGCAGCCCGGCGGTGGCGCGCAGCGCGATGCACCCGGCCTGCGGGATCGCCGCGGCCTGCACGAACGAGAGGGCTGGTGGCTTCGGCGCGAGCAGCCGAGCGGACGCCACGGCGTACTCCGCCAGCGCCCCGCGGTAGCCCTCGAGCTCGCCGAACACCTCGTCGCCGGGCACGAAGGCGCTGACCCCGGCGCCGACCGCCTCGACCGTGCCGGCCACGTCGGAGCCCGGCACCGGATGGCGCGGGCGCCGCAGCCCGCCCAGGCGGGCGTAGAGCGGCCGGCCCGCGAGGTGCTCGCGATCCGAGCCGTTGAGCGACGCCGCCCGCACGCGCACGAGCACCTGGCCCTCGCCGGGCTGGGGCACGGGCCGCTCGCCCATGCGCAGGGCCTCGGGCGGCCCGTAGCCATCCTGGATCAGCGCTCGCATCGTGGCTCCCTCGCAGGTCGTCGCCAGCGTAGCCCCGGCGCGAGACCTGCCGACCGTCTGCTGCGGTCATGCACCGAGCGCAACCTGAGGGTGCACGCAGAGCATCGCACCGCATCCGACCCCTATGTGAAGATATATATGTCGATTGGTAGATCGACGGCCCGTTGGTCCGGCGCAAGGGTGCGTCGGCGGGCCGGAGCGAGGGACACCCCATGAACCGCAGCATCCTGGTCGTCGGCGGAGGCATCGGCGGGCTCGCCACCGCCATCGCGCTCCGAGCGAACGCCGGCTTCGACGTCACCGTCATCGAGAAGCACGCCGACGTGCACTCCTCCGTCTGGGGCGTGGGCATCATCCAGCCCGCCAATGCGATGCGCGCGCTCGACGCGATCGGCTGCGCCGAGGCCTGCATGGCCGACGGCTACGGCGCCACCGAGTGGGGCTCGATGTACGACGTCGACGGCAACCTGCTGTTCGACATGAAGGCGACGAAGATCGAGGGCGGCGACTACCCCGCGATGAACGGCATCACGCGGCCGCGCCTGCACGAGATCCTGACGTCGAGGGCGCTCGAAGTGGGCGTCGAGATCGTCTACTCGACCGACTTCGTCTCGCTCGAGCAGGGTGCGTCGGGCGTCACCGTGCACGCCTCCGACGGCCGCGAGCGCCGATTCGACCTGGTCGTCGGCGCCGACGGCGTGCGCTCGGTGGTGCGCAACCACGTGCTCGACGAGGAGCTGCGCCCGTACTACATCGGCCAGAGCGCCTTCCGCGTCAACATGCCCCGCCTGCCCGAGATCGACCGCATCCTGCTGCAGCCCGGCCCCGGCGGCATGGCCGGCTTCGTGCCGATCGGCAAGGATCTCGCCTACTTCTTCCTGAACATCGAGGTCGAGCGCGACCAGCGCCCGAAGGGCGACGACGTCTACCCGGCGCTGGTCGAGAAGCTCAAGGGGTTCAACGGCCTCACGGGGCGGTTCCGCGACGAGTTCCTCGAGGAGGGCGCCGACATCGTCATCCGCCCCGAGGAGTCGCTCATCTCGCCCGCGCCGTGGCACCGCGGCCGCGTGGTGCTCATCGGCGACGCCGTGCACACCGTCACGCCGCACCTCGGCCAGGGCGCCGCGCAGGCCATCGAGGACGGCATCGTGCTCGCCGAGGAGCTCGCGAAGAACGACGACTTCGAGGCCGCCTTCGACGCCTACACGGAGCGCCGCTACGAGCGCTGCAAGCTGGTCGTCGACACGTGCCTCGCGATCGCCGAGTGGGAGAAGGGCAAGAAGCCCGGCTTCGACAACATCGCCGCGACCAACCTGGTGCTCGACACCCTGGCCCAGCCCTACTGATCGACCGGCTCGGCGGCGCGAGCGCGAAACCTAGACTGACGCACATGAAGCGCAGCCCGGGAGACGCGAGCGCGCCGCCGGCGCTCGCCGCCGCGCCGCAGCTCGCGATGACGCTGCGCGAGATCGCCTGGGCCATCCACCGCCATGCCCCCGAGCGTGCCGACGTCGGGCCGATCCCCACCACCGAGATCGCGCTGCTGAAGCAGGTCGTCGACTCCCCCGGCGCGACCGTCGGCGAGCTCGCCAGGGTGCTCGGCCTCAAGCAGTCGAACACCAGCGCCGCCCTGCGGGCGCTCAGCGAGCGCGGGCTCGTGGCGCGCGAGACCAGCGCCGAGGATCGCCGCGTCGTGCGCGTCTGGGCCACCGAGGCGGGCACCGCCGAGCACGAGGCGATCGCCGAGGCGTGGACGGCAGACATCGTGCGCGCCGTCGAGGCGCTGCCCGCCGACGAGCGCGCGTCGCTCGAGGCCGCCGCTGTCGCGCTCGCCCGCCTGCAGCAGGCCCTGCGCGGCGGCGAGGCCTTGCGAGGCGGCGAGGCCTTGCGCGGCGGAGAGCGCCCGCGCGGCGGCGAGCCGTCCTAGCCCTTCGCGGCCCCCTTCGCCGCCTGCTTCGTGGCGCGCACCTCGGCGAGCGACGCCGCGTCGGTGATGTCGGCCACCGAGCGCTTCGCGCCCTCCTCGCCGTATGGGGCCGACGCATCCACCCACCCCGCTCCCGTGAAGCCGGCCCGCTTGCCGAGCAGCGCCAGGAAGATGCGCGCCTTCTGGGCGCCGAAGCCGGGCAGCGCCTCGAGCCGGCGCAGCACCTCCGGCCCGTCGGGGTCGCCCTGCCGCCAGATCGCGCCGGCGTCGCCGCCCCACTCGTCGGCGACGACCGCGGCCAGCTGCTGCACGCGCTTCGCCATCGAGCCGGGGAAGCGGTGCACGGCCGGCTTCTCGGCGAACGCCGCCTGGAACGCCTCCGGATCCATCGTGGCGATGGCGGATGCGTCGAGGCCGTCGAGCCGCTCGCGCAGCTTCGCGGGCCCCGCGAACGCCGTCTCCATCGGCACCTGCTGGTCGAGCAGCATGCCCGTGAGCAGCGCGAAGTCGTCGTCGGAGAGCAGGCGGTCGGCGTCGGCGTCGCCGGTGATGTGGAGGTCGCGCGTCATGCGCCCACCCTGCCACTCCCTGCCGCGCTGTGGAACACGACCCGGAACACGCCGCGAACACGCCGCGCCCCCGCCTGGTCACGACAGGCGGGGGCGCTGCACGACTATTGTGACAGCGTTACAGCGGACGGCAAAGAGCTCGACCCCAGCAAGAGCCGAGCAACGGCCCAGCAAGTGCCCGCGATCGCGGGTCCTCGGGCCCGCGACCTCCCGGCGTTCTCCGAGCNTCGACAATATGAGGAGCGGTCATCGTGAGATGTCCTTTCGAGTGGGTTGCAGGAGATTCCTCGAAGGACCACCACGGTGACCGCGCCCACGTCCAAGACGCTGAGGCCAGCCACCGAGCGGCTACACCACTTTATGGGGCACTACTCCGAGCCGTCGCGCGAGAGGATGGATGCATGCAGACCAAACGCTCCAACGCCTGGGCATGGTGGGCCTTCTGGATCGGCCTCGGCGGCCTGATCCTCATGCCGATCCCGTTCTTCATCGGCTTCTTCCTCGGCGGCGGCGGTGCCGTGATCGCGGGCATCCTGGCGATCATCGCGCTCCTCAAGTCTCGGCACAGCGGCGGGAAGGGCGTCGCCCCTGCCGTGCTCGCGCTTGTGTTCGTGGCCCTGACCTTCTGGGGCATCTCCAACGGCGGCGGCATCATCTGGTGATCCGGGCGAGCTGACAGCCCAGCCGCCGCCCGCACGAGCGTGCTTGGATCGGGCCATGGCCACCACGCCGACCACCACCCTGCTCATCCTCGGCGCCTCCGGCGACCTCACCAGCCGACTGCTGCTGCCGGGCATCGCGACGCTGCTGCGCGACCAGCCCTCGCGCCGCGTCTCGATCGTCGGCGCCGATCTGCGCGAGCTGACGGCCGACGAGTGGCAGCTGCGCGTGCGCACCGCGCTGCAGCTCGACGGCGTGCTGCACGCCGGCACCGAGGCCGCGCTCGCCTCGACGCGCTACGTCGCCTCCGACGCCACCGATCCGGAGGCGCTCCGCGCCCTGCTCGGCTCGATCGACGCCGAGCGGCTCGTGATCTACTTCGCGCTGCCGCCGCACGTGACCGAGCTGGTCTGCGGCACGCTCGAGCAGGTCGGCGTGCCCGACGGCACGATCCTCGCGATCGAGAAGCCGTTCGGCGACAGCCTCGAGTCGGCGCGCCGGCTGAACGCCCTGGTCACGCGCATCGTGCCGGAGGAGCGGGTCTTCCGCATCGACCACTTCCTCGGCCTGCACACCGTGCTCAACCTCCTCGGCCTGCGCTTCGCCAACCGCCTGCTCGAGCGCACCTGGGATCGCGACAGCATCGAGCGCGTCGAGATCCTCTACGACGAGACGGTGACGCTCGAGGGCCGCGCCGGCTACTACGACCGCAACGGCGCGCTGCGCGACATGATCCAGTCGCACCTGCTGCAGATCATGGCCCTCATCGCGATCGAGCCGATCGCGAGCGTCGATGCCCGCGACCTGCGCGACGCCGTCGGCCAGGTGCTGCGCGCGGCGACCGTCGTCGATGTCGAGCGCCACTCGCGACGGGCCCGCTACACGGCCGGGAGCGTCGAGGGGCGCGACGTGCCCGACTACGTGGCCGAGGCGGGCGTCGATGCCGCGCGCGGCACCGAGACGCTGGCCGAGGTGCAGGTCGAGATCGCCACCTCGCGATGGGCGGGCGTGCCGTTCATCCTGCGGTCGGGCAAGTCGCTCGAAGGCGTGCGCAAGCGCGCGATCGTGCACTGGAAGCAGCCCGCGCACGTGCCGCGCGGGCTCGCGGGCCGCGACACCCCCGACCGCTTCGTGATCGACTTCAAGCCCGACGGCTTCGAGCTGCACCTGACGACCAACGGCAAGGGCGATCCGTTCACGATGGAGCAGACGGTGCTCCGCGGCGAGCTGGGCGGCGGAGCGCTGCTGCCCTACGGCGAGGTGCTGGGCGCCATCCTCGACGCCGACCCGCGCCTGGCCGTGCGTGGCGACGCCGCCGAGGAGTGCTGGCGCATCGTCGAGCCGGTGCTGGCGGCGTGGCGGGCGGATGCGGTGCCCATGCAGGAGTACCGGGCCGGCTCCCGTGGTCCACGGGGGTGGCGCTCGAACTGAGGCCTGTCCGCGACCGGCGGACGAGGAATGCCGCGACGCTCACGCCCGCCGACGCTCCACAGGCGCGCCGCCGAACGTTGCGTCCGCTGGGCGGCAGGCGTACAGTCGCGGCCAAGACCAGCGGTGCGGACCGACCAGGCGCCTTCACCATCACTTGCGATAGAGCAAGCGCCGATGTGCCAGTCCGCACCGCTCTTTCGTGCCCGCACGGCCGCGAGTAGCCTGCCGGGCATGGAGGGGCTGCGAGTCGAGGCGGAGACATCGCGGCGCGTGCGCGAGGCCATGGTGGCGGCCCCCCGCGAGCGCTTCCTGCCGCCCGTCGTGCGGCATCTCGCCCCCGTCGACCGGCCGGTCGGGATCGGCTTCGACGCCACGAACTCGCAGCCCTCGACGGTCGCGCGCATGCTCGAGCTGCTCGACGCGCGGCCGGGGCACCGCGTGCTCGACGTCGGGGCAGGCTCCGGCTGGACCACCGCGATCCTCGAGGCGCTCGGCGCCGCGGCCGTCGGCGTCGAGATCGTGCCGGAGCTGGTCGACTTCGCCAACGCCAACCTCGAGGCGCAGGGAGCGGATGCGCGGGTGCGGCAGGCGACCCCGGGCCTCCTCGGCCTTCCGGACGAGGGGCCGTGGGACCGCATCCTCGTCTCGGCCGACTTCGGGCGGATGCCGGATGCCCTCGTCGCGCAGCTGGCGGAGGGCGGCCGGATGGTCGCGCCGATCGTCGGGCTGATGCAGGTCGTCGACCTGCGCGACGGCTCACCGCACGTGCGCACGGATCGCGGCAGGTACGCGTTCGTGCCCCTGCAGGGGTAGGCGCGCGGTGCCGCTCGGATCGGCCTCCCTGGGCACGGCGCATAGGGTGGTCGGCACCGAACGAGGAGGCTGCGTGCACCCGACCCGCGAAGAGCACGACGAGCGGCTCGCCCGCACCCGTGCGCGCATGCAGCGCTCCGGGCTCGACGGGCTGGTGGTGGTCGACCCGGCCAACCTCCACTACCTGACGGGCTACGACGCCTGGTCGTTCTACATGCCGCAGCTGCTGTTCGTGCCGCTGGTGGGCGAGCCCCTGCTCATCATGCGCGCGATGGACGCGGGCGGCGCGCACCGCACCGCGCAGACCCCGCCGGAGCGCATCCTCGGCTACCCCGAGTCGCTCGTGCACCAGCGCGACGTGCACCCCTACGACGGGGCGGCGCAGCAGCTGCGCGAGCACGGCTTCGCGCAGCGCGGCCGCATCGGCTACGAGGCCGAGGCGCACTTCCTCACCGTCGGCGCCTTCCACGCGCTCGAGCGCGGCCTGCCCGAGTGGCAGCTGATCGACGCGCACGACCTCGTCAACTGGGTGCGGCTGGTGAAGAGCGAGCACGAGCTCGCGCTGATGCGCTCCGCGGGCCGCATCGCGAGCGCCGCGATGCAGGCCGGCATCGACGCGCTCAGCGAGGGCGTGCGGCTCAACGACGTCGCCGCGGCGATCCAGTACGCGCAGACCACCGGCGTCGACGGGGCCGAGGGCGACTACCCGGCGATCGTGCCGATGCTGCCGACGGGCGAGTCGGCCGACACCCCGCACCTGACGTTCAGCGCACGCCGGGTCGAGGCGGGCGAGGCGGTCTCGATCGAGCTCGCCGGCACCCACCGTCGCTATCACGCGCCGCTGGCGCGCACCGTGTCGCTCGGCCGCCCCGAGGCGCGCCTGGCGGGCCTCGCCGACATCGCCGCCGAGGGCCTGCAGGCGGTGCTCGACGGCATGCGACCCGGCCGCGTGGTCGCCGACGTGCACGGCATCTGGCGCGAGCACCTCGCGCAGCACGCCATCGAGAAGCCCTCGCGCCTGGGCTACTCGATCGGCATCGGCTACCCGCCCGACTGGGGCGAGCGCACCGTGTCGATCCGCGAGGACGACCTGACCGTCATCGAGCCCGGCATGTGCCTGCACATCATCGCTGGCATGTGGATGGACGGGTACGGCTGCGAGCTGAGCGAGTCGGTGGCGATCACCGCCACGGGCGTCGAGCTGCTCACCTCGGCGCCGCGCGAGCTGATCGTCGTGGGGGCCGCGTGACCGCTGCCCGACCCGCTCCCGACGCGGCAGACGTCGCGGCGGCACTCGCGCTCGTCGACGAGGCGACGATCGTCGCCGACGCCTCCTCGCTGATCCTCGCCGCGAGCGAGAACCCGGGCGGCACCGAGCTCGTCGCCGTGCGGGTGCTCGAGTCGATCGCCTCGCGCCTGGGCGGCCGCAGCCGCCGCACGCTCGTCGCGCCGGGGCGCCCCAACGTGTCGATCCGCTTCGGCCCGGACGCCGACGTCCGCACCCCGGGCATCCTCGTGCTGGGGCACTCCGACGTGGTGCCCGCGGGCACCGGGTGGAGCGCCGACCCCTTCAACCCCCGGGTCGAGCAGGGCTGGCTGACCGGTCGCGGCGCCGCCGACATGAAGGGCGGGCTCGCCGCGGCGCTGCAGGCGATGGCCGCCGTGCACCGGGTGCGGCCCGACCTGCCCCTCGAGCTGCTCGTCACCGTCGACGAGGAGGATCTCGCCACCGGCATCGTCGCGCACCTGGAGCAGCCGCCGGCGCCCTACCGGGCCTGCATCGTCGCCGAGCCGACCGACCTCGCCGTGGTCGTCGCCTGCCGCGGCGCCGCGAACCTGCGCGTCGACGTGCGCGGGCGCGCAGCCCACGCCGGCCGCCCCGAGGACGGCGCGAACGCCATCACCGCCGCGGCCCGCATCGCCGCCTGGGTCGCCGACGACCACGAGCGGATGCGTCGCCACGCGGGCGGGCTGCTTGGCTCGGCCACGTGGAGCGTCGGGCGCATCGAGGGCGGCCACGGCACGTCGATCGTCCCCGACGCGTGCACCCTGCTCATCGACCGTCGGCTCATGCCCGGCGAGACGGGCGCCGCCGCGCTCGCGCAGCTCGAGGCGGGGATCGCCCGCGCGACGGACGGCACCGGCTGCCTCGCTGCGGCCTCCCTGCTGATGGAGATGCCGGGCTTCGAGACGGCCACGACGCATCCGCTCGTGGTCTGCGCCGTCGACGCGCTCGTCGCCGAGGGCGCGAGCGCGCCCGTCGAGGCCTGGACGGCCGCCTGCGAGGGCGGCTTCATCGCCCAGCACCACGGCTGCCCGACCGTCATCCTCGGCCCGGGCGACATCACCGGCCAGGCCCACCAGCCCGACGAGCGGGTGCGCATCGCCGACCTCGCGACCGCCGCGCGCGCCTACGCGCGCCTGCTCCTGGCGCTCGCCGAGCCCTGATCCACCGCCCAGCACCCACCCTGCACCGCACCTACCCTGCACCACCAAGCACGATCCGACCCCTCAAGGAGAGATACGGCCATGACCGAGCAGACAGCACAGGGCCACCCGCCCACCGAGCCGCCCCCCATCACGCGTGAGCTCGACCTCTCGCCCATCCAGCGCAAGACCGTCAAGAAGTCGGTGCTCGGCGCGATGGCGGGCAACGCCATCGAGTGGTTCGACTACGGCATCTACGGCTACCTGGCCGTCCACCTCTCGCAGCAGATCTTCGGCGGCTCGGAGAACGCGATCCTCTGGACGCTGTTCGGCTTCGCCGTCTCGTTCCTCATCCGCCCCATCGGCGGCGCGGTGCTCGGCCCGCTCGGCGACCGCATCGGGCGCCAGAAGGTGCTCGTCTTCACCATCCTGATGATCTCGCTCGCGACCGCGGCGATCGGCCTGCTGCCGACCTTCGACACGGTCGGCTGGCTCGCGCCCATCCTGCTGTTCCTGCTGCGCATCATCCAGGGCTTCTCGGCCGGCGGCGAGTACGCCGGCGCCGCCGTCTACATGGCCGAGCACGCGCCGGACGACCGGCGCGGCTTCTGGGGCTCGTTCCTCGAGTTCGGCACCCTGCTCGGCTTCTCGATGGCCGCGATCCTGGTCACGGGGCTCGAGCTCATCGTCGGACCGGAGGGCATGGCCGCGGGCTGGTGGCGCCTGCCGTTCCTGCTCACGCTGCCGCTCGGCATCGTCGCGCTGCTCATGCGCCGCAACCTGCACGACTCCGAGACCTTCACCGAGGCGAAGGCGCAGGACACCCGCACGAGCGCGTGGCAGGTGCTGCGCGACGTGGTGACGAAGCAGCCGAAGCAGCTGCTGAAGATCATGGGCATCACGATCCTGATCAACACCGCGTTCTACCTCGTGCTCACCTACATGCCCACCTTCCTCACCACCTCCCTCGACATGGACGCGACGCAGTCGGGCCTCATGCTCGTGGGCGTGCAGCTGGTGATGATGGCGGTGATCATCCCGCTGGGAGCCCTCACCGACCGCATCGGCAGGCGGCCGGTGCTGCTGACGGCGGCGATCGGCTTCACGCTCTTCTCGGTGCCGGCGATCATGCTGCTCAACACCGGCAACATCGTGCTGCAGGTGCTGGGACTGGCGATCTTCGGCCTCTTCCTCGTGATGCTGCTGTGCAACATCTCGGCGACGCTGCCGGCGCTGTTCCCGACCACGGTGCGCTACGCGGGCTTCGCGCTCGGCTACAACGTCGCCACCTCGCTGCTGGGCGGCCCCGCCGGGCTCATCAACGAGGCGCTCATCCAGAGCACCGGCTCGACGCTCGTGCCCGGCTTCTACATGACCGTCGCCGGCATCATCGGGCTGGTCGCGATCCTGACCTTCAACGAGACCGCGGGGCGCAGCCTGCGCGGCGACGTCGTGCCCGGCGACGACGACCTCGACCGGGTCGCGATCGGCGAGTCGCTGATCGGCAAGGTGCACGACCCGGCGGGCGAGCTCGAGCAGGTGCAGGCGGCAGCCGCCGGCTCGGACGAGGCGCGCAGGCGCGACACCGACTGACCAGCGCCGACCGACCAGCGCCGACCGACCAGCGCCGACCGACCGCACGACGACGGATGCGCTCCGCACCACCGGTGGGAGCGCATCCGTCGGTCGCGGCCCGGCACCCGCTCCGCGCGGTCGCCGACCCCGAACCCTGGGAGTCGGCCGATATCGGCGTGTACCCCACCGGCGTACGGTCGTCGCCATGCGAGCACTCACCTGGCAGGGAAAGCGCAAGGTCTCGGTGGAGGAGGTGCCGGACCCTGTGCTGCAGGAGCCGACCGACGCCATCATCCGCGTGACGTCGACGGCGATCTGCGGCTCCGACCTGCACCTCTACGAGCTGTTCGCGCCGTTCCTGAGCAAGGGCGACGTGCTCGGCCACGAGACGATGGGCGTGGTCGAGCAGGTCGGCTCGGAGGTCACCGCCATCGCGCCCGGCGACCGCGTCGTCATCCCCTTCGTGATCGCCTGCGGCCACTGCTTCATGTGCGCCAGGGGCCTCACGACGCAGTGCGAGACCACGCAGAACCGCGATCAGGGCACCGGTGCGACGCTCTACGGCTACACCTCGCTCTACGGCTCCGTGCCGGGCGGGCAGGCCGAGCGCCTGCGCGTGCCGCTCGCCGACTTCAACGCGACGAAGGTGGGCGACGCGCTGCCCGACGACCGCTACCTGTTCCTGAGCGACATCCTGCCGACCGCCTGGCAGGGCGTCGCCTACGCCGACCTGCTGCCCGGCAGCACCCTCGGCGTCATGGGGCTCGGCCCGGTGGGACAGTTCGCGGCGCGCATCGGCCGCCACCTCGGGCACCGCGTGATCGCCGTCGACCCGGTGCCGGAGCGCCGCGCGATGGCCGAGCGCCACGGCGTCGAGGCGCTCGACCTCGACGACCCGGTGACCGCGCTCCGCGACCTCACCGACGGCCGCGGCCCCGACGCGATCGTCGACGCCGTCGGCATGGAGGCGCACGGCTCGGGCGCGGCGGCCCTCGCGCAGCACGCGATCGGCCTGCTGCCCGATGCCGCGGCCCGGCCGCTCATGCAGGAGGCGGGCCTCGACCGGCTCGCGGCGCTGATGGCGTCGTTCGATGCCGTGCGGCGCGGCGGCACCGTCTCGCTCAGCGGCGTCTACGTCGGCACCGCCGACCCGATGCCGATGATGACCCTGTTCGACAAGCAGATCTCGATCCGCATGGGGCAGTGCAACGTGCAGACCTGGCGGGATGCGCTGCTGCCGCTCGTCGAGGACCCTGCAGACCCGCTCGGCGTCGAGGACCTCGTGACCCACCGCGTGCCGCTCGATCGCGCGCCCGAGATGTACGAGACCTTCCAGAAGAAGGAGGACGGCTGCATCAAGGTGGTGCTGCAGCCTTGACGCCGCAGCACGCAATGTCGCAGCGCGACGTTGCGTGCGGAGGGGTCAAGGTCGAGTAGGCGGCCGCAGGCCCCCGTATCGAGCTTGTGGGGCGCCTGCCGCGCCGCCGTGGGGTCGACTCAGGTGAGACCTATGTCGCGACTCATCACAAGCGTGGCGAGTGAGGGATTCGAACCCCCGAATGCTGAGCAGTCTGATTTACAGTCAGATCCCTTTGGCCGCTTGGGTAACTCGCCGTGGCCGGTCACGGCCGCCGTCCAGCATACATGGCCCACAGCCGGCCCGACGACTCCGGCGGGGCGGCGCCGGGCCGGGTAGGTTCGACGCATGCGCGAGCTCCACGAGCTGAACATCGGTCTGGCCCTCGAGGCCGCAGCGCTCGCCCGCACCCGGCGCCGGGCAGGCGTCGAGGTGGCGGCGAGCAAGTCGAGCCTCGTCGACATCGTCACCCAGGCCGATCGCGACGTCGAGCGCCTGGTGGTCGACCGCATCCGCGCCGCCCGCCCCGACGACGGCATCCTCGGCGAGGAGGGCACCAGCGTCGCCGGCACCTCTGGCCTCACCTGGGTGATCGACCCCATCGACGGCACCGTCAACTACTTCTACGACATCCCCGCCTACGCCGTGTCGATCGCGCTGGTCGAGGGCGACCCCGATCCGGCCACCTGGCACGCGCTCTCCGGCGTGGTCGTCAACGCGGCGACGGGGGAGCGCTTCGACGCGCTCCGGGGCGAGGGCGCGCGGCTCGACGGCCGTCCGATCCGGGTGGCGGATGCGGTGCCGCCCGCGACCGCGCTCGTGGGCACGGGATTCGGGTACGACGCGCAGCGGCGGCAGCGGCAGGCCGCGATCGTGCAGCACCTGATCGGCTCGGTCCGTGACATCCGCCGCATCGGCAGCGCAGCGCTCGATCTCGCGAGCGTCGCCGCGGGCAGGCTGAACGCCTACTACGAAGTGGGCCTGCAGCCGTGGGATCTGGCTGCTGGCGCGCTGATCGTCGAGGAGGCGGGCGGTGCCGTGCGCGGCTGGCAGGGCGCGCCCGCGGGCTCCGGATTCCTGCTCGCGGCTCACCCGGCGCTGGCCGACGACCTGCTCGAGCTGCTCTCGCCGATGCCCATCGGCGAGGTCTGAGCCTTGTCACGCCGTTACCCAGCCGTTATATTGGAGACTTCGAGCCAACACCGAGCGCTGCCCCAGCGTGCCGTTGCTCCTGACTGCCGGTTCATGCTTTCATCGATCTCGGCAGTGCCGCCGGCTGAAGATCAGCGCCGCGGCGCCCAGACCGCAGATCAATAGGAATCCTTGAGCGTGACGCACCCCACCCGACGAGCCCCCGGCTCGTCTCCCGTGGACGCCGCGCGACCCTCGACGGCTGCGAACCGGGCCCCTGCGCCATCGACGCGCCGTGCGATGCGCGATCGCGAGCGCGCCGCCGAGGCGATCGCGCAGACCAACAGCGAGGCCCGCGCGGCAGCGCGCGTCACGGTCGTCGAGGGCTCCGCCCCGCTGTACACGACGCGCCGCGCGATGCGCGACGCGGCCACCCAGGCCGCCCGTGAGCTGCCGGTGACGATGGCGCAGTCGACGTTCACTGCGCCCATCATCACCGTCGATGCGCCGTCGCTCGGCAACGGCGGCGACCGGCTGCCGGGTGCCCGCCCCGCGGTGCGCCCGCTGGCGCCGCGCGTGGTGCGCAAGCCGTTGACCATCACCGCTCCGCCGAAGCGCCGCACGAGCGCGCGCGGCATCGCGCAGAAGATCACCGCCGGCGGCGCGCTGCTGTTCATCGGCTCGCTCGTCGTCGTCACCTCGCTGCCGGCGCAGGCCGTGCAGGCACCCGCCGGCATCGACCCGCAGGTCGCCGAGATGCACTACGAGGGCGAGCAGACGCTCGCGGGTGTCGACGCCGAGGCAACCACCTACTTCGCGCGCGACGACATCGCGGTCAACGACCAGGTGGCTGCCGCCCGCATGTCGGAGGGCGAGCGCGCCGCGTTCCAGGCCGTCGCCGACAGCGAGACGCCCGGGACGTCGTACGGCGGCGACCCGGCCTTCCCGCAGGTGTGGGGCATGCTCAGCACCAGCTTCGTGCAGACGCCCTTCCCGAACCTCGACCAGGTGCCCATGTCGAGCGGCTTCGGCAACCGGCCCGGCGGCTTCCACGGCGGCAGCGACTTCACCCCCGGCGTCGGCACCGACATCCGGCCGATCGCCAACGGCGTGGTCTCGGCGGTCTTCCAGGGCGACAACCCGGGCGGTGGCGGCTACTCGGTCTTCATCGATCACAACGTCGACGGCCAGTTCGTCCAGTCCTGGTACGGCCACATGTTGCCCGGCTCGATCCAGGTCGAGGTCGGCGACGTGGTCGACATCACCACGATCATCGGCCAGGTCGGCAACTCCGGCCGCTCGACCGGCCCGCACCTGCACCTCGAGATGAAGAACGGCGACTACATCTCGTTCAACGCGACCGTGTGGCTGCAGACGCGGGAGATGCAGCTGGAGTACCGCCGCTAGGCGACGACAGCGACGGCGAAGGCCGCGACCGTCCGAGAGGACGAGCGCGGCCTTCGCCGTTCCGCACGAGCTAGACGGTGCGCACCCAGACGACGTCGTCGGCCGACAGGGACGCCGCGTCGAGCGGCGACGACGTCAGCAGGATCTCGCCGCGCGGCACGTCGACCGCGTCGTGGCCGAGGTTCGCCACCACGGTGACGTCGCCGTTGCGGAAGGCGAGCGCCGTCGGGCCGACGTCGAGCCACTCGAGGGTGCCGCGCGCGAGGCCGAACTGCTCGCGCAGGGCCAGCGCCCGTCGGTACATCTCGAGCGTCGAGCCGGCCACGCCCTCCTGCGCGTCGCGGGCGAGCCTCGCCCACTCGGCGGGCTGCGGCAGCCAGCTGGCGCCGGAGTCGTTGAAGCCGTAGGCGGGCGCGTCGGCCTCCCACGGGATCGGCACGCGGCAGCCGTCGCGCCCCCACAGCTCGCCCTGCGTGCGTGCGAAGGTCGGGTCCTGGCGCTGCAGGGCGTCGATCGCCGTCACCTCGGGCAGGCCGAGCTCCTCGCCCTGGTAGAGGTAGGCGCCGCCCGGCAGCGCCAGCATCAGCGCGGTCGCGGCGCGGCCGCGGCGCAGCGACACGACCGGGTCGGCCTTGGAGATCGACGTGGGGCCGATGCCGGCGCCGTGGGGCGGCGGCGGCACGAGCGCCAGCCGGGTGCGGTGGCGGATCGTGTCGTGGTTCGACAGCACCCAGGTCGGCGGAGCGCCGACCGCGCCGAAGACCTCGATCGACTCGTCGATCACGGGTCGCAGCCGCTTCGCGTCCCACGGCGTCTCGAGGTAGACGAAGTTGAACGCCTGGTGCATCTCGTCGGGCCGCACGAACCGGGCCATCTTCTCGAGCGGGCTCACCCACGCCTCGGCGCACAGCACGCGGTCGCCCTCGTACTCCTCGAGCACGGTGTGCCAGCGGCGGTAGATCTCGTGCACGTGCTCCTGGCCGAAGTACGGCGACTCCATCGAGCCGGCCTCGGCCATCTCGGCGTCGACGTCCGGCAGCCCGGCCGCCTTGGCATTGCCGTGCGCCACGTCGACGCGGAAGCCGTCGACGCCGCGGTCGAGCCAGAAGCGCAGCACGTCGACGAACATGTCGCCCACCTCGGGGTTGTCCCAGTCGAAGTCGGGCTGCGAGGCGTCGAACAGGTGCAGGTACCACTGGCCGTCGGGCACGCGGGTCCAGGCCGGGCCGCCGAAGACGCTCTGCCAGTTGTTCGGCGGCAGCTCGCCGTCGACGCCCTTGCCGTCGCGGAAGATGTAGCGGGTGCGGGCCTGGCTGCCCGGCCCGGCGGCGAGCGCCTCCTGGAACCAGGCGTGCTGATCGGAGGAGTGGTTCGGCACCAGGTCGACGATCACCCGCAGGCCGAGCTCGTGAGCCTTGTCGAGCATCCGATCGAAGTCGTCGAGGGTGCCGAAGATCGGGTCGACGTCGCGGTAGTCGCTGACGTCGTAGCCGGCGTCCTTCTGCGGCGATCGGTAGAAGGGGCTCAGCCAGATGGCGTCGACCCCCAGCTCGGCGACCTGCGGCAGCCGTGCGGCGATGCCGGCGAGGTCGCCGATGCCGTCGCCGGAGGCGTCGGCGAAGCTGCGCGGGTAGATCTGGTAGATGACTGCGGAGCGCCACCACTCGTCACCGGTGGTGGTCGCGGGCGCTGCGGATTGCGTCGTGGCGTCGGTCATGCGCACCAGGCTATGCGGATGCGTCTGGGCGCGTCGGTGGGATTGTCACGACTTGCCAACGATTGATCCCGCTCGCGTGCGACGGCTTGCAACCGGTCTCGGCGTCGGTCACCATGAGCCGGGCACTGCCGACGATGGCCGTCGGTGTGGCAGCCCCGACAGCTGAAGGAAGGCACCATGAAGCACAGCAGCCTCATGAAGATCGCGGGAGTCGGTGCGCTCGCGCTGACGCTCGCCGCATGCGCAGGGGGCGGCACCCCCGCCCCCGCCGAGTCGTCTGCAGCTGCCCCGGAGGGCGGCGGCAACCTCGTGATCTGGATGGACGAGAACCGGGCAGAGGCGCTCGAGGGCGTCATCGGCACGTTCGAGGAGGAGACCGGCACGACGGTCGAGATCGTCATCAAGGAGTTCGGCTCGATCCGCGACGACCTGACCACCCAGGCGGCATCCGGCGAGGGTCCCGACGTCGTCGTCGGCGCGCACGACTGGATCGGCAAGCTCGTGCAGAACGGCGTCGTGGCGCCGATCGAGCTGGGCGACGCGGCCGCGGACTTCCAGGAGGTCTCGATCCAGGCCATGACGTACGAGGGTGCCGTCTACGGCGTGCCCGCGTCGGTCGAGAACATCGCGCTGGTGCGCAACACGGCGCTCGCGCCCGACGCGCCCGCCAGCTGGGACGACATGATCGCGAACGGTCAGGCCGCCGTCGCGGCCGGCACCGCGCAGTTCCCCGTGCTCGTCGGCATCGACCCGAACAACTCCGACCCGTACCACCTGTTCCCGCTGCAGGCCTCGTTCGGCGGCCCGCTGTTCGGTCAGAACGACGACGGCTCCTACAACGCCGACGACCTGCAGATCGGCAACGAGGGCAACGTGCAGTTCGCGCAGGCGCTCGCCGAGTGGGGTGCCGCCGACATCATCAACGAGAACATCTCGGGCGACATCGCCAAGGAGCAGTTCGCCGCCGGCGCCAGCCCGTACACGATCACCGGTCCGTGGAACCTGGCGACCTTCCAGGAGGCCGGCATCGACTACGCGATCTCCGAGATCCCGGCTCCGGGCGACCTGCCCGCAACGCCGTTCGTCGGCGTGCAGGGCTTCATGCTCTCGGCATTCGCGCCGAACCCCATCGTCGCGACGCAGTTCCTCACCGAGTACGTCGCCAGCGAGGAGGCGCAGACGGCCATCTACGAGGGCGGCCAGCGCGCACCGGCACTGACGGCGGCCTTCGAGGCGGCGCAGTCGAACGAGGATGTTGCCGCGTTCGGCGAGGTGGGCGCGAACGGCGTCCCGATGCCGAACATTCCCGCGATGGACGCCGTGTGGGGCGACTGGGGCACCACGGAGATCCAGATCATCACCGGCCAGGGCGACCCCGCGACGCTGTGGACCGACATGGCGGCGAAGATCCAGGCCACGATCGGCGGCTGATCGACCAGCGGTCGGCGTCGCCGTCTCGCCCACATCCATCGCATCCCGACCGGAGCAGCCCGTGACGACGACGTCCCCAGCCCCCGCCGCGCGGCGCAAGCGAAGCCTCGCCATGCAGCCGACCAGCGTGCGTTCCACGCTCATCAAGATCGCCCTGCTCGCGGTGGTCGACGCCATCGCGGTGTTCGCGGCGACGGTGCTGTTCTTCCAGGAGAACTGGATCGTGCTCGGCGTGCTCGCCGTCGGCACGGTCATCGTCAACTGGGTCTACCTGAGCCCGGGCCTGCTGCCCGGGAAGTACCTGACCCCGGGCCTCATCTTCCTGGCGATCTTCCAGGTCTTCGTCATCGTCTACACGCTCTTCATCGCGTTCACGAACTACGGCGACGGGCACAACTCCGACAAGGAGGATGCGATCGCCGCCGTCGTGCTCCAGAACACGGTGCGCGTCGAGGGATCGCCCGCCTACCGCGTCACCGTGGTCGAGGGCTTCGAGGGCCTCGGCCTGCTGGCGACCGCGCCCGACGGCGAGGTGCTGGTGGGCAGCGCCGAGCAGCCGCTGGCGCCGCTCGACCCCAGCGCGGTCACGCTCAACGACGACGTGGCGGTCGCGGCCGAGGGCTGGACGGCGCTCGCGCTCGATCAGCTGCTGCAGCGCCAGCGCGAGATCGCCGACCTGCAGGTGCCCTTCAGCGACGACCTCGACGACGGCTTCCTGCGCACGACGGATGCGAGGCTCGGCTATCAGTTCCAGTCGACGTTCGTCTACGACGAGGCGGCCGACACCATGACCGACACGGTCAACGGCGTCGTCTACCAGGACCTGGGCAACGGGCAGTTCGAGACCACGGACGGCGAGGTGCTGGGCACCGGCTGGCAGATCTTCGTCGGCTTCGACAACTTCCTGAAGCCCTTCCAGGAGCAGCGCTATGGCTCTGCGCTGCTGGGGGTGCTGGTCTGGACCTTCGCGTTCGCGATCCTGTCGGTCGCCCTGTGCTTCGTGCTCGGCCTGTTCCTGGCGATCACCTTCAACGACGCGCGCATGCGCTCGCGCAAGATCTACCGCATCGTGATGATCCTGCCCTACGCCTTCCCGTCGTTCCTCGCGGCGCTGGTCTGGCTCGGCCTGTACAACACGCAGTTCGGCTTCATCAACGAGGTGCTGTTCGGCTCCGCGGACATCCCCTGGCTGTCGGATCCGTGGCTGGCGAAGCTCTCGGTGCTGATCGTCAACGTCTGGCTCGGCTTCCCCTACATGTTCCTGGTGTGCCTGGGCGCCCTGCAGTCGATCCCAGAAGAGCTCACCGAGGCGGCGACCGTCGACGGCGCCAACGGCTGGCAGGTGTTCCAGCGCATCAAGTTCCCGCTGCTGCTGGTGTCGACCGCGCCGCTGCTGATCGCGTCGTTCGCCTTCAACTTCAACAACTTCAACACGATCTACCTGCTCACCGGCGGCGGGCCGCGCATCCTCGGCGTCAGCGAGAACGTGGGCCACACCGACCTGCTGATCACGCTCGTCTACAAGACCGCCTTCGAGGCCGGCACCGGGCGAGAGTACGGCCTCGCCTCGGCGCTCGCCATCATCATCTTCATCATCATCGCGACCATCTCGACGATCGCGTTCCGGCAGACGAAGGCCCTCGAGGAGCTGAACTGATGAGCATCGAGATCGAACCCATCGCCGCCGGCCTGCAGCGCGACGAGCGCCGGCCCGCTCCGCAGCCCAGGATGAGCTTCCGCAAGTGGCTGCGCGAGCTCGGCTGGCGCCACCTCGTCGGCATCGCGGTGGGCCTGTTCGCGATCTTCCCGCTGCTCTACGTGCTGAGCGCGTCGCTCAACCCGAGCGGCTCGCTGACGGGCTCGAACGTGCTCTTCCGCACCATCGCCTTCGACAACTACGTCACGCTGTTCACCGATCCCAACCGGCCATACGGCGCCTGGTTCGCCAACACGATGCTGGTCGGCATCGTCACGTCGCTCGCCACGGTGTTCCTCGGCGCGCTCGCCGCCTACTCCTTCAGCCGCATGCGCTTCACCGGTCGCCGCGCGGGCCTCCTGAGCCTCGTGCTGGTGCAGATGTTCCCGCAGATGCTCGCGATCGTCGCGATCTACATCCTCATGCGCGGCATCTCCGACGTCTTCCCGGCGATCGGCCTCGACAGTCAGATCGGCCTGATCCTGGTCTACCTCGGCGGCGCGCTCGGCGTGAACACCTACCTGATGTACGGCTTCTTCAACACGGTGCCCGCCTCGATCGACGAGGCAGCGAAGATCGACGGCGCCGGCCACGCGCGCATCTTCTTCACGATCATCCTGCGCCTGGTCGCGCCGATCCTCGCGGTCGTCGGGCTGCTCTCCTTCATCGGCACCGCGAGCGAGTTCCTGATCGCCTCGGTCATCCTCCAGAGCCCCGAGAAGCTGACGCTGGCCGTGGGCCTCTACCGGCTCATCTCCGACGAGAACAACGCCAACTTCCCGCTGTTCGCCGCCGGCGCGGTGCTCGCCGCCATCCCCGTGATGGTGCTGTTCCTCTGGCTGCAGAAATACATCGTCGGTGGCCTGACCGCCGGCGCGGTCAAGTAGGGGAGCGCCCCCGGCGCCGTCCTGTGGCAAGGTGGCGGCATGTCCCACAGTGCAGCGAAGCGCCGCTCGGCAGGCGCGCGATGACCGTCACCAAGGCACCGATCGATCGCGGTCGATTCTCGAACAAGACCGTCTTCATCATGGCGGCCATCGGCTCGGCCGTCGGGCTCGGCAACATCTGGCGGTTCCCCTACGTCGCCTACGAGGGCGGCGGCGGCGCGTTCATCCTGCCGTACCTCGTCGCGCTGCTCGTCGCGGGCATCCCGCTGCTGCTGCTCGACTATGCCATCGGGCACTCGCAGCGCGGCTCCGCGCCGCTGTCGTTCGCCCGCCTGTCGCGTCGGCTCGAGTTCATCGGCTGGTGGCAGGTCGCCATCTGCGTCGTCATCGCCGTCTACTACGCGGCGATCCTCGCCTGGTCGGCGCAGTACGTGGGCTTCTCCTTCACCCAGGCGTGGGGCGACGACCCGGAGACGTTCTTCTTCGAGGACTTCCTGCGCTCGCAGTCGACGTCGATCACGCTCGACTTCGTGCCCGCGGTGCTGATCACCATGCTGATCGTCTGGCTGCTGCTGATCGTCGTGATGGCGCTGGGCGTCCAGAACGGCGTGGGGGCGACATCCGTCATCTTCATCCCCGTGCTGCTGATCGCCTTCGGCGCGCTCGTGGTGCAGGCGCTCTCGCTGCCCGGTGCGATCGACGGCCTCCAGACGCTCTTCCAGCCCAACTGGGTGGCGCTGCTCGACCCTGCGGTGTGGGCCAGCGCCTTCGGGCAGATCTTCTTCTCGCTGTCGGTCGGCTTCGGCATCATGATCACCTACGCCTCCTACGTCGGGCGCAAGATCGACATGACCGGTTCGGCGTTCGTGGTCGGGTTCGCGAACTCCGGCTTCGAGCTGCTCTGCGGCATCGGCGTGTTCTCGGCGCTCGGGTTCCTCGCTCAGGCATCGGCGGTGCCGGTCGACGAGGTGGTCGCGCAGGGCATCGGCCTGGCGTTCGTCGCCTTCCCCGCGATCATCTCCGAGGCGCCGCTCGGCACGCTGCTGGGCGTGCTGTTCTTCACCTCGCTCGTGCTCGCCGGGTTCACGTCGCTCGTCAGCATCATGGAGGTCGTCATCTCGGCGGTGCGCGACAAGCTCGAGCTCGGCCGGGTCGCCGCGACGCTCGTCGTGACCGTGCCGATCGCGCTCGTCAGCATCCTGCTCTTCTCGACCACGAGCGGACTCACGGTGCTCGACATCTCCGACTACTTCATCAACCGCTTCGGCATCCTGCTCGTCGCGCTGGTGGCGATGCTCGCGGTCGGCTGGGGCATCCGCCGCGTGCCCTGGTTCGCCGAGCACATGAGTCGCTACGGCTCGATCCGGCTGGGGCGCTGGTGGGTGGCGCTCGTGCTGTTCATCACCCCCGTGCTCGTCGCCTTCATGCTGGTGCTCGAGGTGATCGACGCGGTGACCGTGCCCTACGGCGGGTACGCGCCCTGGATGCTCGCGGTGTTCGGGTGGGGGATCGCCGCCGCCGCGCTGCTCGCGGGCATCCTGCTCGCGATCCCGAAGTGGAAGGCGTCGACGCCGCTCGAAGCGCCGACGCACGACGAGGAGGTGATCCGATGACCGCGGATGCCGTGGTGCTGATGGTCGTGAGCATGGTCGTGCTGTGGGGCGGCCTCGCCGCCGCCATCGTCAACATCGTGCGGTTCAAGGGCCCGGAGCCCACCGAGTCGATGCGCGATCTCTGACTTCCGCTCGCAGGATCTCTGAGCGTCGCTTGAGCCGACGCTCCGGCAGCGGATAGTCTGCCCCGACTGCGAAGATGCAGCGGGTGCAGCGTTGCGCCCGAGAGATGGAGCGTTCCCATGGCCGAGCATGACGATCCGATCGCCGAACGGAGCGTGGCCATGCAGGCCTCGCCCGAGTTCCAGCACCTCCGGCGCACCTTCATGCGCTTCATCGTGCCGGCTGCGGCGATCTTCCTCGCCTGGTACCTCGCCTACGTGCTGATCGCCGGTTTCGCGCCCGACTTCTTCGCCACCCGCGTCGGCGACAGCTACATCAACATCGGCCTGCTGTTCGGGCTCGGCCAGTTCGTGACCACTTTCGCGATCACGATGCTCTACAGCCGCTGGGCGAACCGCGTCTACGACCGCCAGGCAGAGCCGCTGCGGCACGAGATGGAGCAGGTCGTCAAGGTCGGGAGCGCCTGATGCCCGAGATCAATCCCGTCATCAACATGATCGTGTTCGGCCTGTTCGTCGCGGTCACCCTGTTCATCGTCATCCGCGTCTCGCGTCAGAAGGCCACCGAGAACGAGTTCTACGCCGCCGGCCGCTCGTTCTCGGGCCGCCAGAACGGCGTCGCGATCGCGGGCGACTACCTGTCGGCCGCCAGCTTCCTCGGCATCTGCGGCGCGGTCGCCGTGGCCGGCTACGACGGCTTCCTCTACTCGATCGGCTTCCTGGTCGCCTGGCTGGTCGCGCTGCTGCTCGTCGCCGAGCTGCTGCGCAACACCGGCCGGTTCACGATGGCCGACGTGCTGAGCTTCCGGCTCAAGCAGCGGCCGGTCCGCATGGCCGCCGCGCTCGCGACGCTCGCCGTGTGCTTCTTCTACCTGGTGGCGCAGATGGCCGGTGCCGGCGGCCTCGTCGCGCTGCTGATGGGCTTCAGCGGGCCGCTCGCGACGTCGATCACGATCGCCGTCGTCGGCGTGCTGATGATCGTCTACGTGATCGTCGGCGGCATGAAGGGCACCACCTGGGTGCAGATCATCAAAGCTGTGCTGCTGATCGCCGGCGCCGGCATCATGACGGTGATCGTGATGGTCATGGTCGGCTTCGACTTCAACGCGCTGCTCGCGCGCGCGGTCGAGGCGTCGCCGCAGGGCGAGGCGATCCTGGCACCCGGGCTGAAGTACACGAACCCGGTCGACTTCCTGTCGCTGGGCCTCGCGCTCGTGCTCGGCACAGCCGGCCTGCCGCACGTGCTCATGCGCTTCTACACGGTGCCCTCCGCCAAGGAGGCCCGACGCAGCGTCGTCTGGGCGATCTGGCTGATCGGCATCTTCTACCTGTTCACGCTCGTGCTCGGCTTCGCTGCCGGCGCCCTCGTCGGCCCCGAGACCATCACCGCAGCACCCGGCGGCGAGAACTCCGCGGCACCGCTGCTGGCGCTCGCGCTCGGCGGTCCGGTGCTGATGGCGATCATCTCGGCCGTCGCGTTCGCGACGATCCTCGCGGTCGTCGCAGGCCTCGCGATCACGGCCGCGACGTCGTTCGCGCACGACATCTACGCATCCATCATCAAGCGCGGCGACGCCGCGCCGGGTGCCGAGGTGAAGGTCGCGAAGCTCACCGTGATCGTGATCGGCCTGATCGCGATCGTCGGCGGCATCGTCGCGCAGAACCAGAACGTCGCCTTCCTGGTGGCGCTCGCGTTCGCCGTCGCGGCCAGCGCCAACCTGCCGACGATCCTGTACTCGCTGTTCTGGCGCAGGTTCAACACCGGCGGTGCGCTCTGGTCGATGTACGGCGGGCTCATCTCGTGCGTGCTGCTGATCGTCCTGTCGCCCGCCGTCTCGGGCGGGCCGAAGTCGATGTTCCCCGACGCCGACTTCGCGATCTTCCCGCTGTCGAACCCCGGCATCGTGTCGATCCCCCTGGCGTTCCTGCTCGGCATCATCGGCACCCTGGTGACGAAGCCGTCGCCGGACCACGCGGTGAAGCAGGCCGAGATGGAGGTGCGCTCGTTCACGGGCGCCGGCGCCGAGAAGGCCTCGGAGCACTGACCCGGCCCGGCCCTCCCGATGCCGCGCGCGCCTGGCCGACGCGGTGCCGGGAGGGCCGGCGCATGCCCTAGCGTGGTCGCGTGCTCCAGCCCCACCACGACGGCTCCGCCCTCCACGTCTCGACCCTGACGCCCGAGCTGGGCGACATCGTCACGGTGCGCCTGCGCATCCCCGTCTCGAACGACGAGCCGCTCGAGGTGCTCGTGCGCTCGTGCCCCGACCGGGAGCCGTTCTTCAACAAGGCGGTGCATGTCGGCACCGTCGGCTCTTTCCACTGGTGGGAGGCCGAGATCCGGGTCGCGAACCCCGTGCACCGGTATCGCTGGCTGGTGCACTGGCAGTCGGGCCAGACCGACTGGATCAACCAGGAGGGCGTGCACCGCATCGAGACCCGCGACGACGCCGACTTCGCGCTCGTCGCGCACCCGGCGCCGCCGGCATGGGCGACGGATGCGGTGCTCTACCAGGTGTTCCCCGACCGGTTCGCGCGCTCAGAGCAGGCGGCGCAGCACGCGACGCCCGAGTGGGCGACGGCCGTCGCCTGGGACGAGCCCGTCATCGGCTCCGGCCCGGGCGTCTCCGAGCAGCTCTACGGCGGCGACCTGGCGGGCGTCGAGGCGCACCTCGACCACCTGGTCGACCTGGGCGCGACGGTGCTCTACCTGACCCCCGTCTTCCCGGGGGCGTCGAACCACCGGTACAACGCATCCACCTTCGACGAGGTCGATCCGCTGCTCGGCGGCGACGAGGCGCTCGTCTCGCTCGTCGAGGCGGCCCACGCGCGCGGGCTCAAGGTGATGGGCGACCTCACCAGCAACCACACCGGCGACACCCACGACTGGTTCCTGGCCGCTGCGGCCGACGAGCAGGCGCCCGAGCGCGACTTCTACTACTTCCACGAGGGCGGCACCTACGCCTCGTGGCTCGGCCACGCGTCACTGCCGAAGCTCAACTGGAACTCGCAGGAGCTGCGCGACCGCTTCATCGAGGGCCCCGACTCGGTGGTCGGCAAGTGGCTGCGCCCGCCCTACTCCTTCGACGGCTGGCGCATCGACGTCGCCAACATGACGGGCCGCTACGAGGGCGATGACCTGAACGCCGAGGTACGGCAGATCATCCGGCGCACGATGATCGACATCAACCCCGACACGCTGCTGCTGGGCGAGTCGACCAACGACGCGACCGACGACTTCCAGGGCGACGCCTGGCACGGCGCGATGACGTACGCCAACTTCACGCGCCCTGTCTGGGGCTGGCTGTCGGTGCCGGGCTCGGCCGCGTTCGGCGGTCTCGGCATGGCGCGCTCGGTGATCCCCTCGTACACGGGGGTCGACGTGCACGCGCAGCACCAGCGCTTCGTGGCGGGCATCCCGTGGCGCACGCGGCTGCACAACATGAACGCGCTCGACACGCACGACACCCCCCGGTTCGCGACCAACGCGCTGCCGGGCGCCGTGCCGGCGGCGCTCGGCATGGCGGTCTCGCTGCCGGGCATCCCGGTGGTCTGGGCCGGCGACGAGCTGGGGCTCACGGGCGTCAACGGCGAGGACTCCCGCACGCCAATGCCGTGGGCGACCATCGAGAGCCACGCCGACACGATCGCGCTGCACCGCGAGCTGCTCGCGCTGCGGGCCGCTCAGCCCGCCCTGCGGGGCGGGGGGATGCGGTGGCTGCACGTGGGCGAGGAGGTGCTGGTCTGGGTGCGCGAGACGGTCGAGTCGAGCGTGCTGTGCGTCGCCGCGCGCGGCTTCTACGACGTGGTGCTCGAGGAGGGCGCGGTCGCCATCGACGGGCCGCCCGAGGCGCTCTTCGGCGACGGTGGCATCGCGGCGTTCGGCCTGGGCGGCCTGCGGCTGACCGGCTCGGGGCCGTCGTTCGCGGCATGGCAGCTGCCCGGCATCGCTCTGCCGACGACCGACGGCGACGAGGAGCGGGCGCAGCGCGACCTGCTCGACCAGAACGCGTCGCAGGATGCCGCGCTCGCGCACGGCGAGCCGGCCGCCCCGACGCTGACGGCCGCCTGGAGCAAGGACACGCTCGACGAGGAATGAGCGTCGGCAGCGGCCCGGCGCGCGATCCGCGGTTCGCGGGAGCCTGCGCGACGGTGCTATGATTTTCCGGTTGCCTGCAAGGGCTTCGCCCCGGTAGCTCAGTGGTAGAGCACTTCCATGGTAAGGAAGGGGTCGCGAGTTCAATCCTCGCCCGGGGCTCGCGTTCGCTTGATGCTTCGTGCTTGGGTGAGCGTTCTGGCGGGGTAGCTCAGTTGGTGAGAGCGCACGACTCATAATCGTGAGGTCGCGGGTTCGAACCCCGCCCTCGCTACCGCCTCGAAGGGCCCGGTCTTGACCGGGCCCTTCGCACGTGTAGGCACCGTGGCCCGGTTCCACGACCGGGCCTTTCGCACGTGTCGGCACCGGAGTATCCTGCGCGCCAGGAGGCCCCCCAGCGGCCCCATCCCTCGATCCGAGGAGGACGACGATGTCCACCGTCGCGCGTCGCAGCACCGCCGTCAACATGACGACGAAGCCATCGACGCATCACCACGTCGTGCCCAACCGCACGACCAGCGCCTGGCCCTCCGCAGCGCATCCGTATGTCACCGACGGCGGCCTCGAGACCGACCTGATCTTCAACCACGGCGTGCAGCTGCGGGAGTTCGCCGCCTACCCGCTGCTGCGCACCGAGCGCGGCCGGGCCATGCTCGACGCGTACTACGACGGCTACGCCGAGATCGCCCGCCGACACAGCACCGGCCTGCTGCTCGAGACGCCCACCTGGCGCGCGAGCGCCGACTGGGGAGCCCGGCTCGGCGACGACCGGCGCACGCTCTACGACGTCAACGTGCAGGCCGTGCGACACCTGCACGGGCTGCGCGAGCGCTACGCCGACCTGCCGGAGGTGCTCATCAGCGGTGCGATCGGGCCGCGCAACGACGCGTACGCCGACATGCCCGAGATCGACCCGGATGAGGCCCGCATCTACCACGAGCCGCAGATCGGGGCGCTGGCCGAGGGCGGCGTCGATCTCGTCACCGCCTTCACGCTCTCCGACCCGGGCGAGGCGATCGGCATCGCCAACGCCGCGTTCTTCCACGGCCTGCCGGCGGTGATCGGCTTCACCGTCGAGACCGACGGGCGGCTCCGCAGCGGCCTGACCCTGCGTGAGGCGATCGAGACGGTGGACGCCGAGACCGACACCGTCCAGTACATGATCAACTGCGCGCATCCGCAGCACGTGCAGCACGCCATCGACGACGGCGCCTGGCGCGAGCGGGTGGTGAGCGTGCGCTACAACGCCTCGACGAAGAGCCACGCAGAGCTCGACGACGCGACGAGCATCGACGCCGGCGACATCGACGAGCTGCGGCGCGGCCACGACGCCCTGCGCGCACAGCTGCCGGGCCTCGCGGTCGTCGGCGGATGCTGCGGCACCGACAGCCGGCACGTCGCCGCGCTGTGGGAGGAGCGCACGCCTGCCTAGACTGGCTGGCGTGCCAGTGAACCCCGAGATCCAGGGCCGTCAGTACCCGCCCACGGCCCCCTACCTCGTCGGACGGGAGAAGGTGCGCGAGTTCGCGCGCGCCGTGCAGGCGACGCACCCCGAGCACCACGACGTCGAGGCCGCGCGCGCCGCGGGTCACGCCGACGTGATCGCTCCGCCGACGTTCGCGATCGTCATCCAGCAGCTCACCTGGAACCAGCTGCTCGACGACCCGACCGCGGGCATCGTGCTCGAGCGCATCGTGCACGGCGACCAGCGCTTCACCGCCTCGCGGCCCATCGTGGCGGGCGACGAGCTCACGGCGCAGCTGACGGTGACGCGCGTGCGCTCGCTCGGCGGCAACGACATGGTGACGTGCGAGACCGAGGTGACGGATGCGTCGGGCGCCCACGTGGTCACGGCCACGTCGTCGCTCGTGGTGGCGGGGGAGGCAGCATGAGCGAGACGGCGAACGGGCTCGGCGAGCTCGAGGTCGGTCGGGTGGTCGCCGAGCGCGACCTGCACCTGACCCGCGAGGGCCTGGTGCGCTACGCCGGCGCCTCCGGCGACTTCAACGCCATCCACTACCGCGACGACGTGGCGGCAGCCGTCGGGCTGCCCGGCGTGCTCGCGCACGGCATGCTCACCATGGGCGCCGCCGTGCAGCCGGTGATCGACTGGGCGGGCCCGTCGCGCGTGCTCGACTACCAGGTGCGCTTCACCCGCCCGGTCGTGGTCGACCCCGAGTCCGGCGCCGCGCTGCACGTGGTCGCCACCGTCGGCAAGCTCGACGAGGGCACCGCCCGCATCGACCTCACCGTCACCTTCGCCGACCAGACCGTGCTCGGCAAGGCGCAGGTCGTCGTCGCGACCGACCGATGAGCGCAGTGCGCACCCTCGCCGACGCCACCACCATGCGCGTGGGCGGCGAGGTCGAGACGTGGGTCGAAGCGACCACCCGCGATGCGGTCGCCGAGGCCTTCGCCGCGCTGGTCGCCGACGATCACGAGCCGCACGTGCTGCTCGGCGGCGGCTCCAACACGGTCGCCTCGTCGGAGCCCTTCCCGGGCACCGTGCTCCGGATCGCGACCCGAGGCATCCGCACCCTGCCCGCGGCGCAGCCGCCGCACCGCCCGGCGGGGGAGGAGCCCCCCGCCGACGACAGCGTCGTGCTGCGCGTCGAGGCGGGCGAGCCGTGGGATGCGGTGGTCGCGCACGCGGTCGAGCAGGGCCTCGCGGGCATCGAGGCGCTCAGCGGCATCCCCGGCTCGACGGGCGCCGCGCCGATCCAGAACATCGGCGCGTACGGCCAGGAGGTCGCCTCGACCCTGGTCGGCGTCGAGCTGCTGGAGTCGGAGACGCTCGAGGTGCGGCACGTGCCGGCCGCCGAGCTGCGCCTGGGCTACCGCGACTCGGCGATCAAGCGCGGCCTGCTGCAGGGCGTCGTGCTGTCGGTCGATCTGCGGCTGCGGCGCTCGGCCGACGGCCGCGGGCAGCCGATCGCCTACCAGCAGCTCGCGGGCGCGCTGGGCGTCGAGCTCGGCACGCGCGTGCCGCTCGCCGACGTGCGCGCCTCGGTGCTCGCGCTGCGCGGCTCGAAGGGCATGGTGCTCTCGGAGGATCCCGACTCGGTGAGCGCCGGCTCGTTCTTCACGAACCCCATCGTCTCGGCCCGCTTCGCGAGGGGCCTGCCCGAGGAGGCGCCCCGCTGGTCGATGTCGCCCGAGCTGTCGGCCACCGTGCTGCCGCTCGACGCCGACGCGCCAGACGGCGGCATGGCGGTGCCCTCGCTCGAGCGGCCCGTGCCGCGGGTGAAGCTCTCGGCGGCCTGGCTGATCGAGCACTCCGGCATCGGTCGCGGCTTCTCGCTGCCCGGCTCGCGGGCCGCGGTCTCGTCGAAGCACACGCTCGCGCTCACCAACCGCGGCGGCGCGACCGGCGAGCAGGTCGCCGAGCTCGCCCGCTTCGTGCAGGCGCGCGTCGAGAACCAGTTCGGCGTGCACCTGGTGCCCGAGCCGGTGCTGGTGGGCCTCACGCTCTGACCGAGGCCGGCTGGTTGAACCTCTCAGGCTTGAGTGAGAGAGTCGAGAGCGGGGGTTCCATGAGCGACGACGCAGCAGACAGCAGCACCGCACCGATCGAGATCGAGCTCGAAGTGGCGGTCAGCAGAGCCCGCGCGTGGGACGCCTACGTGCACGGCCTCTCGGAGTGGTGGCACCCCGGCTACACGGCCACCGGCGCCGGGCTCGACCGCATCGAGGTCGATCCGCACGTGGGCGCGCGCATCGTCGAGGTCGGCCGCGACGGCCGCGAGGTCGTCTGGGGCGAGGTGACGGATGCGGTGCCGGGCGAGCGCTTCGCGCACACGTTCCGCCTCTCGCACGAGGGCGACGCGTCGCAGGTCACGCTGACGTTCGACGACCTGCCCCACGGCGGCACGCGCGTGCGCTTCACGCACTCGGGGTGGAACGACTCGAACGCGGCCGGCCGCCTCAAGCACAGCGACTGGCCGCTGCTGCTCGAGCGCTACAAGGCCTACGCCCAGCACATCTGAGGCCGACCGCAGAGCGCCGCCGTGCGCGGCTCAGGCCGCGAAGAGCCGCTGCAGCCGCTGCGCACCCTCGAGCAGCGCGTCGTCGCCGAGCGCGTACGAGAAGCGCAGGTAGCCCGACGGCCCGAAGGCCTCGCCGGGCACCGCCGCGACCTCGGCCTGCTCGAGCATGAGGTCGGCGAGCTCGAGGCTCGACGTGGGCGTGACACCGGCCCACTCCTTGCCCAGCAGCCCCGACACATCCGCGTAGACGTAGAAGGCGCCCTTGGGCGTGGGCACCGAGAAGCCGGGGATCCTCGACAGCTCGGCGACGATCGTCTGCCGGCGCCGGTCGAAGGCGGCGAGCATCTCGGCGACCGCGTCCTGCGGCCCGGTGAGCGCCTCGACCGCGCCGAGCTGCGCCACGTTGTTGACGTTGCTGGTCAGGTGCGACTGCAGGTTGGCGGCGGCCTTGATCACGTCGGCCGGGCCGACCATCCAGCCCACCCGCCAGCCGGTCATCGCGTAGGTCTTCGCGACGCCGTTGACGAGGATCGTGCGGTCGGCGAGGGCCGGCACCGCCTCGACGATCGACAGGGCGCGCTCGCCGTCGTAGGTCAGGTTCTGGTAGATCTCGTCGCTCACGACCCACAGGCCGTGGGCCTCGGCCCACTCGCCGATCTGGCGGATGTGGTCGGCCGGGTAGACCGCGCCGGTCGGGTTCGAGGGGCTCACCATGAGCAGCGCCTTGGTGCGCTCGGTGCGGGCGGCCTCGAGCTGGTCGACCGTCACCAGGTAGCCCTGGTCGGCGCCCGCGAAGACGTCGACCTGCTTCGCGCCCGTGAGCGCGATCGCCTCGGGGTAGGTCGTCCAGTAGGGCGTCGGCACCAGCACCTCGTCGCCCGGGTCGAGGATCGTCTGGAACGCCTGGTAGACCGACTGCTTGCCGCCGTTGGTGACGAGCGTCTGGCCGGGCTCGACCTGCCAGCCGCTGTCGCGGGCGGTCTTCGCGGCGATCGCCTCGCGCAGCACCGGAAGTCCCGCAGCGGGCGTGTAGCGGTAGTTCTTGGGGTCGGCGAGCGCGCGCTGCGCGGCCTCGAGGATGTTCGGCGGCGTCGCGAAGTCGGGCTCGCCGGCGGCGTAGCTGATGATGTCGCCGCCTGCAGCCTTGAGGGCCTTGGCCTTCGCGTCGACCTTCAGGGTCGCGGACTCGTTGATGGCGGCGATGCGCGCTGCGATGCGGTTCACGCTCCCAGCCTAGGGCGCGGGCCGTTCCACGAGCACGCCGTCCTCGTCCGCCCAGAGCATGGCTCCGGGACGGAAGACGACGCCGCCGAACTCGACCGGCGCATCCGCTTCTCCCACGCCGTCCTTCGCGCTCTTGCGCGGGTTCGAGCCGAGCGCCTTGACGCCCAGCGGCAGCTGCGCCAGCGCCGCCCGATCGCGCACCGGGCCGTGGATCACGACGCCCGCCCAGCCGTTCGCGACCGCCGACGCCGCGATCATGTCGCCCATCAGCGCGCTCGCCATCGAGCCGCCGCCGTCGACCACCAGCACCGCGCCGTCGCCGGGCGTGGCGAGCGTCGCCTTCACGAGCCCGTTGTCGCCCAGGCAGCGGATCGTGCGCACCGGGCCGGCGAAGCGCACGCGCCCGCCGAGGTCGAGCAGCGGCGTCTCGAGCGACTGCAGCGACTCGCCGCGCTCGTCGTACAGGTCGGCGGTGGACTGGCTCATGGGCGCCTCCTCGGGTCGCGCCCACGGTATCCTTGGAGCGCGGCATACGGCGGCGCGCTGGCGCAAGTGGACAGCGGGCACCAGGCCGAAGTATGCTGTTCCCTTGGTGGTTGACAACCGCCATGATGTTGCATGCCCTGCACGGGGCCGGCGCGCATGGCTTTCCACCCGCCTAGGGCGGTGGCGCAATTGGTAGCGCAGCGGTCTCCAAAACCGCAGGTTGCAGGTTCGAGTCCTGTCCGCCCTGCTCGAGGCACCCGCCAGGGTGCCTGAAGGCCTCGGCATCTGCCGGGTCGAACGGAACCGAAGGGTCACTGTGGCTGAGAACGCGATCGAGGAGGCACCCCGCACGCGCGAGGGTGCGTCTCGCAACCCGTTCCTGCGCCTGTGGACCTTCCTCAAGGAAGTCCTGGTCGAGCTCCGCAAGGTCGTCACCCCGACCCGCAAGGAGCTGATCCGCTACACGCTCGTCGTGCTGGTGTTCGTCGTGTTCATGATGCTGCTGGTGTCAGGTCTCGACCTGCTGTTCGGCTCCGTGGTCGGCTGGGTCTTCGGCGATCTGCCGCTGTTCGGCCTCGTCTGAGCCCGGCTGCGACGAAACAAGAAGGTGGACTGTGTCTGACGTGAACGACCTCGACATCGAGCTGAACAAGGCGCTCGACGACCTCGTCCCTGCCGACGAGAAGCCGGCCGAGCCGGAGGCTGACCCGTATGACGAGTTCAAGCGCGAGCTGCGCCTGAAGCCCGGCCGCTGGTACGTCATCCACTCCTACGCGGGCTACGAGAAGAAGGTCAAGGCCAACATCGCCTCGCGTGCCGAGAACATGCAGGTCGACGGCATCTACGAGATCCAGGTCCCGACCGAGGATGTCCTCGAGACGAAGAACGGCCAGGCCAAGCGCGTCAACCGCGTCCGCGTGCCCGGCTACGTGCTCGTCCGCATGGAGCTCGACGAGGACACCTGGTCGGTCGTCCGCCACACGCCCGGCGTGACCGGCTTCGTCGGCAACGCCCACAACCCCGCTCCGCTCCGCTTCGACGAGGCCTTCACGATGCTGAAGCCCATCGCCGACGAGCAGCTGGCCGAGCAGCAGAAGTCGACGCCCGCGTCGCAGCCGAGCCAGCTCACCGTCGAGGTCGACTTCGAGGTCGGCGAGACCATCACGATCACCGAGGGCTCGTTCGCGGGCTTCCCCGGCACGATCAGCGAGATCCAGCCGGCGAGCCGCAAGCTCACCGTGCTCGTCAGCCTGTTCGAGCGCGAGACTCCGGTCGAGCTCGGCTTCGGTCAGGTCAGCAAGCTCTAGTCCCCCAGAGGGCTGGATGCGGTCCCGGGCTCCACACGCGAGCCCGCGTCCGCGACACACCAAGAAGGAAGAGACATGGCACCCAAGAAGAAGGTCACGGGTCTGATCAAGCTGCAGATCCAGGCCGGCGCCGCCAACCCCGCACCGCCGGTCGGTCCGGCGCTCGGTCAGCACGGCGTCAACATCATGGAGTTCTGCAAGGCGTACAACGCCGCGACGGAGAACCAGCGCGGCAACGTCATCCCGGTCGAGATCACTGTCTACGAGGACCGCTCGTTCGACTTCGTGCTCAAGACCCCGCCGGCAGCAGAGCTCATCAAGAAGGCCGCAGGCGTCAAGAAGGGCTCCGGCGTGCCCCACACGACGAAGGTCGGCAAGCTGACGCAGGCGCAGGTCGAGGAGATCGCGCAGCAGAAGCTGCCCGACCTCAACGCCAACGACCTCGCAGGCGCTGCGAAGATCGTTGCCGGCACCGCCCGCTCCATGGGCATCACGGTCGAGGGCTGACCCCCGATCCTGCGCTCTGCGCAGACCGAGCCCTCGGGCTCACCAGTGGGAGCGCCGGCCAGGCGCGCACCGCGAACCCTGATCTAGGAGATCCACATGGCACAGAAGTCCAAGGCCTACAAGGCCGCAGCGGCGAAGATCGACGCTGACAAGTCCTACACGGCCCTCGAGGCCGTCGCGCTCGCTCGCGAGACCGGGTCGGCCAAGACCGACTCGACCGTCGAGGTGGCGCTCAAGCTCGGCGTCGACCCGCGCAAGGCAGACCAGATGGTCCGCGGTACCGTTTCTCTTCCTCACGGCACCGGCAAGACCGCTCGCGTCATCGTCTTCGCGCAGGGCCCGGCCGCTGAGGCAGCCATCGCCGCCGGCGCCGACGAGGTCGGCTCCGACGACCTCATCGAGAAGGTCGCCGCGGGCTGGACCCAGTTCGACGCCGCCGTCGCGAGCCCCGAGCTCATGGGCAAGGTCGGCCGTCTCGGCAAGGTGCTCGGCCCGCGCGGCCTGATGCCGAACCCGAAGACCGGCACCGTCACGCCCAACGTGGCGCAGGCTGTGACCGACATCAAGGGCGGCCGCATCGAGTTCCGCGTCGACAAGCACGCCAACGTGCACTTCATCGTCGGCAAGGCCTCGTTCTCGGAGGAGCAGCTCGGTGACAACATCACCGCTGCGCTCGACGAGATCGTGCGCCTCAAGCCGTCGTCGTCGAAGGGCCGCTACGTGCAGAAGGCGACCGTGTCGACCACGTTCGGCCCCGGCATCCCGATCGACGTCACCTCGATCTGAGCGTCTGAGCGACCAGAGCGGCCCCGCCTCGAAGGCGGGGCCGTTCTGCGTCCTCCGGCGAGTGCGACCTATCTGCTAGGCTGACAGGCAAGGCGACAGCCCACACTCGACGAGGAGTCCGTCAATGACGACAGCAGCGAAGCAGGCAACGACCACGTTCAAGGGTCGCGACCCGTACGTGCTCTCCGTCGACGACATCAAGGCGCCGCCCACCACCTGGCGCGGCCGGGCGAAATTCCTCGGCCCCGGCATGATCACCTCGGCGGCCGTCGTCGGCTCCGGCGAGCTGCTCACCGCCACGGCGCTCGGCGCCGAGGTCGGCTTCATCCTGCTGTGGCTGGTGCTCGTCTCCACCTTCGTCAAGGTCTGGGTGCAGGTCGAGCTCGGCCGCTGGTCGATCTCCACCGGCCGCGTGGCCATCGACGGCTACGACGACGTGCCCCCGCGCATCGGCAAGCGCGGCTGGATGGCCTGGCTCGTGCTGCTGATGTTCGTGCAGTTCCTCACCAGCCAGGCGGGCGTGATCACCGCATCCGCCTTCGCCTTCTCGTCGCTCATGCCGATCGGCGGCGGCGACCCCTACGGCCCGGTCTCGATCGGCAGCTGGGTCGCGATCCTCGTCGCGATCGCGATCGCCATCCACCTCTCGAACCGCTACGAGGTCGTCGAGAAGGTCTCCACCGCACTGGTGTTCCTCGTCACCGCCTTCGCCATCGCGACCGTCTTCGTCATCCAGGGCACCGAGTTCGCCTGGACGGGCGCCGACTTCGCCGACGGCATGCGCTTCCAGATCGCCGCCGGCGCGTTCGGCATCGCGCTGTCGATGTTCGGCCTCACCGGCGTCGGCGCCGGCGAGATCACCGCCTACACCTACTGGACCGTCGAGAAGGGCTACGCCGCCTGGACGGGCCCGAACGACGGCTCGAAGGCCTGGACCGAGCGTGCGCGCGGCTGGATCAAGGTCATGAAGCTGGATGCGTGGGTGTCGTGGGTCGTCTACACGGTCGCGACCGCGTCGTTCTACATCCTGGGCGCTGCCGTGCTGCACCCGCAGGGCCTCATCCCCTCGGGCACCGAGGTCATGACCGACCTGTCGTCGATCTTCGACTCGGCCGTCGGCCGCTGGGGCGCCGTGGTCTTCCTCATCGGCGCCGGCATCGCGCTGTTCAAGACGATCGTCGCCAACGTGCCGAGCCTCGGCCGGCAGGTGGGCAACACGCTCGCCATCTTCGGCGCCTTCGACTGGAAGGACCGCGTCAAGCGCGACCGCTGGATGCGCGGCATCATGATCGTGATGCCGATCATCTGGGGCCTGTTCGGCACCGTGATCTCGTCGCCCCTCGCGCTGGTCGTGCTGGCGGGCATCCTGAACGCCGTCTTCCTGATCGGCGTCGCCATCGCCACGCTCTACCTCTCGCGCAAGCAGACCGACCCCTCGGTCCGCGACGGCAAGGCGTTCACCGTCATGCTCATCATCTCCGCCGCCGCCATCGTGTTCGTCGGCGTGATGGGATTGGTCAATGCCTTCTAGCCCGATCGCGTCGACGACGCTCACCGCGCAGGTGCAGCGCGCGATCCTCGAGCTGATCGACGCCGAGGGCCTGGCCCCCGGGCAGTCGCTGCCCTCGACCGCGGCGCTCAGCGAGCGCTTCGACGTGTCGCGGCCCGTGGTGCGCGAGGCGCTCAGCGCCCTGCACGCGATCGGCGCGGTCGAGTTGACGAACGGCCGCAACGCGGTGGTGCGCCGGCTCGACGACCACCTGATCTCGCTCTTCCTGACGCGCGCGCTGCAGGCGACCGACGAGCCGCTCGTCGCGCTCATGGAGGTGCGTGCGCCCCTCGAGATCCAGGCGGCCCGGCTGGCGGCCGAGCGGGCAGACCCGGCCTCCGCGCAGGCGCTCGTCGACGAGGTGCGGCGCATGGCGACGATCGCCTCCGACGGCGATGCCTATGCGCAGGCCGATCTCGACCTGCACCGTCGCATCGCCGAGCTGACCGGCAACCCGGCGCTCGTCTGGTTCACCGGCGCCGTGCGCGACCGCGTGTTCCACGCGATGGTGCAGATCCGCGCGCACCGCGAGCGGCATGGCATGGTCGGCTTCGAGCAGGCCGAGCACATGGCGATCGCGGGCGCGATCGCCTCGGGCAACGCCATGGCGGCAGAGATCGCCATGCGCGAGCACATGGGCGCGGTGATCGACATCACCGACGCCATCGAGCAGCGTGCGCCGCACACCGCACCGTAGGCAGGGCGCGCGAGACGCGCGGCACGATCGAGGGATGTCCATGCTGCAGGCGACGACGATGCGCGCGGTCGTGCTCCACGCGCCCGGCGACCTCCGGGTCGAGCAGCAGCCGGTGCCGAGCCCCGCTGCGGGCGAGGTGCGCATCGCGGTCGCGTGGGGCGGCATCTGCGGCTCCGACCTCTCCTACTGGCGCCACGGCGCATCCGGCACCGCGGTGCAGCGGCACCCGCTGGTGCTCGGCCATGAGATCGCCGGCACGGTCGTCGAGCTGGGCGAGGGCGTGACGGGCGTCGAGCTCGGCGATGCGGTCACCGTGCACCCGGCCACCGTCACGGGTGCGCTGCCCGACGAGCTGCGGGGCCGCGACAACCTGCACCCCGACCTGCGCTATCTCGGCTCCGCCGCGCGCGACCCGCACACGCAGGGCGGCTTCGCCGAGCAGCTCGTCGTGCGCGCAGGGCAGCTGCGCGCGCTGCCCGCGGGGCTGTCGACCAGGGCGGCCGCGCTCGCCGAGCCGCTCGGCGTCGCGCTGCACGCCATCGAGCGGTCCGGCGGCGTCGCGGGACGCCGGGTGCTGGTGAGCGGATGCGGCCCCATCGGTGCGCTGATCGTCGCGGCCGCCGTCCACCAGGGCGCCGAGGTCACGGCGATCGATCCCTCCGAGCGCGCCCGCGGCATCGCGGCGTCGCTCGGGGCGACCGCGACGCTCGACCTGGGCGAGCCGGTGCCCGACGACTTCGACGTGGTGTTCGAGGCGTCCGGCGTCGGGCCCGCGGTGAGCACCGCGATCGACGCCGTGCGGCCCGGCGGCGTCATGGTGCAGGTCGGCAACCTGCCGGCCGAGGCCGTGCAGGCGCGGCTCGGCAGGCTGGTGAGCCGCGAGATCGACCTGCGCGGCAGCTACCGCTTCGTCGACGAGATCAGCGACGCGGTCGCAGCCCTCGCCGAGGGCCTCGACATCGGTCCGGTCGTCTCGCACGAGTTCGGCCTCGACGACCTCGAGCAGGCGTTCGCGACGGCGGCCGACTCCCGCTCGAGCTGCAAGGTGCTGCTGCGCTTCTGAGCTGGTGCGACCGGTGACGGTCGCTCACACCTCGATGAGCCGGTGCTCGTAGGCCAGGGCGATCAGCTGCACCCGCGAGGCGACGCCGAGCTTGCCGAGGATCGCGCGCATGTGCGTCTTCACGGTCGTCTCGGCGACCCACAGCCGCTGGGCGATCTCGGCGTTCGAGAGGCCGCGGGCGGCGAGGGCGAAGAGCTCGCGCTCGCGCTCGGTGAGCGGGTCGAGCACGCTCGTGTCCGGCGCCGGTCGCACCGGGGCGAAGGCGCGCAGCAGGTCGAACGTCTCGGCCGGCGCGATCACCTGCTGCCCGTCGACGACCGCGCGGATCGACTGCACGAGGAACTCGGGCCGGGCGTCCTTGAGCAGGAACCCGCTCGCCCCCGCCCGCAGCGCATCCACCACCGCCCTGTCCTGGCGGATGGTCGTGAGCACGATCACGTGCGGCGGCGGCTCCGGCGCCTCGCGGCGGATCGCGGCGGTCGCGGCGACCCCGTCGAGCACGGGCATGCGGATGTCCATGAGCACCACGTCGGGCCGCAGCTCTCGGGTGCGGGCGATCGCCTGCTCGCCGTCGGCGGCGGTGCCCACGACCTCGAGCCCCTCCTGGCTCTCGAGGATCATCGACAGTCCCTGCAGGAAGAGCTCCTGGTCGTCGACCAGCAGCAGCCGGATCACGCCGGGCCCGCGTCGGCGACGGGGTTGCGGATGCGTCCGTCAGGAAGACGGTCGGGCGTCAGGTCGACCGTGGTCGCCTGCGCCCAGGAATCGGGCTGGCCGGGGTGACGCTGGCGGTGCAGCCGCGTGGCTTCCACAATCCAGGGAGCGACCACATCCTCCGGTCGCGGCGAAGGCGCCTGCGTGGGCAGAGGCAGCGTCGACAGTTGGTCCTCGGTCAGCGGCTCCGTCGGCTCGTGGCTGACGGGCTCGTACGGCAGGTAGGCGCTCACGACGAAGCGGTCGCCCTCGGCGTCGACCTCGAGCGAGCCGCCGGCGACGCGGGCGCGCTCGTGCATGCCGGCGATGCCGCGGCCGGTCGGCTGCAGCGCATCGCGATCGCGGATGGGCGATGACACCGCGAGCGAGAGGCCCGGGCCCGTCCATGCGAGGGTGACGGCGATGTCGATGTCGGATCCGCCGTGGCGGAGCGCGTTCGTCAGGCTCTCCTGCACGATCCGGTAGGCGGCGATGTCGGCCGTCCGCGAGAGGTGGCCGTGCGCGCCCACGTCGTGCAGCACGACCGTCGGGCCCGCGGAGCGCAGCTGCGCGACCAGCCCGGGGATTTCGGCGCTCGTCGCCTGCGGCCGGCGCGCGTCGTCGTCGACCCGCTCGAGCAGCTGCCGCACCTCGACGAGCGCGAGCCGCGCGGTGTCGCTGATGGTCGTGAGCACCGGCCCGATCCGCTCGGGATGCGCCTCGTGCGTGAGGCGCAGGCCCTCGGCCTGAGCGGCGAGGACCGCGAGCGAGTGCGCCATCACGTCGTGGAAGTCGTGCGTGAGGTCGGCGCGCAGCCGCTCGTCGCGCAGCTCGCTCTCGACGACGGTCGTGCGCGCGACTGCCTGCTCCTTCGCCGACTCGGCGCGCAGCGCGTCGCGCAGCGCGCGAGCGCCCAGAGCACACGCCCACGTGGCCATAACGACGAACCAGCCGATGAAGGTTCCCTGGGCCGAGATGCCCCAGGTGGACAGCGAGATGGCAGAGAGCAGCGCGACGGGGATTCCGAGCAGCCCGGCGATCCGCATCGTCGATGCGCTGTAGGCGGCCAGCATGGCGGTCGCGAGCGCGATGAGCAGGGTGAACCACCCGGTTCGCGGGCAGAAGGCTGTCGCGAGGAGCGCGCCAGCTGCTGCCGGGACGAGCGCCCACGCAGGGTGGCGGCGCGCGAGCGACAGGCCAGCGCCGGCAAGGGTCATGGCGAGCAGCCCGACCGGTCCGTCATCCATTCCCTCGAGCAGGAGGGCGCCGAGGACGAGCGCGGCCGCGATCGCCGCGGGCAGCCATGGTGCGATTCGCCCGACGGTCGACGTGAGGGTCATGCGCTCAGGCTAGGGCGGTGCACCCGCGGGCCGCAGCGCATCCGCCCCCATCTCGTCCTCGATGAGGAGGCGCCTCGTCGGGCGGAGCGATTCGCGAAACCCAATCGTGACCCTGCTGTGACATTGTTCGCGCGCAACTGCGACTAGGTTGACAGCTACGCATGCTCGCCGCTGAGCCGCGGGCCGTGCGAACAGTCCCTTCCAGGAAAGGTCCAAGACCGTGAATCGATCCGCAAAGCGACGGCTGCTCGCAGGCCTCGCCGGCGGCGCAGCGCTCGCGCTCGTGCTCACCGGCTGCGTGCAGAGCCAGCGCGACCCCGGCACCACCGGCAGCGCGGCCCCCGAGGGCGACGTCGACTCGACGTTCGTCTTCGCGTCCTCGAGCGACCCGTCGGGCCTCGACCCGGCGTTCGCCTCCGACGGCGAGACGTTCCGCATCTCCCGGCAGATCTTCGAGGGCCTCGTCGGCGTCGAGCCGGGCACGGCCGACCCGGCGCCGCTGCTCGCGACCAGCTGGGAGCCGAACGACGACGGCAGCTCCTACACGTTCCAGCTGCAGGAGGGCGTCACCTTCCACGACGGCACCGAGTTCAACGCCGAGGCCGTCTGCGCGAACTTCGACCGCTGGTACAACTGGACTGGCCTGACCGCCACCGAGAGCCTCTCCTACTACTACGGCTCGCTCTACGGCGGCTTCGCCGGCGACGAGAACGCGCTCTACGAGTCGTGCTCGGCCGACGAGGATCTCGTCGCGACCGTCAACCTGACGCGCCCCTTCTCGGGCTTCATCGCGTCGCTCTCGCTGCCCGCCTTCGCGATGCAGAGCCCCGCCGCGCTCGAGGAGTTCGGCGCCGACGAGGTCGGCGGCTCGGAGGAGGCGCCGGAGTACAGCCAGTACGGCGAGGCGCACCCCACCGGCACCGGCCCGTTCACGTTCGAGTCCTGGGCGCCCGGTGAGCAGGTCGTGCTGCAGGCGAACCCCGACTACTGGGGCGACCAGGGCCAGGTGCAGGAGATCGTCTTCCGCGTGATCGACGACTCGACCGCGCGCCGCCAGGCGCTCGAGTCGGGCGACATCGACGGCTACGACCTCGTCGCGCCGGCCGACACCGCCGCCCTCGAGGACGCCGGCTTCAACGTCATGCAGCGCGACCCCTTCACGGTGCTCTACCTGGGCTTCAACCAGACGGTGCCCGAGCTGCAGGATGTGCGCGTGCGCCAGGCGATCGCCCACGCGATCGACCGTGAGGCGCTCACCACGCAGGTGCTGCCCGAGGGCACCGAGGTGGCCACGCAGTTCATCCCGCCCGTGGTCAACGGCTACAACGACAGCGTCACCGACTACGAGTACGACCCCGCACGAGCGCAGGAGCTGCTCGCCGAGGCCGGCTACCCCGATGGCCTGACGCTGACGTTCAACTACCCGGTGAACATCTCCCGCCCGTACATGCCGAACCCCGAGGAGATCTTCTCCACGCTGTCGACGCAGCTCGAGGCGGTCGGCATCACGGTCGAGCCCGTCTCGGACGAGTGGACCGACTACCTCGACCGCATGCGCGGCACGGCCGACCACGGCATCCACCTGCTCGGCTGGACCGGTGACTACAACGACACCGACAACTTCGTCGGCGTCTTCTTCAACGGCTACTCGAACGAGTGGGGCTTCGAGAACCCCGAGCTGTTCTCGGCGCTCTCCGAGGCGCGCCAGCTGCCCGACATGGATGCTGCAGGCGATGCCTACCAGGAGATCAACGAGCAGATCGCGCAGTTCGTGCCCGGCGTGCCGCTCGCGCACCCGGCGCCGACGCTCGCGTTCGACGCGCGGGTGACCAGCTACCCGGCCAGCCCCGTCAACGACGAGGTGTTCAACATGATCGAGCTGAGCGAGTAGCCTCGACGCTCATCACCCGGATGCCGTGGGTCCCCTTCGACCCACGGCATCCGGCACGAGCGCCCTCGGTCGCTCACCGGGCGCAGCCGCGCCCGCCCCTGTCCCACCACCCGGAGAGACCCACGTGCTGAGAACCATCGGCAAGCGCCTGCTGCTGCTGATCCCGACCCTGTTCGGCCTGACCGTGCTGCTCTTCTTCTGGGTGCGCGCGCTGCCCGGCGGGCCGGCCGCGGCGCTGCTGGGGGAGCGCGCGACGCCCGAGGCGATCGAGCGCATCAACGAGGCCTACGGCTTCAACCGCCCGCTGCCCGAGCAGTACCTCACCTGGCTGGGGCGCCTGCTGCAGGGCGACTTCGGCAACTCGATCGAGACCCGTCGACCGGTGCTCGAGGAGTTCGCGAACCGCTTCCCGGCGACGGTCGAGCTGGCCGTGCTGGCGCTCATCATCGCCGTCGGCATCGGCGTGCCGCTCGGCTACTGGGCCGCGCGCAACCATGGGCGCCTCATCGACCACCTGTCGGTGACCGGCAGCCTCATCGGCATCACGATCCCGGTGTTCTTCCTCGCCTTCATGCTGAAGTGGGTGTTCGCGGTGCAGCTCGGCTGGCTGCCCTCCACCGGCCGCCAGGATCGGAGCGTCGATGCGACGCATGCGACGGGCTTCTACGTGCTCGACGGGCTGCTCACGGGCGAGCTCGACGCCGCCTGGGACGCCATCGTGCACCTGACGCTGCCGGCGCTCGCGCTCGCGACGATCCCGCTCGCCATCATCGTGCGCATCACGCGCGCCTCGGTGCTCGAGGTCGTGAACGCCGACTACGTGCGCACCGGCCGCGCCAAGGGCGTCTCGTCGCAGGTGATCCGCGACCGCTTCGTGCTGCGCAACGCGATGCTGCCGGTCGTGACGACCATCGGCCTGCAGACGGGCCTGCTCATCTCGGGCGCCGTGCTCACCGAGACGGTCTTCGCGTTCCCCGGCATCGGCAAGTTCCTCGCCGATGCCATCTTCGCGCGCGACTTCCCGGTGCTGCAGGGCTTCGTGCTCTTCATCGCCTTCGCGTACGCGATCATCAACCTGCTCGTCGACATCTCCTACTCGTTCATCGACCCGAGGGTGAGGATCCAGTGAGCGCCGCAGAAGCTCTTCCGACGCTGCCGACGCCCGAGGGCGGCGACCAGGGGCAGGCGCGCCGCTCCGGCAGCTTCTGGGGCGACGTGCTGCGCCGCACGCGCCGCAACCCCGCCGCCTGGGCGGGCGCCATCGTCGTGGCGCTGTTCGTGCTCGTCTCCGTGCTCGCACCCGTGCTGGCGCCCTACCCCGAGCTCGCGACGCCCGGCGCAGGCCTGCGCCTGCCGACCTATCTGCCCGGTCCCGGTGAGGTGGCCGAGTTCCCGCTCGGCATCGACCGCTTCGGCGGCGACGTGCTCTCGAAGCTCATCTGGGGCGCGCAGGCGTCGTTGCTCATCGGCGTCGTGTCGACCTTCTTCGGCCTGCTCGGCGGCATGTTCCTGGGCGCGCTCGCGGGCGCCTTCGGCGGATGGGTCGACACGGTCATCATGCGGGTCGTCGACATCCTGCTCTCGGTGCCGCACCTGCTGCTGGCGGTCTCGATCGCCGCGATCCTCGGCCGCACGCCGCTCGCGGTGATGATCGCCATCGGCGTCGCGCAGGTGCCGATCTTCGCGCGCCTGCTGCGCTCGTCGATGCTCCAGCAGCGCGAGGCCGACTACGTGCTCGCGGCGCGCACGCTGGGGCTCGGCACCGGCCGCATCACCATGTCGCACCTGCTGCCGAACTCGGTCGGGCCGGTCATCGTGCAGGCGACGCTGACGCTCGCGACCGCCGTCATCGATGCGGCGGCGCTGTCGTTCCTCGGCCTCGGCGGCGGCCGCCCCGAGACCGCGGAGTGGGGGCGCATGCTCACCTACGCTCAGGCAGAGCTGGCGATCGCCCCGTGGCTGGCGTTCCTGCCCGGCATCTGCATCATGGTCGCGGCGCTCGGCTTCACCCTGCTGGGCGAGGCGCTGCGCGAGGCGATGGACCCCCGCACCCGCAAGCGCTGAGCGGTGGAGCTGGAGGCAGAGGCCCTTTCGGGCCTCTGCCGCGACCGCAGCTCCGGGGGCCGTCCCGGCCCCCGGTCCTGCTGCTGCCCCGCGACCCCTGAGTGGCGCTTCCTGCGGGTGAGTGGCGCTTCCCGCGGGTGAGTGGCGCTTCCCGCAGGTGAGTGGCGCTCCCGCGGCAGGGAAGGGTTCCGCGGGAAGCGGCCACTCGGGCGCGGGAGTGGCCAACTCAGGGGCGGAGGGCGCCGCTCAGGCGGGGAAGGCGCCGCTCAGGTGCGGAAGGCGCCACTCAGGCGCGGAAGGCGCCACTGAGGCGCGGAAGGCGCCACTGAGGCGCGGAAGGCGCCACTGAGGCGTGGAAGTCGCCACTCAGGCGCGGAAGGCGCCGCTCAGGCGCGGAAGGCGCCAATCGGAGGTGGAGGGCGCTGCGGGCGCTCAGCTCGCGATCTTCAGCTCGTTGCCGGGGATCGACGCGAGCAGCTTGCGCGTGTACGGATCGCGAGGATTCGTGAAGATCTCCTCGCTCGTCGCCGCCTCGACGAGCCGCCCGTTCTGCATCACCGCGACGTAGTCGCTGATGAGGCGCACGACGGCGAGGTCGTGCGAGATGAACAGGTAGCTGAGGCCGAGCTCCTTCTGCAGCTCGCCCAGCAGCCGCAGGATCTGATCCTGCACGAGCACGTCGAGCGCCGAGACCGGCTCGTCGCAGACGATCACGTCGGGGGAGAGGGCGAGCGCGCGCGCGATGGCGACGCGCTGCCGCTGGCCGCCCGACAGCTCCGACGGGTAGCGGCGCGCCATCTCGCTCGGCAGCGCCACCTGGTCGAGCAGCTCGCGCACGCGCTTCTGCCGCTCGGTGCGGGAGCCCTTGCCGTAGAACGACAGCGGCTCCTCGATGATCTTCTCGATCGTGAACATCGGGTTCAGCGACGAGTACGGGTCCTGGAACACCGGCTGCACCCGCTGGCGGAAGGCCTTCTGCTCCTCGCGCGAGAGCGCGAAGACGTCCTTGCCCTCGAACTTCACGGTGCCGCTGGTCGGCTCATAGGCCTTCAGCAGCATGCGGGCGGTGGTGGTCTTGCCCGAGCCCGACTCGCCCACGATCGAGACGGTCTTGCCGCGCGGCACCGACAGGCTCACGTCGTCGACGGCCTTGAAGGGCTCGCGCCGGCCGCGCACGTGGAACTCCTTCGTGACGTTCTCGAACTCGACGATGACGTCCTGCGGCTTCGACGCATCCGCAGCCTCGGTGGCGAAGTCCTCGGGGCGCAGCCGCGCCATCGCGACCGACGGCGCCGCCTTCACGAGCGACTGCGTGTACGGGTGCTGCGGCGACTCGAGGATCTGCTTCGCGGATCCCTGCTCGACCACGCGGCCGCGGTGCATGACCACGACGCGCTGGGCGCGCTCGGCCGCCAGGCCCAGGTCGTGCGTGATGAGCAGCACGGCGGTGCCGAGCTGCTCGGTCATCTGCTGCAGCTGGTCGAGGATCGTGCGCTGCACGGTCACGTCGAGCGCGCTGGTGGGCTCGTCGGCGATCAGCAGCTGCGGCCGACAGGCGAGGCCGATGGCGATGAGCGCGCGCTGGCGCATGCCGCCGGAGAACTCGTGCGGGTACGACTTCGCGCGCTCGGCGGCGTTCGGCAGCCCGGCGGCCTCGAGCGTCTCGATCACCTTCTGATCGACGTCCTTGCGCGTGGCGAGGCCGTGCGCGAGCAGCGTCTCGGCGACCTGAGTGCCGATCCTGGCGACCGGGTTGAGGTTCGACATCGGATCCTGCGGCACGAGGCCGATGCGGCGGCCGCGCACGCCGCGCATGGTCGCCTCGTTCGCGCCGACCAGCTCCTGGCCGTCGAGCTTGATGCTCCCGGCCGAGACGCGGCCGTTGCCCGACAGCAGGCCGATCACCGCCATCGCGGTGGTCGACTTGCCCGAGCCCGACTCACCCACGATCGCGAGCGTCTCGCCCGCGGCGAGCGACAGGCTCGCCTCGTGCACGGCTGTGACTGTGCCGTCCTGGGTCGTGAACTCGACCTTGAGTCCAGAGACCTCCAGCAGCGGCTTCTTCGCGTCGCTCATCCGACCATCTTGCACTGTCGGAGGCCCCGCCGCGCGCTCAGCGCACCTTCAGGACGAGCTTTCCGCGCACATGCCCCCGCTGCAGCTCGGCAAAGGCGTCGTGCACCTGCTCGAGCGGGTAGACGTGCTGCAGCTCGACGCGCACGTCGCCCGCGTCGATGAGGCGCCCGATGATGCCGAGGTTCGAGCCGTCGGACTCCACCTTGACCGAGGAGGCGCGCATGCCTCGACCGGCGGCGGCGGATGCGTAATCGGGCCAGGAGCCGGTGGGCACGTTGAGGTAGAGGCCGCCGTGCTTCAGCGCGTCGAGCGAGCGGGTGCCGGTGTCGTCGGCGACGTTGCCGATGAGGTCGACGACGACGTCGACCTTCTGCACGACCTCCTCGAAGCGCTGCTGGGTGTAGTCGATCACCTCGTCGGCGCCGAGCGAGCGGGCGAAGTCGACGTTGCGGGTCGAGACGGTGGTCGTGACGTGCGCGCCGAAGTACTTCGCGAGCTGCACGGCGAAGTGGCCGACACCGCCGGCGCCGGCGTGGATCAGGATGCGCTGACCGGCGCGTGCCTTCGCGACCCGCACCACCGCATCCCACGCCGTGAGGGCGGCGCACGGCACTGCCGCCGCCGCCTCGAAGCTGAGCGACTCCGGCTTCGGCGCGAGCGCGAGGCTCGGCACCACGACCTGCTCGGCGAAGGTGCCGCGCGTGCGCCAGTGGTTCGCGATGCCGAACACGGCGTCGCCCGGCTGCAGGTCGTGGGCCTCGTACGGCGCCTCGGCGACCGTGCCGGCGACATCGCCGCCGGGGACCCACGGCAGCAGCGGCTCGACGGCCTTGGCGGCTCCCTTGCCGATCACCGTCTTGTAGTCGATCGGGTTCATGCCCGCGGCGTGCACGTCGACGATGACCTCGGTGCCGAGCTTCAGCGGCGCCTCGACCTCGCCGATCTCCACGCTGTCGGTCGGGCCGAACTCTCGCACCAGTACTGCTCGCATCGCACTTCCCTCCGGATCTCCCCGAACGTATCCCACGCATGTGACGGGCGTGTGTCCGGATGACGACATGTGACCGACGGAGCGCGCGACTACAGTCGTGCTGTGCTCCCGCCTCGGATCGCCGACGTCGTCGTCGCGCTGCTCGCCATCGCGAGCCTCGTCGCCGGCGCTGCGGTGATCGGCGATGCGCGGGCGATGTACGAGCGCTTCCTGTACATCTCCGAGCTGGGCGCCCAGCACATGCACTCCGCGGCGCAGTTCCAGGTCGGGTTCGGCCTGATCGTGGTGGGCGTGCTGCTCACCGCCGTGGCGGTGCGCGATGTGCGCACCGAGCTGCCGATCCTGCGGCTGTGGGTGCCGGCCGCGTCGCTCGTCGTCGCGGGGGCGCTCTTCGGCGTCGCCGACGCGGTGCCCTGCTCGCCCGGCTGCCCTAGCCTGCTCGGCCCCGAGGCAGAGCTGCGCGACTGGGTGCACATCATCGCGGCCGTGCTCGCATTCGTCGCGGGCTGCCTGGCCATGCTGCAGTTCGCCACCGCGAGCGATCGCTGGGTGGCTCGCCTGTCGATCGTCGGGGGCCTGGCGGTCGGCATCATCGCCGCGACGGGCGGCATCATCTCGCTCGCGCGAGGCAACACCGACATCGGCTCGACGCTCGAGTTCGTGGCGGCGGGCATCGGCGTCGCCTGGATGATCGCGATGGTCGTCGTGCACACCCTGCCGGTGCTTCGGGCGGATGCCTCCCGGTCGTCGGTGCACGGACGTGCCGGCGGCGCGGTGCCCGCCGCCGCCGCCGCGCTGCACCTGGCGCGCGACGCGGCCCGCGACTGACTACCGCACGCCGACGAGGAAGCTGCCCAGCTGCTGCTGGAACCACGCGAACATCGCGGCCTCGCCGTCGTCGCGGGCGGGGGAGACGAGCATGCGGCAGGCGAGCTCGGCGCGCCACGCCTCGGCGACGTGCAGCGGATGCACGGGGTCGCGGTGGCTGGCCAGCACCACCGTCGGTGCGGCGATGCGCAGCTCGCCGAGCCGGTAGGCGCTGTTGCGCGGGATCTCGAGCAGGCGGATGCGCCGCTCGACCGCGCGCGGCTGGGTGAGCTGCGCCTCGAGCGCGTGGGCGTTCGCGAGCGACTCGTGGGCGATGGCCCGCCAGGCGCCGGAGCGGTGCAGCTCGGCGAGCGCGCGCTGCGGCCGGTAGGCCTCCAGCAGCCGGCCGATCACCGGGAAGACCGCGAGGTTCGCCGGCAGCGGCTCGTCGGTGAAGGCCGGCCGCACGAGCGCGACGCGGTCGAGCGGGAACCGGCCAGAGCGCGCGATGCTCGCCGCGATGGCCGACCCGAGCGAGACGCCCAGGATCGACAGCGGCGTGCCGTCGGCGTGCCGCGCGACCTCGTCGGCGACCTCCGCCGCCATCGCCTCGAGCGCGAAGTCGTCGGGCCCGCCGATGAGCCTGCTGGCGCCGTGCGCACGCAGGTCGGGGGCGAGCACCCGCACGCCGGCGGGCACGGCGCCCTCGAGGTAGGCGCGCATCGCCCCCGAGTCGCTGCCCAGGCCGTGGATGGCGAGCAGCATCAGCGGGCGAGCAGGGAGAGCAGCTGGTCGGCGCGGTCGACGAGCATCGCGATCTCATCCTCGTCGCGCTCCACCCAGCGGTGCTTCGGCCGCCCGATGGGCACGAACTCGAAGTGCTCCTCCCAGACGAAGAGCGTGCGCTCGGCGCCCAGCACGTACTGCTGCCACCAGATCTGCCGCAGGTAGCTCTTGGGGATGCTGTCGAACGGCTTCGACGTCGTCTTGATCTCGGCGAGCACCGTGCCGTCGTCGCTGATGCAGTCGGGGGTCGCGAGGTGGCGACGATCCGGCACCGAGTGGAAGAGCGCATCCGAGGGCGCGAGCGAGAAGTGGTCGTGCACCCAGCGGGCGATGTGCGGCTCGCGGGCTCGTCCGTGGTCGGTGAAGGCGTTGCCGGTGAAGCCTCGCAGGCTCGTCTTGTCGCGCGCGACGGCGGCGATCGAGCGCTGCGTGCTCAGCTTCGCGGCGTCGGTCGCGGTGACTCCGGTGGAGCGGGCCCGCAGCCAGGCGACGCGGTCGCTCGAGTAGGCGAGGATGCGTTCGGTGTGGGTCAGCAGCGACGTCTCCGTTCCGAAGATGTCGAGCTGCAGGTCCACCCGACCATCGTCCCACGCCCTGTCGGCCCCGGCGCCCCACGCTCGCCCGCGTGGCGTGGTGGGATGGCCGCATGAGCATCCCGTACGACCAGCTCGACGACGAGGCGCAGGTCGAGGCGCTGCGCCCTGTGGCGCTGCGCGCGGCCGCAGCCTTCGGGCTCGAGGTGGCGCGCCTCGAGCTGGTGCTGCACGATTGGAACACGACCTTCGCGCTCGACGCCGCCGCCGGCCGGCGCTTCGCGCTGCGCGTCGGCACGAACTCCGCCACCACGGCCCCGCACGCGATCGCCCAGCAGGCGTGGATCGCGGCGGTCGCCGAGCAGACCGACGTGCTCGTGCCGCAGCCGCTGCGCACCCCCGACGGGGACTGGTGCGTCGAGGTCGCGTCCCCGGAGCTCGGGCGTGCGCTGGTCGTGACCGTCGCCTCCTGGCTCGACGGGGAGGACGCCGATGAGCTCGGACCCGACGTTGCCCGCGAGCTGGGTCGGGCGATGGCACAGCTGCACGCGCAGGCCGAGCACTGGCAGCTGCCGCCGGGCGGCACGCTGACCGTGTTCGACGAGCCGCTGTTCGGCGACCGCGACGTGCTCGGCGACGCATCGGGCCTGCGCTCCGACGACCTGGCGGTGCTGGCGGCGGCGCGCGAGCGCAGCGCGGCCGCCTTCGACCGGCTCTATGCCGGAGCAGCGCTGCGGCCGCTGCACGCCGACCTGCACGGCGGCAACCTCAAGTGGCACGACGGCCGCCTGGCGGTGTTCGACTTCGACGACGCCGGACTCGGGGTGCCGGTGCTCGACCTCGCGATCTCCGCGTTCTACCTGCGCGGCGCCGATCCTGCAGTCGAGGCCGCCGTGCGCGCCGGCTACACCGAGGTGGCGCCGCTGCCGGAGTGCGACCCGGCCGACTTCGAGGCGCTCGTCGCGGCCCGGCAGCTGCTGCTCGCCAACGCGTTCCTCTCGATGTCGAACGCCGGCGCGCAGGCACAGGCGCGCGACTACGTCCGCAAGGCGTCCGAGCGCCTGCGGGGCTGGCTCGACACGGGCGTCTTCACGCGCGACGCTGCCTGATCCCGCCGAACGCTCGAGTCGAAAGGAAGTGCACAGGAAGCGCATAGGATGATTCCGGAGCGACGCATAGGAGGTTCTGGCCGAATGGATGGCATGACCGACACCGCTCAGCAGCAGCTGCGGGCACAGCCCCGCCTCACGCGCCAGGATGGCTCGCCCATCCGCATCGTCGTGGTCGACGACGAGCAGAGCCTCGCCGACCTCGTCGCCATGGGATTGAAGTACGAGGGCTGGGAGGTCAAGACCGCCGCCAACGGCCAGCAGGCGCTGCAGGCCGTGCGCGAGTTCCGACCCGACGCCGTCGTGCTCGACATCATGCTCCCCGACATCGACGGGCTCACCGTGCTCCAGCGGCTCCGCTCCGCAGGATTCGACGTGCCCGTGCTCTTCCTCACCGCGAAGGACTCGCTCGACGACCGCGTCGCGGGTCTCACCGCTGGCGGCGACGACTACGTCACCAAGCCGTTCGGCCTCGAGGAGGTCGTGGCGCGACTGCGCGGGCTCATCCGCCGCACCGCAGCGGCCGCCGAGGAGTCGAGCGTGCTCTGGGTGGGCGACCTGATGATGGACGAGGACTCCTACGAGGTGCGCCGCGGCGGCCAGCAGGTCGACCTCACCGCCACCGAGTTCGAGCTGCTGCGCTACCTCATGCGCAATCCGCGCCGCGTGCTCTCGAAGGCGCAGATCCTCGACCGCGTCTGGTCCTACGACTTCGGCGGTCGCGCGAGCGTCGTCGAGCTCTACATCTCCTACCTGCGCAAGAAGATCGACACGCTCGGTCCGCCCATGATCCACACCGTGCGCGGTGTGGGCTACCAGCTGCGCGCCGCTGAGTGAGCCCCCGCTGAGCGAACAGGGATCGCGGATGACCCAGCAGGCAGCGGCGTCCGCTGCCCAGCTGGGCAGACGCATCCAGAACCCCGCCTCGTGGTCGCTCCGGCGCCGCCTGCTGGTGGTCGTCGGCGTGCTCTTCGCCGTGCTGACCGCTGCCGTCGCGATCGCCAGCGTCATCACGATGCGGGTGGTGCTCGAGTCGCGCCTCGACGAGCAGCTGCTGGAGGTCTCGGGGCGCGCCACCGTCTCGGTGCAGCGCGCGCTCAACACCGGCGACCTCGCCACCGTCGACCCGGCGATCACCCCGTCCGGCGCCCTCATCGCGGTGCAGGAGGGCGATGCGCTCGGCACGAACTTCATCATGAACCGGATCGGGCAGCAGTTCGGGCTCTCGGAGCGCGACCAGGAGATGGTGCTGGAGGCGCAGACCGACGCCGTCACCAGCGTGCAGCTGCCCAGCTACGGCGCCTACCGCGTGATCGCCCGCGACCTCGGCGGCGTGCGCGTGATCGTGGGCGTCTCGATGGCCGAGGCCAACCAGACGCTCGCCGCGCTCGCGTTCGTGATCGCCGCCTCCGCCGCAGCGGCGACGGTGCTGGTGCTCATGCTCGGCGACGGCATCATCCGGCAGGCGCTGCGCCCGCTCACCTCGGTCATCGCCACCACCGAGCGCATCTCGCAGCTGCCCCTCGCCTCCGGCGACGCCCAGCTGACGAACCGCGTGCGCATCGAGGATCCGGCCTCCGAGGTCGGCCGCGTGCAGGAGTCGATGAACCGCATGCTGTCGCACATCGAGGAGGCGTTCGACGCCCGCTCGATGAGCGAGCGCCGCGTGCGGCAGTTCGTCGCCGACGCCTCGCACGAGCTGCGCACGCCGCTGGCCGCGGTGCGCGGCTATGCCGAGATCACCCGCAAGCACGACGACGGCCTCAGCCCCGATGCGCGCGAGTCGCTCGGGCGCATCGAGGCGGCGGCCCGTCGCATGCAGGCGCTGGTCGACGACCTGCTGCTGCTCGCCCGGCTCGACGAGGGCCGAGAGCTGGAGCGCGGCGAGGTCGACCTGTCGCTGCTGGTGGTCGAGGCGGTCGCCGACGCGCAGGCCGCGGGCCGCGCGCACCCGATCTCGCTCGAGCTGCCCGAGGAGCCGGTGGTCGTCGCCGGCGACGCGCTGCGCCTGCAGCAGGCGATCGCCAACCTGCTCGCGAACGCCCGCGTGCACACGCCGCGGGGCACCGCGATCGACGTGGCGCTGCGCAGCGAGGGCGACATCGCGGTCGTCGACATCGTCGACGCCGGCCCGGGCATCCCGCCCGAGCAGCAGTCGACCGTCTTCGAGCGCTTCGCGCGCGGCGACCGCTCCCGCTCGCGCGAGACCGGCTCGTCGGGGCTGGGCCTCGCGATCGTGCAGGCGATCGTCGACGCGCACCACGGGGCGATCTCGCTCGCCAGCCAGCCTGGGCGCACCGCGTTCACCGTGCGACTGCCGCTGTGGCAGATCGGCCCCGCGACCGAGGCAGCGGCAGCGCCGGCCGGCCACACCGCGCATCACGGCGATCCGATCCCGGCGTCCGTGCCGGAGCCGCGCACGACGGATGCGCCGTGACCGACCGGCGGCACGCATCCGCCCCCTGCCGGGCACAGCGCCTCGGGTTGCACGGGCAGCGCGCCATGCCGTAGTCTTGCCGCATACCAAAGACCGCTGGTCGTTGGCGTGTGCCCGCAAGGGTGCGCGACAACCGAAGGCTCGCTCGAAGAGCGTCGTCCCGCGCAGGTGGCAACAGGTCCGTCGAGACCCAGAGCTCCGTGCGCGTGCGCCGGAGCTCTTCTTCATGTTCGAACCAGGGAAGCCAGCAACGACGCAAGGAGCACCATGGCGAACAAGGAAGCTGCGGTCGCCGAGCTCTCGAACCTCTTCGAGACCTCGAACGCCGTTCTGCTGACCGAGTACCGCGGTCTCACTGTGGCGCAGCTGAAGACGCTGCGTCGCTCCATCAGTGAGCACGCGACGTACGCCGTGGTGAAGAACACGCTCACCAAGATCGCTGCCAACAACGCCGGTATCTCGGCGTTCGACGAGTCGCTTGCCGGCCCGTCCGCGATCGCCTTCGTGCATGGCGACCCTGTCGCCGTCGCGAAGGAGCTGCGTGCCTTCGCCAAGGCGAACCCGGCGCTCGTGGTCAAGAACGGTTTCTTCGACGGGAACCCGCTCACGGCCGACGACGTCAACAAGCTCGCCGATCTCGAGTCCCGGGAGGTGCTGCTGGCCAAGCTGGCCGGTGCCTTCAAGGCCTCGCTCTTCGGCGCTGCCTACATGTTCAACGCTCCGCTCGCCCAGGCCGTTCGCACGGTCGACGCGCTGCGGGCCAAGCAGGAGTCCGCGGCCGAATAGGCGCGCGGTCTGAACCAGAAACAAGGAGAAGACGATGGCAAAGCTGTCGACTGACGAGCTGCTCGAGCAGTTCAAGGAGCTCACCCTCATCGAGCTCAGCGAGTTCGTGAAGGCATTCGAGGAGACCTTCGAGGTCACCGCAGCCGCCCCGGTCGCCGCCGCCGCAGCCCCCGCTGCCGCTGCTGCTGCCGAGGAGGTCGAGGAGAAGACGGACTTCGACGTCGTGCTCGAGAGCGCCGGCGCCGCGAAGATCCAGGTCATCAAGGTCGTCCGTTCGCTGACGTCGCTCGGCCTCGGCGAGGCCAAGGCACTCGTCGACGGTGCGCCGGCGACGGTGCTCGAGGGCGCCAAGAAGGACGACGCCGAGAAGGCAAAGGCTGACCTCGAAGAGGCCGGCGCGACGGTCACGCTCAAGTAGCGTTCCCCCGCACAGCACGAAGGGCCGCATCCGAGAGGGTGCGGCCCTTCGTCGTTCGTCGTCGCAGGCGGTCAGGGGCGGATGCGTCGCCCCCGTCGGGCGCGCGCGGCTCGTCGCGCGACGGCGTGGCTGACCGGCACCCAGGCGCCGAGCAGGATGGTGACGGCTCCGGCCGCGGGATGGAACGGCACCCGCTGCCGCAGCAGCTCGCCGGCCGCGGCGAGCGAGAAGCCGGCGACCAGCAGCGGCGTGGTGGCGACGCCCGGCGTGTAGCCGCGGCGGGCGACGCTCGCGCCGATGTGGGTGATCGCATGCAGGCCGTAGCCGAGCAGCGCGCCCTGGTAGAGGGCGCTGCGGCCGCCGGTGCGCGCGCCGTCGGCGGCGGCGAGCGCGAACGGGATCCCGACGAGGCCGATCGCCGTCCAGATCTCCTCGCGCGAGCGGCGCACGATGCGCGCGTAGACGGCGAGCCCCTGCCGGTCGAACGCGTCGGCCGCCCGCTGCGTCCAGCCGGGCATCGTGATGGCCTCCTCGAGGTCGTGGAGCGTCCATGCACCCAGCAGTCCCCAGGTCGCCCATCGCGCCGCAGCATCCGTCATGCCTCGAGCATCGGGCCCGCGGGTGTCGCGCGACTGGGAGCGCTCTGCGATCATGCTCGCCATGAGCACGAGGCGGCTGCCCGCGCAGATCGGCGATCTGCCGCCGATCGGGCGCCCGGCCAACGGCGCGCTGCTCGAGCTGGGCGTCACCACGCTGGCGCAGGTGGGAGCGATGGGGGAGCGCGCGCTGCTCGCCCGGCACGGCATCGGCCCGAAGGCAGTGCGACTGCTGCGCGAGGCGCTCGAGGCGGCCGGCATCGAGCTCGCCGCGTGAGCCTCGAGCCGATCGCGCCGGGCATCGATCGCTGGCCGATGCCGGAGGCCGGGATGAACGCGCTGGTGGTCGCCGACGGCGGCGAGGCGCTCGTGGTCGACCCGGGCACGCTGCCCTCGCGCGCCGGCCGGCTGCGCACGGCGATCGAGGCGCGCGGTGACCGCATCGTCGGCGTGGTCGTCACCCACGCGCACTGGGATCACTGCTTCGCGCTCGCGGCCTTCGCCGACGTGCCCTCGTTCGCGCATCCGGCGGCGATCGCCGAGCTGCGCGAGCGCGGCGAGCAGCAGCGTGCCGCGGCGCTCGGCTCCGCCTCCGGCGAGACGGCGGATGCGCTGCGCCACCTCACGATCGCCCTCCCGACGGTGCAGGTGGAGACCCCGCACCGCCTGCAGATCGGCGCGCTGGCGGTGGAGCTCGAGCCGATCGGCCACGCCCACTCCCGCGGCGACCTGGTGGTGCACGTGCCGGCCGCCGCCGCGACGCTCGCGGGCGACCTCGTCGAGACGGCCGGCGACCCGCAGCTCGACGAGCAGACCGACGTGGGCGGATGGCTGCGCGCGCTCGACCGCCTCGGCGCCCACGGCCAGCCGCTGCTGGTGCCGGGCCACGGCGACCCCTGCGGGCGCGAGCGCCTCGACCACCATCGCGCGCTGCTCGAGGCGCACCTCCGATCGGGCTGAGCGCCGAGCCCGGCGGTCGGGCCGCGTCCCCCGCAGCGGCTAGCGTGAAGCCATGAGCATGGGGATGGGCCGCGGCGGCCGTGGCGGCATGGGGATGCGCGACGATGCGGCGCAGCGCGAGGTGAACGCGACCGCGCCCCGCGTGCCCGATCTGGGCCGACGCATCCTCGCCCTCTTCAAGCCCCACCGCGCGGCGATCACGCTCACGATCGCGCTGGTGCTGGTGGTCGCGACGATCGCGGTGTTCCCGCCGCTGCTGACCCAGCGGGTGTTCGACGAGGCGCTGTTCCCGCTCGACGGCGGCGGCCCGAACCTGCCGCTGCTGTGGATGCTCGTGGGCACCATGGTGGCGCTCTGGGTGTCGGCGAGCCTGCTCGGCATCTGGCAGGTGTGGCTGACCACCCGCGTCGGCAACCGGCTGATGGGCGAGCTGCGCACGGCGCTGTTCGACAAGCTGCAGTCGATGGAGCTCGCGTTCTTCACCCGCACGAAGACCGGCGTCATCCAGTCGCGGCTGCAGAACGATGTGGGCGGCGTCGCCAACGTGCTGTCGAACACCGTCTCGTCGGTGGTCGGCAACACCGTCACCGTGATCGCGAGCCTCGTGACGATGCTCATCCTGTCGTGGGAGCTGACGATCATGGCGGTCGTGCTGACCCCCGTGCTCGTGCTGCTGCAGCGCCGCGTCGGCCAGGTGCGCGCCCGCATCGCCACGCAGACGCAGGAGTCGCTGAGCGAGATGACTTCGATCACGCAGGAGGCGCTCTCGGTCTCGGGCATCCTGCTGGCGAAGGCGTTCGGGCGGCAGGGCGACGAGTCGCAGCGCTACCGCGACGAGAACGACCGCCAGGTGGGGCTGCAGGTGCGGCTGACCATGAGCGGCCAGACGTTCTTCGCGCTGGTGTCGATCTTCATCTCGGTGCTGCCCGCCGTCGTCTACGTGATCGCCGGCTTCCTCATCGAGGGCGGCGACCGCGCGGTCACCGCCGGCACCCTGGTGGCGTTCACGACCGTGCAGAGCCGCCTGCTGATGCCGCTCATGGGGCTGCTGCGGGTGGGCCTCGACCTGCAGACCTCGGGCGCGCTCTTCGCCCGCATCTTCGAGTACCTCGACCTGCAGCCCGCCATCGTGCCGCCGGCAGCGGGCAAGCCGCTCGACCGCGCGCACCTCGGCGAGGTCGCGTTCGACGACGTCGTCTTCCGCTACCCCGACGCCAAGGCCGAGGAGCCGAACACGCTCGACGGCGTCTCCTTCTCGCTCGCGCCCGGCACGTTCGCCGCCTTCGTCGGGCCGTCGGGCGCCGGCAAGACGACCATCGGCTACCTGCTGCCGCGCCTGCACGAGGTCACCGGGGGAGCGGTGCGCTTCGCCGGCACCGACGTGCGCGAGCTCGACCCGGCGGCGCTCACCGAGCACATCGGCATCGTGAGCCAGGAGCCCTACCTGTTCCACGCATCCATCGCCGAGAACCTGCGCTACGCCAAGCCCGACGCCACCGACGACGAGCTCGACGCCGCGACGCGCGCGGCCAGCATCTACGACACGATCCACCGGTTCCCGGACGGCTACGACACGCTCGTGGGCGAGCGCGGCTATCGCCTCTCCGGCGGCGAGAAGCAGCGCATCGCGATCGCGCGCGTGCTCCTGAAGGATCCCGAGGTGCTCGTGCTCGACGAGGCCACCAGCGCGCTCGACACCGTCTCGGAGCGCATCGTGCAGGGCGCGCTCGACGAGGCGGCCCGTGGCCGCACCACGCTGGCGATCGCGCACCGGCTCTCGACCATCCGCCACGCCGACGTCATCTTCGTCATCGACCGGGGCAGCATCGTCGAGCAGGGCACCCACGGCGAGCTGCTCGCCGCGGGCGGCACCTACGCGACGCTCTTCGCGCAGCAGGCAGCGACCGTCTGAGCGGGTCGGGCGCGCACGGGCCGCGACTGCCTGAGCCGGCCGAGCGCGCATGGGCCGCGACTGCCGGCGAGCTCGACCCCGTGCACCAATCTCGACCCGGTGCACCGGATCGGATTCGGTGGAAGGGGTCCGGCTCGCGGAGGCAGCAAGCCGCGCCAGCCGCGCCCACGGCGCCCGTAGCGCCGCCCAGCGATCAGGGGGCGGATGCGTCGAGGCCGTCGTCGTCGAGGCCAGGCAGGTCGCGGGTCGCCTCCCGCCAGCGCCGCTCGAGGTCGTCCATGTCGGCGGCGTAGTCGGCGTATCGGCAGCCGAGCCCGTTGGGCTTCACGCGGATGCCCTCCTCCCGCCAGTGCGGCAGCGCGTGCTGCAGCAGGTCGCCGCCGAAGTCGCCCGCGTGGCTGGTGATGCGCCACCAGGGCAGCCCGTGGCTGTAGTGCTTGAGGATCGAGCCCACCTGCCGCGGCCCGATGCCGCAGATCGCGGCGACGGCGCCGTACGAGGCGACGCGCCCCGGCGGCACGAGCTCGACGCAGCGCAGCACGCGCTCGATGACGAGCTCCCGCCTGGCGTCCATCCCCACATCCTGCCGCAGCGCATCCGCCCCTCTTCGCCCGCGACCCCGTCCAGGCCCCCGCCACCGCCGTCCACAACGCAAGCCCGATCGGCGATCGGCGCGGCAGTCGGCCCGGCACGGCGGCGAGCGCTGCGGAAAGCCGCCCCGCGGCTTGCGTTGTGCATCCGACCGGGGATGAGGGATGGGGGGAGGGAGGAGGGGCCGCGCGTGGTCGGCCGGTAGGCTCGTGCGGCAAGGCAGGAGGCCCCATGCGCTACGCAGAGTCCATCCTCGACACCATCGGCGACACCCCGCTCGTGCGGCTGTCGAAGGTGACCGAGGGCATCGCCGCGACCGTGCTCGCGAAGGTCGAGTTCCTGAACCCCGGCGGCTCCGTGAAGGATCGCATCGCGGCGGCGATGATCGACGACGCTGAGGCGAAGGGACTGCTGCTCCCCGGCGGCACCATCGTCGAGCCGACCAGCGGCAACACCGGCGTCGGCCTCGCGCTCGTCGCGCAGCAGAAGGGCTACCGCTGCATCTTCGTCTGCCCCGACAAGGTCGCCGACGACAAGCTCGCGGTGCTGCGCGCCTACGGCGCCGAGGTGGTCGTGACGCCCACCGCGGTCGCCCCCGACAGCCCCGAGTCGTACTACGGCGTCGCGAACCGGCTCGTCGACGAGATCGAGGGTGCCTACCAGCCCAACCAGTTCTTCAACCCGGCCGCGCCGGCCGCGCACGAGGCGACCACCGGCCCCGAGATCTGGCGCGACACCGACGGCCGGCTGACGCACTTCGTCGCCGGCGTCGGCACCGGCGGCACGATCACCGGCACGTCCCGATTCCTGAAGCGCGCTTCCGAGGGCGCGGTGACCGTGATCGGCGCCGACCCCGAGGGCTCCATCTACTCCGGCGGCACCGGCCGGCCGTACCTCGTCGAGGGCGTCGGCGAAGACATGTGGCCGGGCAACTACGACCCGAGCGTGGTCGATCGGGTGATCGCGGTGAACGACGCCGAGTCGTTCGCGATGACCCGCCGCCTCGCCCGCGAGGAGGGCCTGCTGGTCGGCGGCTCGAGCGGCATGGCCGTGGTCGTCGCGCTGCGCGTCGCGCGCGAGCTCCCCGCCGACGCCGTCATGGTGGTGCTGCTGCCCGACTCGGGCCGCGGCTACCTGCAGAAGGTCTACTCCGACGCCTGGATGCGCTCCTACGGCTTCGCCGCCCCCGCCAGCGAGACGACCGTGCGCGACGTGCTCGTCGGCAAGGGCGCGGCCCGCGGCAAGGAGGGCTCGATGCCCTCGCTCGTGCACGCGCACCCGACCGACACCGTGCACGACGCGATCGAGATCATGCGCGAGTACGGCGTCAGCCAGCTGCCCGTGCTCACCGCCGAGCCGCCCGTGGTGATCGGCGAGGTCGCCGGGGCCGTCGACGAGCGCACCCTGCTCGACGCCGTCTTCGCCGAGCACGCGCAGCTCGCCGACCCGGTGTCGAAGCACCTGGGCGCCAGGCTGCCGCAGATCGGCATCACCGAGTCGGTGGATGCGCTCCTGGCGGCCCTGAAGACCAGTGACGCCCTCCTCGTGCTCGAGGAGGCGAAGCCCGTGGGCGTCGTCACCCGCACCGACCTGCTCACCCACCTCTCGAAGGAGGCATGACCGTGACCGAGACCCATCCGGCAGAGCCCCGCGGCTTCTCGACCCGCGCGATCCACGACGGGCAGCCGTTCGACCCGCGCACCGGCGCCGTCATCCCGCCGATCTTCATGACCTCGACGTTCGTGCAGGACGGCGTGGGCGGCTTCCGCGACGGCTACGAGTACTCGCGCGGCGGCAACCCCAGCCGGGACGCGCTGCAGCTGCAGCTCGCGAGCCTCGAGGGCGGCACGCACGCGTTCGCCTTCGGCTCCGGCCTCGCCGCCGAGGACGCGGTGCTGCGCTCGGTGCTCGAGCCCGGCGCGCACGTGCTGATGGGCAACGACGTCTACGGCGGCACGCACCGCCTGGTGAAGAAGGTCTGGGAGAAGTGGGGGGTCGAGATCACGACCGCCGACGCATCCGACCTCGACGCCGTCAAGGCATCCGTGCGCCCCAACACCCGCATCCTGTGGGTCGAGACGCCCTCGAACCCGCTCATGAAGGTGGCCGACATCGCGGGCCTCGCCGAGATCGGCCATGCGGCCGGCGCGATCGTCGTCGCCGACAACACGTTCGCGACCCCGTACCTGCAGCAGCCGCTCGCGCTCGGCGCCGACGTGGTCGTGCACTCGACGACGAAGTACATCGGCGGGCACTCCGACCTCGTCGGCGGTGCGGTGGTGACGGCGGATGCGTCGCTCGCCGAGGGCATCGGATTCCACCAGTTCGCGGTCGGTGCCGTGAACAGCCCGTTCGACGCCTGGCTGACGACCCGGTCGCTGAAGACGCTGAGCGTGCGCGTCGAGCGGCACTGCGCGAACGCGCAGGCGGTCGCCGAGTCGCTCGTCGGCCACCCGGCGATCGCCGCCGTGCATTACCCGGGGCTGCCCGACCACCCGCAGCACGAGCTGGCGTCGCGGCAGATGCGTGGCTTCGGCGGCATGGTGTCGATCCAGCTCACGGGCGGGAGGGCAGCGGCGCTCAGGCTGGTGAAGCAGACGCGCGTGTTCCAGCTGGCGGAGTCGCTCGGCGGCGTCGAGAGCCTCGTCTGCTACCCGTTCGAGATGACGCACGCGTCGGTGCGCGGCACCGAGCTCGAGGTGCCCGACGACCTGCTGCGGCTGTCGGTCGGGCTCGAGGACGCCGGCGACCTGGTCGCCGACCTGCAGCAGGCGTTCGCGGCGATCTAGCGGGTCAGTCGAGCGCCTGGCCTCGCCGCTCGGGGATCGTCCAGGCGGCGATCGCGGCGATCGCGAAGGCCAGCGCGAACGTGCCGAACAGCACCAGCGGTCCGCCGAGCGCCAGCAGCGGCGGCACCGCGAGCGGCGCCAGGATCGACGCGATGCGGCCGAAGCCCGCCGCCGCGCCGGTGCCGGTGCCGCGCACGGTCGTCGGGTAGAGCTCCGGCCCGATGGCGTAGAGCGCGCCCCACGCGCCGAGGTTGCAGAACGACAGCGCGCAGCCGGCGGCGATGATCATCGCCTCGGTCGACGCGGTGCCGTACCAGGCGGCGGCGAGCGCCGAGCCGATCAGGAACACGGTCAGCGTGGGGCGACGGCCCCACTTCTCGATGAGGAACGCGGCGAGCGCGTAGCCGGGCAGCTGCGCCAGCGTGATGATGAGCGTGAACTCGAACGAGCGCACCAGCGAGAAGCCCTGCTCGACGAGCAGCGACGGGATCCAGATGAACGCGCCGTAGTACGAGAAGTTGATGCAGAACCAGACGGTCCAGAGCGCGAGGGTGCGCCGGCGGAGCGCGGGCGACCAGATCGAGACCGCAGGGGCGGTCTCGGGCCGAGCCGACGCATCCGCCGTCGTGGTCTCGGCAGGCGTCGTGGTCTCGGCCGACGCCGCGTCGTCGGCGGCTGGGAGGTCGGGCAGGTGCCCCGGTGAGGGCACGTCGGCGGCCTCCTCGAAGCGCCGCACGGTGCGCTCGGCCTCCGAGAAGCGGCCCTTCGACTCGAGGAAGCGCACCGACTCGGGCATGCCCCAGCGCACCACGATCGAGAAGATTGCCGGCGCCATGCCGATCGCGAGGCCCCACCGCCAGCCGTCGTCGCTCGCGCCGATCACGAAGGTGCCGATGATCGCGGCGGCGATCCAGCCCACCGCCCAGAACGCCTCGAGCCACACCACGACGCGGCCGCGGATGCGCTTGGGCGCGAACTCGCTGACGAGCGTCGAGGCGACCGGCAGCTCGGCGCCGAGGCCCAGGCCGACGATGAAGCGCAGCACCAGCAGCGCCGCGAGCGAGCCGACGAGCGCCGAGGCGCCGGTGGCGAGCCCGTAGACGATCAGCGTGATCGCGAAGATGCTGCGACGGCCGATGCGGTCGGCGAGCAGCCCGCCCACGGTCGCGCCGATCGCCATGCCGACGAAGCCGATCGAGGCGATCCAGCTGGTCTCGGTGCGGCCGAGGCTCCACTGCTCGGCGAGCGCGGCGATCACGAACGAGATGAGGCCGACGTCCATCGCGTCGAGCGCCCAGCCGATGCCGGAGGTGCCGAGCAGGCGGCCGTGCCTGCGCGTGAACGGCAGTCGGTCGAGGCGCTCGGAGCGGGTCAGGCCGTCGGGCGGGGCAAGGGCGGTCATGCGGGTGCCTCTCGTCAGGGCGCGCCTCGAGGCGCGCATCGCCGGACGGCACCACTGTAGTGCGGGCCCCATGCGGCGATAGCGTGGCCGCATGAGCGACGCCTTCGAGATCCCGGACGATGCCGAGCACGCCGAGGTGGTCGCGTTCGTCACGACGACGACGGATGCGCTGTGGCCGCTCCTGACGACGGGTGCCGGTCTGGAGCAGTGGTGGTGGCCGATGTTCGACGACACCCGCTACGAGATCGACGCGCAGGAGGGCGGCACCTACCGGATCCGCACGGCCACCGGCGGCTTCGGCGTGCAGGGCCGCTACCTCGAGCTCGACGAGGGCCGGCGGATCGTGCAGTCGTGGGACTGGCTGGAGGGCGAGGAGTTCGCGCCCCAGCCGTCGCAGCTGGTGATCGTCGACCTCGAGGAGCGCGACGGCGGCACGCTGGTGACCGTGCGCCAGACCGCCCTGATGGACGAGGTCGACGACTTCCGGCAGGGCTGGCAGGACTGCCTGACGCGGCTCGAGGAGCTCTTCGACGCCTGAGCCCCGCCGGTTCGGAGCCGGTGAAGTCGTTCGCCGGGCTAAGCAGTGTCGTAGGCTGAAGCCCAGACGCCCGACACCCGACACGAAGAGGACACCCATGCTGCTCGCCATCGTCAACGCCCACGTCGTGCCCGTCGAGGGCGAGGAGTTCGAGGGCACGATCCTGGTGCGCGACGGCCGCATCGCCGAGCTCGGCGCCGACGTGACGGTGCCCGAGGGCGCCGAGGTGCTCGACGTCGGCGGCGCGCAGGTCACGCCCGGCCTCATCGACGCGCACGTGCACCTCGGCGTGCACCCGGAGGGCGACGGCAGCACCGCCAACGACACGAACGAGATGACGAGCCCCAACACGGCGGGCCTGCGCACGGTCGACGCGATCGACCCCTACGACGAGGGCTTCGACCTGGCGCTCGCGGGCGGCGTCACGACCGTCAACGTCAACCCGGGCTCCGCCAACCCGATCGGCGGCCAGGCGACCACGCTGCACACGCACGGGCGCATCGTCGACCACATGGTGCTGCGGGCGCCCGCTGGGGTGAAGAGCGCGCTGGGCGAGAACCCGAAGCGCGTCTACGGCGAGAAGAAGGTGCTGCCCTCCACCCGCATGGGCACGGCCAAGGTGATCCGCGACGCCTTCGTGGCCGCGCAGAGCTACCAGCGCCGCAAGGCCGACCCGAGCAACGACGAGCGCCACGACGTCGACCTGACGCTCGAGGCGCTGACCCTCGTGCTCGAGCGGCAGATCCCGTGGCGCCAGCACGCGCACCGCGCCGACGACATCATCACCGCGCTGCGGCTGCAGGCCGAGTTCGGCTACGACCTCGTGATCGACCACGGCACCGAGGCGCACGTGGTGGCCGACCTGCTCGCCGAGCGCGGGGTGCCCGTGCTCATCGGCCCGCTGTTCACCACCAAGTCGAAGATGGAGCTGCGCAAGCGCTCGATAGCCAACCCCGGCAAGCTCGCGAAGGCGGGCGTCGAGCTGTCGATCATCACCGATCACCCGGTGATCCCCATCTCGTTCCTCGTGCACCAGGCATCCTTCGCCGTCCGTGAGGGGCTCGACCGCGAGACGGCGCTGCGCGCGATCACCATCAACCCCGCGAAGGTGCTCGGCGTCGCCGACGAGGTCGGCTCGCTCGAGCCGGGCAAGCGCGCCGACATCGTGGTCTGGGGCGGCGACTGGATGGATCCGATGGCGCGCCCGCGCACGGTGCTGGTCGACGGTCGCGTGGTGTTCGAGCACGACGCCGCCACCGGCGACGAGCGCGTCGCCCCGCGCGACGACGTGCCGCTCGTGCTGCCCCAGGCGTGACCGCCTCGCCCGGCGACGGGCTGACCCGCGGCCGCCGCATCACGACGCTCGTCGTGCTGGGGCTGCTCGCCGGGCTCGGGCCGTTCACGATCGACCTCTACCTGCCGGCCTTCCCGGCGGTGAAGCGGGCGTTCGACACGACGGATGCGGCGGTGCAGCTGACCCTGTCGGCCACGACCCTGGGATTCGCGTTCGGGCAGCTGGTGGTCGGCCCGCTGTCGGACCGCATCGGCAGGCGGCGGCCGCTGCTGATCGCCACCAGCGTGCACGTGCTGGCGAGCGTCGGCGTCGCGCTCGCCCCCGACATCGCCTCGCTGCTGGTGCTGCGCGTCGTGCAGGGGTTCGGTGCGGCTGCCGGCACCGTCGTCGCGATGGCGATGGTGCGCGACCTCTTCGCCGGCAAGAAGCTGACCACGGCGCTGTCGCGGCTGGCGCTGGTGATCGGCATCGCGCCCATCGCGGCGCCGGTGCTCGGCTCGTGGCTGCTCGGCTTCCTCGAATGGCGGGGGCTCTTCTGGGTGCTGGCCGCCTATGCGGCGCTGGTGATCGTGCTGCAGCTCGTCTTCCTGCGCGAGACCCTCCCGCCGCACCTGCGCCATGTGCCCGGCCACTCGACGCTCGCCCAGAAGTACCGGGCGGTGCTCACCGACCGCGTCTTCGTCGGCGTCGCCGTCATCGGCGCGAGCATCTTCGGCGGCATGTTCGCCTACCTATCGACCTCGTCGCTGCTGCTGCAGGAGGTCTACGGCTTCACGCCCGGCGAGTTCGGCATCGTCTTCGCGCTCTGCTCGATCGCGGTGCTGATCGGCACCCAGACGGCGGGGCGCGCGGCGAACCGCTTCGGGCCGCAGTGGGTGCTCTCGGTCTCGACGGCGCTGCTCATCGTCGGGGCGACGCTGGTGATCGTGTTCGACCTCCTCGCCTTCGGCGTCGCCGGGCTCGTGCCCGCGATCGCGCTGTTCGCCTTCGCCTTCGGGCTGTCGATGCCGTGCGTCCAGACGCTCGCGCTCGTCGGCCACCGCAGCGAAGCGGGCACCGCAGCCTCGCTGCTCGGGGCGCTCAACATGTCGATCGCGGGCCTCGTGGGGCCCGTCGTCGGCCTCTTCGGGGTCGAGAGCGCCGTTCCGATGGGCGCGATCATGCTGGTCTGCGGCGTGCTCGCCACCTGCATGCTCTGGTTCGTCGTGCGCCCCAAGGACGTGCCTCCGATCGAGTGATGCAAGGATGGCGGCATGAGCGACGAGCTGGCCAAGGTGCAGGCAGAGATCGAAGCGGCACGCAAGGCTCAGGCGGAGGCCGAGGCTCGGCTGGCAGAGCTGCAGGCGAGCCAGCAGCGGGTGAAGATCGACACGCCGCCGCTGCCGGCGGACGATGCGGCGCCCGACGAGGCGCCGCCGGTCGCGGAGCGCTTCGAGGAGGCGCCGCAGTCGGCGCCGGCGCCGGCCGATCTCGATCAGCCGGTCGAGCCCGGTGCCCACCTCGAGCCCGCGCCGTCGACCGGACCGCTCGCCGCCGACGAGGTCGGCGCGATCCGGGCGGGCTACGCGTTCGAGGGCGCCGCGCTCGAGATGGGAGCGCTCGTCAACGGCGAGGCCGACCCGGAGACCCAGGTGCGCATCCCGCTGGGCATGGTGAACCGCCACGGCCTCATCGCCGGGGCGACCGGCACGGGCAAGACCAAGACGCTGCAGGTGCTCGCCGAGCAGCTGTCGGCTGCGGGCGTGCCCGTCTTCGCCGCCGACATCAAGGGCGATCTCTCGGGTGTCGCGACGCCCGGCGAGTCCAGCGACAAGCTGCTGGCGCGCACTGCGGGCATCGGTCAGGCGTGGGACGGCGCCGGATTCCCGGTCGAGTACTTCGCGCTGGGTGGCGAGGGCATCGGCGTGCCGATCCGAGCGACCGTGCTCTCGTTCGGCCCGGTGCTGCTGTCGAAGGTGCTGGGCCTGAACGACACGCAGGAGTCGAGCCTCGGCATCGTCTTCGCCTACGCCGACGAGCAGCGGCTGCCGCTCGTCGACCTCAAGGACCTGCGCGAGCTGCTCCTCTGGCTCACCAGCGACCTGGGCAAGGAGGAGCTCAAGCGGCTCGGCGGCATCTCGACGCAGACGGCGGGCGTGATCCTGCGCGAGATCACCGCCTTCAGCGAGCAGGGCGCCGACGTCTTCTTCGGCGAGCCCGAGATCGACACGCGCGAGCTCATGCGCACCACCCCCGACGGCCGTGGCGTCATCAGCCTGCTCGAGGTTCCCGGTGTCGCCAGCCAGCCCGCACTCTTCTCCACCTTCCTCATGTGGCTGCTCGCCGACCTGTTCGAGGACCTGCCGGAGGTGGGTGACATCGACAAGCCCAAGCTGGTCTTCTTCTTCGACGAGGCGCACCTGCTGTTCAAGGACGCCTCCAAGGACTTCCTGAGCGCCATCACCCAGACCGTCCGACTCATCCGCTCGAAGGGCGTCGGCATCTTCTTCGTGACGCAGACCCCGAAGGATGTGCCGAGCGACGTGCTCGCGCAGCTCGGCTCGCGCGTGCAGCACCAGCTGCGCGCCCACACGCCCGACGACGCGACCGCGCTGCGCTCCACCGTGCGCACCTACCCGCGCAGCGGCTACGACCTCGAGCAGGTGCTCACCGGGCTCGGCATCGGGGAGGCGATCGTGACCGTGATGAACGAGCGCGGCGCGCCCACGCCCGTCGCCTGGACGCGCCTGCGGGCGCCGCAGGGCTCGATGGATCCGACGCCCGAGGCCGCGATGCGGCAGACGGTGCAGTCGTCGTCGCTGCTGCCGAAGTACGGTCAGGCCGTCGACCGCGAGTCGGCGTACGAGATCCTGCAGGCCAAGCTGCGGGCGGCGCAGAAGGCGGAGCAGGACGAGGCGGCCCGCGAGGAGGCTGAGGCTGAGGCGGCACGGCTCGAGAAGGCGGCGCGACAGGGTCGCGGCTCGGGCGGCTCCGGCGGCTCCGGGCAGCGGTCTGGAGGCAACGTGGTCACCGACTTCATCGGCTCCCGCACCGGCCAGTCGCTGATCCGCGAGATCGTGCGCGGCGTCTTCGGCAACCGACGCCGGTGAGCGTGACTGAACGCTCCGAGGCTGTCGAGCAGACGCGTCGCCCGCACCCCCTCACCGAGACGCTCCGCGGCCAGCTCCTGTCGGTCGGGGTCCTCGCGCTCGTGCTCGTCGTGCACACGATCGTCGCCGCCGAGATCTGGGACCGGCCGTGGGTGTGGGCCGGCGTCGTCGTGGTCGTGGCGGCGACCGGCATCGCCGTGCTCGGGCAGGGCCCGCTCTACGACGCGAGGTGGCTGCCGGCGCTGGTGCCGGCGTTGGACCTCCTCGTCATCATGCTGATCCTCGGCGACCTGGAGGTGCCGCGGATCGCGGCGATGCTCGCGGTCGTGCCCGCATTCTGGCTGGGATTCGTCGCGCGCCGACGGGGGGTCGTCATCGCGGCAGCCGGCGGCACGGCGATGGGCATCCTCATGGCGCTGCGGATCGCCGGCTCGACGGGGACGACCGTGACCGCGAACGCGGTGGGAGCGGTGCTCGTGCCTGTCGCGCTCACCGCCGCCGCCTTCTTCGCCGCGTCCTACACCAGCAGGCTCGAGCAGCAGCAGCTCGAGATCCTCGAGCGGGAGCGCGAGCGGACCGCGCTCGCACGGCAGACGGTGGCCGACGGCGTGCTGCTCGACACCATCTTCGAGACGGCACGGATCGGCCTGATGCTGCTCGACGCCGACGGCGGCGTCGTCCGCATCAACCCGACGCTCAGCGACCATCCCGCGCTCGAAGGCACGAGCCTAGACCACGTGCTCGACGGCGCGGGCTTCCTCGAGCTCGAGTCCCGTCGGCCGATCCCGCTCGAGGAGATGCCGTTCCTGCGAGCCGCGCGCGGGGAGTCGTTCGACAACAGCCGGTTCTGGATCGCACGTCCGGGCCAGGACATGTTCGCGGTGACGGTGTCGTCCCGACCGCTCATGGTCGACGGCGAGTTCCGCGGCTCGATCGCGTCGGTCGATGACGTGACGGACTACATGCGCATGCTCGAGGATCGCGACGACTTCGTGGCGCTCGTGTCGCACGAGCTGCGCACGCCGCTCACCTCGATCTCGGGCTATCTCGAGCTGGCACTCGACGAGGACGGCATGCGCCCCGAGCTCGAGTCGTGGCTGCAGACGGTGCAGCGCAACGCCAACCGGCTGCGCGCGCTGGTCGAGGACCTCCTGCTCGTGGGCGAGATGAGCCGCGGCCAGATGCACCTGGCGCACGAGCCGGTCGACATCCGCTCGCTCGCGGCAGACGCGATCGCCCAGCTCGAGCACCGCGCGCGCAAGCGCGATCTGACGATCGCCTTCGCCGACGGCCCGGCGATCGTGCTCGACGTCGACGGCCGCCGCATCGGGCAGGTGATCGAGAACCTGCTGTCGAACGCCATCAAGTACTCGCACGAGGGCGGCCACATCGGCATCGAGGTCGGCGTCGAGGGTGCGGATGCGGTGGTTCGGGTCATCGACGACGGTCCGGGGATGCTCCCCACCGAGGCCGCGCGCGTCTTCGAGCGGTTCTACCGCTCGAGCTCCGCACGAGCGTCGGGCGTGGCCGGCGCGGGCCTGGGGCTGTGGATCTGCAGCTCGATCGTGCGCGCGCACGGCGGCACGATCGACTTCCAGAGCGAGCCGGGCGTCGGCTCAGTCGGCTCGTTCCGACTGCCCCTCGCCGGCTGACGCGTCGGCCGTCTCCTCGCTGCCGGAGAAGCCGGTGCGGGTCATCTCGCCCCACACCTGCTTGCGGTTGGTGATGCCTGCCCACCATCCCTGCATGCGCCAGATCGCCGTGAGCTGCCGGTAGCCCAGGCTCTCGGCCACGACGGCCCAGAGGATCGCGGCCAGGTCGCGCCAGCGCTCGTAGCGGTGGAAGCTCGCCTCCTCGACGACGATCGCGGCCAGCGTCACCAGCGTCCCGTAGCCGTACGACACGAGCAGCAGCAGCACGGCGGCTCCCGGGTCGACGGCGCCGACGGCGAGGCCGGCCACGACGATGACGATGCCGACGAGCTCGGCCAGCGGGGCGAAGAGCTCGAACAGCCAGTAGTAGGGCAGCGCGACGAAGCCGAGGCGGCCGTACTTCGGGTTCAGCAGCATGCCACGGTACTTCCAGAGCACCTCCCACAGGCCGCGGTGCCAGCGGCGGCGCTGGCGGGCGAGCACCTTGATCGTCGAAGGAGCCTCTGTCCAGCTGACCGGCTCGGCCACGAACTGCACCCGAGCGTCGCGCTTCCCGTCGCGGATCCAGCGCTGGATCCGCATGACGAGCTCGAAGTCCTCGCCGATCGAGTCGGCGTCGAGCCCGCCCACCTCGATGAGCACGTCGCGGCGGAACATCCCGAACGCTCCCGAGATGAGGATCAGCGCGTTCAGATCCGACCAGGCGGTGCGGCCCAGCAGGAACGCGCGCAGGTACTCGACCACCTGGATGCGGGTGATGATCTGCTTCGGCATCCGCAGCTCGGTGATGCGGCCGCCCTGCACGCGGCTGTTGTTGACGATGCGCACGACGCCGCCGGTGGCGACGATCCTGTCGGGGTCGTCGGCGAAGGGCTTCGACACCGACAGCAGCGCGTCGGGCTCCAGGATCGAGTCGGCATCGACCATGACGACCAGCTCGCGGCTCGCCAGGTCGAGCCCGATGTTCACCGAGTCGGAGCGGCCGGAGTTCTCCTTGTCGACCACGAGCAGCGGCACGCCGCCCTCCCGGGAGCGCCAGATGCCCCGGATCGCACCGCGCACGGGCACGCGCCCGGGCACGTCGCGGTGGTCCTCGACCAGGTCGAAGGCGACGCGCAGCCGCTCGAAGGTGTCGTCGGCGCTGCCGTCGTTGACGACGATGACCTCGTGGTCGGGATACCGCAGGTCGAGCATGGAGCGCACGCTGGTGAGGATCACGGCCGACTCGTTGTAGGCCGGCACGATCACCGAGACGCCGAGGCTGACGGGGGAGGCGGCCATCGCATCCTCGCCGCGGTGCTCGCTGCGGCGCAGGTAGCGCGTGAAGTGCCGCGAGGCGAGCAGGATGAGCAGCAGCATCAGCGTGTTGCCGAGCAGGAAGTAGATGGCCGACGGCCACACGAGCACCGCGAAGACGTCGGTCAGGAGGTCGTAAAGCCAGGTCACGCGGCAGCCTCTGCCCTGGGGAGCCCGGCGGCACGGCGTACGCCCGGCTCGGCCTCTGCGGCGATCCGCGCCAGCGCCTCGCCCTGCCAGGAGGAGGGCATGCGCACGATGGCGTTCGCGGCGGCCTCGCCGACCACGCCGCCGCCGAGCGCGGCGTCGAGCAGGACGGGCAGCGACTCGCGCACCGGCAGCAGCTCGAGCGAGCGCATCGCCGCGAGGCGCACCGACTCGTGCTCGTCGGCGACGAGGCGGGTGAGCGCCTCGCCCGCGGCGGGCACCTGCAGCAGGCCCGCGACCCGGGCGGCGCCGCGGCGCACGCCGGGATCGGCGTCGTCGAGCGCCCAGCGCACGCGCGCCACGGCGGCGGTGCCCTGCTGCAGCAGCGCGCTCGCGGCAACACTGGCAGGCACGCCGCTGTCGGTCGCGAGCGCCTCGATGACCCGGTCGATGGCGAGGGTGTCGTCGAAGGAGCCGAGCGCTCGCACAGCGACCGTGCGCACTTCGGCATCGCGGTCTGCGGAGAGCCGGAGCAGCAGCTCCAGCGCGCCCTCCGGGGCGAGCAGGCCGAGCGCCTCGGCCGCATCGGCACGGGCGACGGCGGATCGTCGCTCCGCCGCGTGCAGCACGCGCGGCACGAGCCCGGAGGCCAGCGCCACGGCACGCAGCCGCTCCGCGGCCTCGCCGGTGATGTCGCGCAGCATCAGGAAGACAGTGCGGCCCACGTGCGCCCGCTCCTCGGCGTCGAACGAGCGCACGCGGGCCAGCAGCGGCTCGAGCTCGTCGTCCTCGGCGATCGTCGCCTCGAGCACCAGACGCCGGTGACGAGCGTCGAGCTCGGCGATCCGCCGCAGCCGTCGGCGCCGGATCGTGCGCTGGACGACCAAGGAGAGCAGCATGCCGACCACGACGATCGAGGTGACGAGCAGCACCGCCTGCAGCAGCTCCGGCGGCAGCGGATTCATCCGATCGCGGCCGTGACGCGGGCGAGGAGCGCCCGAGGGCTGAAGGGCTTCGTGACGTAGTGGTCGGCGCCGGCCGCGAAGCCGGCCTCGATGTCCTTCTCCTGGCCGCGCGCGGTCAGCAGGATCACGGGTGTCGCCACTCCGCGGTCGCGGAGCGCGCGGAGCACGTCGATGCCCGACATCCCGGGCATCATGACGTCGAGCACGATCGCGTCCCAGCCGCCTTCGAGCCCGGCTTCCAGCGCCTGCGACCCGTCGGCTCGGGTGACGACCTCGTGGCCCGCGGACTCGAGCTTGATGGCGACGAGATCGCGGATGTCGCGGTCGTCATCGACCACGAGGATGCGGCCACTCACGGTGCGACCTCAGGTCGGTCGGGGAGCGACGGACGGCTGCGGGGCATGGACGCTCCAACACGTGACGAGGCGATCGAACGCCTCCAACCTACAGGCAGATGTGCCGAATCTGCACCGAGCGCTCCGGTGCAGCACGACGAGGACGACGAAGGCGGGACATCCGAGGACATCCCGCCTGCACGTCGAGCGGAGGATGGGGTGTCTGGGTTCATGACATAGGTCTCACTTGATAGGTCCCGCCTCGGCGGCGGGCGCCTCGGCGGCGTCGGCAGCCGGTGCTGCGCTGTCGGCCGCGAGGGCCTCGGTCGCGACCGGCGCCTCGACGGCGGGGGCTGCCGCCTGCGCTGCGACCGACGTCGACGTCGCGCGGCGCGAGCGGCGCTTGGGCGCCGTCGTGGTGGTCTCGGAATCCGCGGCGGCTGCCGCGGGGATGCTGTCGGTGATCTCGCTCGTCATGGCGCGAGTGCTCCTTCGATGTCGGCCCGCGCGCGATGCTCGCGGGCGTGGGACCTTCTCGAACGCTGCGCCCAAGGCCGAGAGCGGCCGACGAGCACGTCAGAATGCGGACGAGGGAGTCAGGATGTCCCCTGCGCGCGGCTAGGCCGCGGTGCTGCTGGGGATGGGCTCCACCATACCACCGCGGATGTCGACGGCCAGCAGGCGCGCGTGCCACCCGGCGGGCCGCTGCTCGACGATTGCGGCGGCCTCGAGGCGGGCTGCGGGGTCGGAGGCGAGCACGAGCACCGAGGGGCCAGCACCCGAGACGACGGCGGCGTGGCCGGCGGCCCGCAGGTCGCCGATCAGGGCGCTGGTCTCGGGCATCGCGCTGGCGCGGTAGGCCTGGTGCAGGCGGTCCTCGGTGGCGTCGAGCAGCAGCTCGGGGCTCTGCGTCAGCGCGGCCACGAGCAGCGCCGAGCGCGACAGGTTGAAGACGGCGTCGGCGTGCGGCACGGCATCCGGCTGCAGGCTGCGCGCGAGCTTCGTCGACATGGTCGCCTCGGGCACGGCCACGAGCAGCGAGACGCCGCGGTGCACGGCGAGCTGCTTGTGGCGGGGGCCGCTCTCGTCGACCCAGGCGATGGTGAGGCCGCCGAAGATCGCCGGGGCGACGTTGTCGGGGTGGCCCTCGAGCTCGGTCGCGTAGCGCAGCACGTCGGTGTCGCTGACGTCGACGATGCCGGCGAGCAGGCCCTTCGCCGCCAGCACGCCCGACACGATCGCGGCGCCGGAGGAGCCCATGCCGCGTCCGTGGGGGATGCTGTTGGTCGCCTTGAGCGCGAGGCCGGGCGCCTCGACGCCGACCCGGTCGAAGACGTGCAGCGCGGCGCGCGCGACGAGGTTGCTCTCGTCGGTGGGCACGGCACCCTCGGGGTCGCCGGCGGCGCCGACGCCCGAGACCTCGACGGTGACGCCCGACTCGGTCGCCACGACCTCGAGCTCGTCGTGCACGTTGAGCGCGAGGCCGAGCGTGTCGAAGCCGGGGCCCAGGTTGGCGCTGGTGGCCGGCACGCGCACGTGCACGCTGCGCCCGACGGGCACAGTGCTCCCGACAGGAACCGGCACCTCGGAGGCGGCCGTCACGCGAGGCCCAGCATCTCGGCGACCTGCTTCGTGTCGGCGTCGGCCGACTCGGGGCTGGCGTCGGTGCCGTCGTCGAGCTTCAGGCCCCAGCCGGCGTCCTTCAGGCCGTGGCCGGTGACGGTCAGCGCGATGGTCGAGCCGACGGGGATCTGGCCAGCGGCGTGGCGCTCGAGCAGGCCGGCGACCGAGATGGCCGAGGCGGGCTCGACGAACACGCCGGTCGACGAGGCGAGCAGCCGCTGCGCGCGCAGGATCGCGGTGTCGTCGATCGCGCCGATGAAGCCGCCCGACTGGTCGCGGGCGTCGAGCGCCTGCTGCCACGAGGCCGGGTTGCCGATGCGGATCGCGGTGGCGACCGTGTCGGGCTCGCGCACGACCTCGCCGCGCACGATCGGGGCGGCGCCGGCGGCCTGGAAGCCGAGCATCTGCGGGCGCTTCGTCGCCCAGCCGTTCGTCTCGGCGAGCGAGTAGCCGCGCCAGTAGCTGGTGATGTTGCCGGCGTTGCCGACCGGGATGCAGTGGATGTCGGGGGCGTCGCCGAGCATGTCGACGATCTCGAGCGCTGCCGTCTTCTGGCCCTCGATGCGGTCGTCGTTCACCGAGTTCACGAGGTGCACCGGGTACTGCTCGGCGAGCTCCTTCGAGATCTCGAGGCAGTCGTCGAAGTTGCCGCGGATCTGCACGATGCGGGCGCCGTGCACGACCGACTGGGCGAGCTTGCCCATCGAGATGCGGCCCTCGGGCACGAGCACGATCGCCTGGATGCCGGCAGCCGCGGCGTACGCGGCGGCGGCGGCCGACGTGTTGCCGGTCGAGGCGCAGGCGATGGCCTTCGCGCCCCGCTCGATCGCGCGCGAGACGGCGACGGTCATGCCGCGGTCCTTGAACGATCCCGTCGGGTTGAGGCCCTCGAACTTCACGAAGACGCGCGCGTCGGTCATCGCCGACAGCGCCTTCGACTCGATGAGCGGCGTGCCGCCCTCTCCGAGCGTCACGACCGTCGACGCATCCGTCACGTCGAGCACATCGGCCCACTCGCGGAGCACGCCGCGCCACTGGTTGCGCTGGCCCTGGCTGCGAGAACCCTGGTTCGCCATCTGTCTGCCTCCTAGTCGATGAGTCGGATCACGCTGTCGATCCGCTCCACGTCGTCGTGCGCGCCGAGCGCTCTGAGCACTGCCGAGATGCGGGCCTCGGTCGAGGTGTGGGTGCCGAGCACGAGCGAGGCGAAGCCGTCGCCCGGATCCTGCCGCACCGACTCCACCGAGACGTCGTGCTCGGCGAACAGCCGCGCCACCGAGGCGAGCACGCCCGGTCGGTCGGCCACGGTGAGCCCGAGCTCGTGCCGCGCGAGCACGTCGCCGAAGGGCGCGATCTCGAGGTCGGCGTGCGTCGATGCCGCCGCGCCCGGGCCGCCGAGCACGTGGCGGCGGGCGATCGAGACGAGGTCGCCGAGCACGGCAGAGGCCGTCTCGGGGCCGCCGGCGCCCGCGCCGTAGAACATCAGGTCGCCCGCCGACTCGGCGGTCACGAAGATGGCGTTCTTCGCCTCGCGCACCGCGGCGAGCGGATGCGTCGACGGCAGCGAGACGGGATGCACGCGTGCCGAGACGCGGTCGCCCGCACCGCTGCCCGAGGTGTCCTCCAGGCGCTCGCAGATCGCGACGAGCTTCAGCACCCGGCCGTTGCGCTCCGCCTGCGCGACCATGGCATCCGTCACCGCAGTGATGCCCTCGCGGTGCACGACCTCGGCCGGCACCTCGGTGTGGAACGCGAGCGAGGCGAGGATCGTCGCCTTGCTGGCCGCGTCGTAGCCCTCGATGTCGGCGGTCGGGTCGGCCTCGGCGTATCCGAGCTCGGTCGCGATCGCCAGCGCGTCGGCGAGCGAGGAGCCCTCGGTGTGCATGCGGTCGAGGATGAAGTTGGTGGTGCCATTGACGATGCCCATCACGCGCATGACGCGGTCGCCGGCGAGCGACTGCTCGAGCGGGCGGATGATGGGGATCGCGCCGCCGACCGCGGCCTCGTAGGCGACCTGCGCGCCGACGGTCTCGGCGGCCTGGAAGAGCTCGGGGCCGTGCGCGGCGACCAGCGCCTTGTTGGCGGTGACGACGTCGGCGCCGGCGGCGAGCGCGTCGAGCAGCAGCGTGCGAGCCGGCTCGATGCCGCCCAGCAGCTCGACCACGATGTCGGCGCCCGCGACGAGCGTCGCGAGGTCGTCGGTGAGCAGCTCGCGGGGCAGCTCGACGTCGCGCTTGGCGTCGACGTCGCGCACCCCGATGCCGACGAGCTCGAGCGGCGCGCCCACGCGCGCGGCCAGCTCGTCGCCGTGCTCGAGCAGCAGGCGCGCGACCTGCGCGCCGACGCTGCCCGCGCCCAGCAGGGCGATGCGGAGGCTGCGGTACGAGTTCATGCCACTCCAGGGTGTGCGTCGAGGTTGTTTGCGTCCGGACGGCGTGCGTCGAGGGGGTCTGCGTCGAGACCGTGTGCGTCGATGCCGTGTGCGTCGAGGCCGGCGTCGCGCGCCAGCAGGTCGTCGATCGATTCGCGGCGCACCAGCACGCGCACGTCGCCGTCGGCGACGGCGAGCACGGGCGGCCGGGGAGCCGCGTTGTAGTTCGAGGCGAGCGAGTGGCAGTAGGCGCCGGTCGCCGCCACGGCCAGCAGGTCGCCGGGCGCGACGTCGGCGGGCAGCCACTCGGCGTCGACGACGATGTCGCCCGACTCGCAGTGGCGGCCGGCGACGCGCACGAGCGCCGCCTCGGCGGTCGAGGCGCGGCTCGCGATGCGGGCCGAGTACTGCGCGCCGTAGAGCGCCGGGCGCGCGTTGTCGCCCATGCCGCCGTCGACCGAGACGTAGGTGCGGGTGCCGGCGCCGAGCTGCACGGGCTTGGTGGTGCCGACCGTGTAGACGGTGATGCCGGCGGGCCCGACGATCCAGCGACCGGGCTCGATCGCGATCCTGGGCACCGCGATGCCGAGCTCGTCTGCGGCGGTGCGCACCGCATCCGCGAGCCTGTCGGCGATCGCCTCGATCGGCTCGGGGCTGTCGGCGGCGGTGTAGGCGATGCCGAAGCCGCCGCCCAGGTTGAGCTCGGGCAGCGGGGCGTCGTCTGCGCCCAGCTCAGCGTGGAGCGCGAGCATGCGGCGGGCCGACTCGGCGAAGCCGTCGGCGTCGAAGATCTGCGAGCCGATGTGGGTGTGCAGGCCGACGAGCTCGAGGCTCGGCAGCTCGCGGATGCGCGCGACGAGCGCGGGCGCCTCGGCGACGGGCACGCCGAACTTCTGATCCTCGTGGCTGGTCGCCAGGAACTCGTGGGTCGAGGCGTGCACGCCCACCGAGATGCGCAGCCGCACGCGCTGCACGCGGCCGGCGCGGGTGGCCGCGGCGGCGATGCGCTCGGCCTCGATGGGCGAGTCGATCACGAACGTGCCGACGCCCGCCTGCACGCCCGCCTCGATCTCGAGCTCGCTCTTGTTGTTGCCGTGGAAGCCGATCGCGGCCGGCTCGATGCCGGCGCGGAGCGCGGTCGCGAGCTCGCCGCCGGTGCAGACGTCGATGCGCAGCCCCTCGGCGCGCATCCAACGGGCGACGTCGGCGGTGAGCAGCGCCTTGCCGGCGTAGTAGACGTCGGTGTCGGCGCCGAACGCGGCCTCGAAGGCGGTGCGGATGCGTCGGGCCCGGCCGCGCACGACCGTCTCGTCGACGAGGAGGAAGGGGGTACCGTGCTGCTGCGCGATCTCGCGCACGTCGACGCCGCCGACGCGCAGCGCGCCGTCGACGCGCTCGGCGCCCTCGGGCCACACGCCCTCGACGAGCGCGTTGGGGTCGCCTGCGTCAGGGAGCTGCGGGGCGAGCGGATGCGGCACGTCGGACTCCGTCCGGGTGGGTGGTTGGTGGCCTGCCCTCGTCAGCGCTGGGCAGGCGGCGTCGGCGCTTGTGGCGCTCCCACCATCCTACGAGGCTCGGCATGGCGGGTCGGCCGCGTGGCGGGTTCGGCGGGGGCGCATCCTTGCTCAGACACAGCACGGTGGTTATTCTGAGCAACACGTCGTATGCAGAATTCGGATCGGTTGGTGTATGAGCAGCACGTCGACGGGTTGGCCGGCCACGGGGAGCACGAGCGTCGCCTGGGAGCCGGCCACCGGGATCGATGGGCGAGCTGGCCAGCACTACAGCGCTGCGGTTCCGGCGCGCATCGGCCGGCTCTCCCCCGAGCTCGACCCCGAGACGCGCGGGCTCGCGATCGCGGCGACTCGACAGCTCATGCGATTCGACAGCGAATTCGGGCACCGTGTGCAGCAGTTCGGCCCGCTGCTCCTCCGATCGGAGGCCGCCGCTTCCAGTCGGATCGAGAACCTGACCGCGAGTGCCCGATCTGTGCTGTCGGCGGAGCTCGGGGGCAAGGGCGGTCGCAATGCCGAGGAAGTGGTCGCCAACACCAGGGCGCTGCAAGCCGCGATCGACCCCGCCGGCTCGATCGCGCCGGCCTCCATCCTCGCGATGCACGCGGCCCTGCTCGAGCAGCAGCCGCGACATCGCCCGGGTCGTTGGCGCGACGAGCCTGTCTGGATCGGCACGCGCTCCGACGCCCCGTTCGGCGCGAGCTACGTCGCGCCCCCGGCTGAGATGGTGCCCGCGCTGATCGACGATCTCATCGACTTCGCTCGGCGCGATGACATCGACCCGCTGAGCAAGATCGCCGTCACGCATGCGCAGTTCGAGACGATCCACCCGTTCACCGACGGCAACGGCCGCACAGGCAGGGCGCTGGCACAGGCCATGCTGCGCGCCGAGGGGATCACCCAATCGGTCGCGATCCCGGTCTCCGCCGGCCTGCTGACCGATGTCGACGGCTATCACGCGGCGCTCGACGACTACCGCCGTGGCGAGGTCGGACCAATCGTGCGGGCGTTCGCGCACGCGGCTTCCCGGGCCGTCGCGAATGCTCAGGTCCTCGTCGACGAGATCGAGGAGATCCGCGCGGGCTGGAACGAACGGCTCACAGCACGGCGCTCCTCCAACGCGTGGCGGCTGCTCGACCTGTTCGCTGCACGACCCGTGCTCTCGGCGGCGATCGCCGCCGAGTCGGTCGGCGTCGCCACGCGCAACATCTATCCACCGCTGCGCGCCCTCACCGAGGCTGGCATCGTGCAGTCGAAGCACGAGCACAAGCTCGGTGACTCGCTCTGGCGTGCCGACGAGGTCCTGAACGCCCTTGATCGGTTCGCGGAGCGAGCCGGCCGTCGCACGCGAACCGGCAAGTGATGGTCGCTCCTCCCCCAGTCTGGTTCGAGCGCGACCCGCTCGAGCTGGCGCCGCTGCTGCTCGGCGGAGTGCTCAGACGAGCGGATGCGTCGGGTGCCGTCGCGCTCCGCCTCACCGAGGTCGAGGCCTACCGCGGCTCCGACGACCCCGGCGCGCACACGTTCCGTGGCAGGACGGCCAGGAACGCGACCATGTTCGGGCCGGGCGGGCACATCTACTGCTACTTCACCTACGGCATGCACCACGCGGTGAACATCGTCGCCGGGCCGGAGGGCTCCGGCTGGGGCGTGCTCGTGCGGGCGGGGGCGGTGGTGGAGGGCCTCGAGCTGGCGGCGTCACGTCGCCACACGCGGCGCTCGACCCGCATCGCGGGCGAACTGGCTCGCGGCCCCGGCAACGTCGCCCAGGCGCTGGGTGCGACGCTCGCTGACGACGGCGCGCCGCTCGTCACTCCCGATGATCGAGGAGGACCGCAGGCCCGTATCGAGATCCCCACGCAGCAAGCCGCGGCGCCAGCGCCCACCTGGTCCTTCACCCCCGCCGACCAGCCGCCCTCTTTCACCACGGGCCCGCGTGTGGGTGTCAGCGGCCCGGGAGGCGACGCATCCGCCTACCCCTGGCGCTTCTGGATACCCGGGGAGCCGAGCGTCTCGGCGTACCGCGCGGCAGCATCCCGCAACCGACCGACGACGTGACCAGCTCGCCAGCTCGCTGGTGCGGCGGCGCGAGCGGTCTCAGGACGCGGACGCGTTGCGAAAGGCCCACGATCCGTCCGCGTTTCGCGGCAGATCACGAATCCATCCGCTTTCGGTGACGCCCGGCGGCCCGCGCTCGCGGTCCGGCTACATCCGCTCGGGCGCCAAGACCCCGACCGTCGACAGCGCCGTGCGCAGCACCTGGCCGGTGGCGTCGTTCAGCCACAGCCGCGTGCGGTGCAGCGTCGTGATCGGCTCGTCGCCCTGCGGGGTGACGCGGCAGGCGTCGTACCAGCGGTGGTAGAGGCCGGCGAGCTCCTCGGCGAAGCGGGCGACGCGGTGCGGCTCGCGCAGCTCGGCCGCCTGCGTCATCACGCGCGGGAAGTCGGCGAGCGCGCCGAGCAGCGCCGACTCGCTCTCGTGCGTGAGCAGCGTCGGGTCGAACTCGCCGCGATCGACGCCGGCGGCCGAAGCGTTGCGGGCCACCGCCGACATGCGGGCGTGCGCGTACTGCACGTAGTAGACGGGGTTGTCGTTCGTGCGCTGGGTGAGCAGCTCGAGGTCGATGTCGAGGGGCGTGTCGGCGCTCGAGCGCACCAGCGCATAGCGGGCGGCGTCGACGCCGACGGCCTCCACCAGGTCTTCCATGGTGACGATGGTGCCGGCGCGCTTCGACATCCGCACGGGCTGGCCCTCGCGCATGAGGTTGACCATCTGGCCGATGAGCAGCTCGAGGTTGACGTGCGGGGTGTCGCCGAAGGCGGCGCACATGGCCATCATGCGGCTGACGTAGCCGTGGTGGTCGGCGCCGAGCATGATGATGTTCTGCTCGAAGCCCCGCTCGCGCTTGTTCTGGTAGTAGCCGAGGTCGCCCGAGAAGTAGGCGGGGGCGCCGTTGGAGCGCACGATGACGCGGTCCTTGTCGTCGCCGAACTCGGTGGTGCGCAGCCAGAGCGCGCCCTCCTCCTCGAAGACGTGGCCGCGCTCGCGCAGCGTGTCGATCGCGCGCTGCACCGAGCCGTCGCTCTGCACCTGGTGCTCGTGGAAGAACACGTCGAAGTCGACGCCGAAGTCGTGCAGGTCGCGCTTGATCTCCTCGAACATCAGCTGCACGCCGCGCTCGCGGAACGTCTCGTGCAGCTGCTGGTCGTCGAGGTCGAGCAGGTCGCCGTGGTAGCCGTCGTCGACGCGCTTGGCGATCTCGGCGATGTAGGCGCCGCCGTAGCCGTCCTCGGGCGTCGGCTCGCCGCGGAACGCGGCCACCAGGCTGTTGACGAAGCGGTCGATCTGGGCGCCGTGGTCGTTGAAGTAGTACTCGCGAGTGACGAGGCCGCCCTGGCGCTCAAGCACGCGGCCGAGGCTGTCGCCGACGGCGGCCCAGCGGGTGCCGCCCATGTGGATGGGTCCGGTCGGGTTCGCAGAGACGAACTCGAGGTTGATGCGCACACCGTCGAGCGCCGTGCCGTTGCCGTACGCGTCGCCGGCCTCCACGATGGTGCGGGCGAGGGAGCCTGCGGCGCCTGCGGCGAGCGTCAGGTTGATGAATCCGGGGCCGGCGACATCGGCCTTCGCGATGCCGTCAATCGCGGCCAGCTCGGATGCGACCTCGTCGGCCAGCTCGCGCGGGTTCGTGCCGACCTTCTTCGCGAAGCGCATCGCGGCGTTGGTCGCCCAGTCGCCGTGGTCGCGGTTGCGGGGGCGCTCGAGCACGATGTCGCTCTCGCCGACCTCCACTGCCACCCCTCGGCGCACGACCGCGGCACGGACGGCGGCGAGCACTGCGGAGGAGAGGTCGGAAGGCTGCATGGGCTCAATCGTAGCCAGCGTGCCGGGGCCGCGACGCCCGGCCCCGCCCGTAGTCTGGCGGCATGTCTGACTCGACCCTGCGCATCCGTCGTCTCCTTCCCGCCGTGATCATGGCGTCGGTGACGGCGCTCGGGCTCGCCGGCTGCGGTGAGCCGGGCGCGCTGGCGCCGAGCGACTCCCCCAGCCCGACGGCGTCGGCCAGCGAGACGCCCGACCCCGCGGCCAGCGGTGAGCCGACCGAGAGCGCCGAGCCGACCGAGAGCGGCGAGCCGACGGCCGCACCGAGCGAGACCGCGCAGCCGACGACGCCGCCGGTCGCGGGCGACATCCCGTGCTCGACCGTCTACACGGCCGAGCAGCTCTATGAGTTCAACCCCAACTTCGCGCCCACCGGCGACCAGGGCACCCTGCCCGGTGCCGTCGCCGAGATCGCCGATGCCGGCGGCACCGTCTGCATCTACCAGCACGTGACCGGGTCTGACCGGCTGCTCGTGGGCGTGCTGCGGGACGCGGGGGGATTCTCGTCGCCCACCTTCGCGAGCGAGGGCGACATCGGCATCGCCACGACCGTGACCGGCGGCACCGCTGTCAGCATCGCCTCGGAGTACTTCGCCGAGGAGCGCGACGCGCGCCCGGTGCTCGACCAGGTGGTCGCGAACATCGGCTGACGCCCTCCGACTGCCGCACCCGCTGGTCGATCGGCTGCCCCACCCGCTGGTCGAGTAGCTGCCGGCGAAGCCGGCCGCGTATCGAGACCGCCTCCTAGAGGATGCGCACCAGCTGGCGCGGGTCGTCGACCGCACCGTCGGGCAGCGCATCGTCGCTCGCCCGCACTTGCAGCGTCTGCAGCACCACGGGGTTCCGCATTGTCGTCGCCCAGGCGGTCTCGAAGGCATCCGCCCCCGTGGCGATGCGGATGAGGCTGGGACGCGGCGCGAGCCCGGTCGCGTCGACGACGAACCACTCGCCGTCGACGAACACCTCGGCGACGGCGTGGAAGTCGGGCGGGCGCAGGCCCGGCGCGTAGACGCCGACGTAGCGCGCCGGGATGCCGGCCGCGCGCGCGAGCGCGACCATCACGTGGGCGTAGTCGCGGCACATGCCGCCGCCCTTCTCGAGCGACATGACGGCGGTGTCGTCGATCGCCGACATGGCCGGCGAGTAGGTGAAGCCGCGCGCGATCCAGTTGCGCATCGCCGCGATCTGCTCGTGGCCGGTGGCCCGGCCGAAGCGCTCCTCGACGAAGCCGCGCAATGCGCTCGCCTCGACGTAGCGGGAGTCCTCGAGGTAGCGCTCGGGGTCGCCGTCGTCGAGCGGACGCGCGGCGCCCTCGATCGTGGTCAGCACATCGACGGCGAGCGAGCCTGCCGGCGCCGTGAAGACGAGCTGGCGGGTGTCGTGTGCCGCGGGCACGATCTGCCACTCGACCGGCGCCCCGTCGACCGTCACCTCGATGCGGTCATCGGATGCGTACGCGGCAGCCGGGAGCACGAGGAGCGTGACGTCGGTCTCGCCCACGAGGGACATCGAGAAGGTGGCGTGGGCGGTGCGCATTTGCGTCGATCCTCCCACAGACCGCCCGCCTGGAAGGGTCAGCCCGTGCCGGTGAAGGCCGCGTAGGCGTTGATCGCGGCTGGCCCCATCACGACGATGAAAAGTGCGGGCAGGATGCAAAGCATGAGCGGCATCAGCACCTTGACAGGCACTTGCTGCGCCTTCATCTCGGCGCGCTGGCGGCGCTTCAGGCGCATCTCATCGGCCTGCGTCCGCAGCACGTCGCCCACAGAAATGCCGTTCGCGTCGGCCTGCATGACCGCTCGGATGAACTGCTTCAGATCCTCTGCCTGTGTCCGAACTGCGAGATCGCCGAATGCCTGCCGACGCGACTGACCCATGCGCAGGTCTTGCAGCGTGCGCGTGAGCTCCTCGGCAAGCACGCCCTTGCCGTTCGCTGCAGCCCTTGCCATCGCGGCATCGAAGGCGAGACCCGCCTCGACGGAGATTGTCATCTGGTCGAGCGTATCGGCAAGCTCGAGCACGATCTTCTGATCGCGCTCCTGACCGCGGCTGATGAGTAGCAGCTCGGGCAGCCAGTAGACGATAAGGGCGACGACAGCGCACAGAGCCACCATGATCACCGACGCGCGGGTAATTGCGACGATCACGACGACTATTGCGCCGACGAGCACAACCAGGGCTTTGAGCATGAGCAGTCGCTCAATAGGCCAATCCTTCGGCCGCCCAGCGCGCGCATGCTGCCGCTCGAGCAGCTGGCGGAGGGGCATCGGTGTCACGCGAGTTGCCAGCTCCACCAGCGGCGCACGGTCTGCGCTCGCCTCGACAGCGATCATCCCGTTGACACCACGCCGCAGGTTCGCGAGGCTCCTCGATCGTGCCGGCTGAAGGGCACCGAGTAGCGCCCACGCGAGCAGGCCAACAGCGAGGGCGATGAGAAGGCAAGCGGCAACCATCGATGTTGGCACTAGAACTTCACCTCCACGCTCTTGCGCATCCAGAGTCCTCCGACCGTCAACATCACCACACCGGCCACAAGCAGCGCGATGCCTACCGGAGTCTCGATGAGGGGAAGCAAATAAGCCGGGCTGATCAACAAGAGGAATCCCGCGACGACGAAGGGTAGGACCATTAGGATCACGGCAGAAAGACGGCCTTCGGCGCTCAGCGCCCCGACGTGCCGTCGGATCTCGCCGCGCTCCCGGATGGTGCCCGCCACACCGTCCAGGACCTCGGACAGGCTGCCGCCGACTTCACGGTTGATCGCGATCGCCTGCACTGCCCACATGAAGTCATCGCTCTTCATGCGCTCCGCCGCCGTCTCCAACGCTTCCACCACGGGTCGACCCACTCGCGTCTCGTTGACGACTCGAGCAAGCTCGGAGGACGTCGGTTCCTCCGAGTCCCTGGCGACTGAGGCCAGTGCTTGCATGGTGCTGTAGCCAGCGCGCAGGTTCGAGGCAAGGAGTTGCAAAGTGCTGTCGAGCTGTCGTTCGAACGCCTTCCGCTGGCGGCTGGTTCTCACCCTCACCAGAGTCGCGGCTCCCAACGGCGCCACGACCGCGGCTGGCACAGCGAACCACCCGCCACCGAGAACCACCACGACACCCGCCACAGCCATCGCTGCGACAGCAGTCAGGAATGCGAAGTCCTGGGGCCGGGTCGCGAAGCCAGCTAGATCGAGCGCTTGTGCAAGGCTTTGCTCTCGGCGTCGGATGACATGGCCGACAACGCTCGTCGCCGCTTCAGCGGCTCCAGCGAGCGCGCTGTCCTCGCGATCTTCGTACGGCCTGCGACGCTCCCTTGGAAGCCGTATCCGGCCCGGATCTGCGACAACGAATGTCGCAACCGCGAGCCCGAGTGCGATGACGATCGCTCCGAGGACGTCGGGAGTCATCGCATCTCTTCCACGTTGAAGATGCCCGGCGGGAGATGAACGCCTAGGTCGTCGAGCCGCTCCGAGAACTTGGGGCGCACGCCTGTTGCGCGCGGTACGCCGACGAACTTGCCCGCGTGGTCAGTGCCTGCGGAGAAGTCGAAGAGGAAGATGTCCTGAAGCGTGACGATCTGCCCCTCCATGCCGACGACTTCCGTGACTGCGACGACGCGACGAGTGCCATCTCGCAGGCGCTCGACCTGCACGATGAGGTCGATCGCCGACGCAATCTGCTCTCGAATCGCTCGCAGTGGCAGATCCATGCCAGCCATGAGCACCAGCGTCTCGAGTCGAGCGATCGCGTCGCGCGGCGTATTCGCATGCACTGTTGACAACGAGCCGTCGTGCCCGGTGTTCATCGCCTGCAGCATGTCGAGCGTTTCACCGCCACGCACCTCGCCGACCACGATTCGATCTGGCCTCATGCGCAGTGAGTTGCGCACTAGGTCTCGAATCGTGATCTCGCCTTTGCCCTCGGTGTTGTGCGGCCGCGACTCCAGGCGCACAAGATGCTCCTGCTGCAATTGCAGCTCCACGGCGTCCTCGATCGTGATGATGCGCTCGCGGCTGGGGATGAACGACGAGAGCACGTTCAGAAGCGTCGTTTTCCCGGTGCCGGTTCCACCGGAGACGATGATGTTCAACTTGCCTTGGACGCATGCGTCGAGCAACCGAGCCATCTGCGTGGTGAGGGTGCCGAATCGGATGAGATCCGCCACTTTGAAGGGGTCCTTGGCGAACTTGCGGATTGTCAGCGTAGAGCCGGTGAATGCAAGAGGTGGGATGATGGCGTTGACTCGAGACCCGTCCTCCAAACGGGCGTCCACCATAGGCGACGACTCGTCGATACGGCGGCCCATGCGGGAAACGATCCGGTCGATGATCTGCCTCAGGTGCTGCTCCGAGTTGAAGTGCACTGCGGCGCGGCCGATCTGGCCGTGCTGCTCGACGTAAACGTTCTCTGGGCCGTTGACCATGATCTCGGTGACGGACTCGTCGTCCAGCAGCTTTTGGAGCGGCCCAAGACCGAGGACGTCGTCGCGGACTTCCTGAATGAGGCGCTGTCGCTCCTCACTGGTCAGCGGCGCTTGCTCCGCCTCTACTACGCGGTGCAGCTCTTCCCGCACCAGTTGGTGGAGCTGGTCCTCGGAGAGATTGGGGTCGTTCAGGCGCGCGCCGATGCGGGCGAAGAGTGCCTCTGCGGCCCTTGCCTTTACTCTGAGTAGCCCATCGCCTCCGGCCTCACCACTCGCCAAGCTTTCCGCTGCGTCGGGGCCGTCGACGTCCACCGATGGGTGATCCAGCGTGTCCGTCTGCGCGCTCTGCGCAATGCGCGCCGCCCGACGTGTGGTCGGCTCGGGCGCAGCCTCCTCCGCCCTTGGCGCTCTTGTTAAAAGGCGTTCAGAGAGCGAACTCATCGCTTGCTCCGGCGATTTTCCCGTGCCGCCTCGCTCACGTTCGTGTACACGCCGAGGAGCTGCCTGAGCTGCTTCGACACCACGTCCTTGGGGCGATGGAGGAGCAACGGCGTACCTGTGTTAAGTGAGGTCGTCACCGCCTTCGAATGTGGGATCGTAATGTCTACGCGAGATTGGATCGTCTCTTCGACATCGGCGACGCCGAGGCCCGACTTGGGGTCTGCGAAGTTCAGAACAACCTGACGGGCGTTGGTCAGCATGCCGAGTTCGCGAAGCGTTGAGATCTCTTTTCGCAGGCCGCGGGCGCCGGTGACATCGAACGTCGTCAAGAGCAGTGGGTCGGTTGTGTGGTCTAGCGCGGCCAGCGTGCGAGGCTCCAGGCCGGCCGCCGTGTCGACAACGACGTAACGGAACTGCCGCGCGAGCGCCGTCAACAACTCGCTCACTTGCTCGGGCGTGACGGAATCAGCCACAACAGGATTCTCAGGTGCGCACACAACCGAGAGCCCGGAGTCGTGCAGCGTTAGGTGGGTCTTCATCGCGATCGGATCGCGCAGAGCTGCACCGTGCACGACATCCTCAAGCGTGAACTCTGGCTGCAGGCTGAGCGCGGTCGCGACATCGCCAAACTGCACGTCGAGGTCGACCAAGACAACCGCGCCCGGAGCGTACTGCGCGAGCCCGATCGCGAGATTGGTCGCGACCGTCGTCTTCCCCGCTCCGCCCTTCGGCGACAACACGGTGATGACGCGACCCGGCGCACCCTGAACGTCGGGCACTAGGACCGCCGGATGCGCGTGAGCCCTCCGCCTTTCCAACAGCGAGCCGACGCGGCTCAGCGTCTCCTGCAACAGCGGTGCCGAGGCGTCGGCGGGCAAGACGTCGCGGGCGCCCACGCGCATGGCGGGTACAGCCAGTGCCGCTGGTTCACCGATGAGGAGAACCGCAGTGCCGGGCAGGTCTTGATCAATCCTCGCTGCGAGCGCAAGCGCCCGCTCGGGCTCATGCGTCGCGTCGAGCACGATGACGTCCGGCAAAGACGGATGTCCGAGCCGAGCCAGCAGGTCTGCGGGCTCCGTCGGCAAGTCGAGTGCACTCAACGCGATGCACCTGCCGTCTGATGCCTCCATCACTCGCGCCTGGAGATCGTTGGAATCGGTGGTCAGCAGCACGTTGTTCATCCGAAGATCTCCTCTGCAGTGACAACTCGTGTGCCGTCGACAGGCACTTCTGCTCCCTCGAGCGAAAGCCAGACAGAGCCGAACTCCTGGGCGAACACGACTCGTTCGGCGTCGGCGGGCGAGAGCGCGATGGTGACCATCAACTGCGCGGCCGCCTCCTCCTCAACCTGTTGCCCCTCCTCGTTGGTCGTCACCGTCGCGGCGCCTTCGACCGCAGTGACGAGGACCTTGTGCAAGATGAGGTGGGTCATGTCGACCTGCGACTCTGTCCCATCAGCGGCTACTTCCGTCAGGGAACCCGAGACGAAGATGCCTACAGTGTCGCCCGGGTGTAGTTCTCCACCGATAACCCGCTGTCCGTCGAGCTGGATGGAGAGTTGGTGCAGGTCTGGTGGCACTTCAAATTCTCGAGCGACAGAGCGAGGTGCGTCGAAGCGGCTGGACAGCAACTGCTCCCCGACTTGCAGTTCGGTCGTCGTGACCATGCCGGACAGTGACGACAGGTCGTCGAGTGCGCCCGGCACCACTGCTGCTGCAGGGACTTCCGAAAGTGCCACCGACCGGACAATCCCTTCAGCAGGGGTGCCTGCTGGAATCGCTTCTGCGACGACCAGGACTTGTGTGGGCTGGACGCGAGCCATCGCCCGCGCATCGGCATTCGCCGCATAGAGGAAGGTGAGAAGGCCGCCTAGGGCCGCGATCAGAAGCGCGACTAGCGCGATGATCAGTCGACGAATCATCCTTCGAGCCTTTCGGGCAGCATCAAGCGAACGACAGGGTTGCCGATCGGCGATCCGTTGGCCTCGGCGGACACCCAGTCAATAATTTCAGCGTTGACACACCCATTCTGAGTGCAGCCGACACCTGCCGAGCCGAGGGAAGGGAACTGGATACCCTTCAGATGGATCACGGCATAGCCGATGATTGTGAACTTGGCGTTGCTTCCGTTGCCAGCAACCGTGCTATAGACCGGAAGGAGCAGTTCTTCGTTCGCCGCTATCAAAGCCGCGAACTGGGCGTTGGCGCTCTTGCATTCCTGCACCGGAGAGAAGCCTGTGTCGCCCTCCGCAACGCCCTCAACCACACCGGTCGAAACCCACTGGAGACCGCCGAAGCAAGTGGAATTCACGTCGAGCCAGCCGAAGTTGCCTGGCGCTGCGCTCCAGCCTTTCCCGCTCTGACACGTAGCAGCGGCCGTTTCATACCCCTGGTTGCCCTTGGAATAGAGGATGACCTTCGACGTCGGGCTCGTGATGTCTAGGCCGAGATTGCCGTCGGCGTCCACGATTTCGGTGGCTCCGGTCAACGCCTTGATCGTGCAGAAGTTGAACGCGAGTGGCAAGGTCCCACCCGGCAGTTGGCCAGCCCAGCTCGCCGCGCCACGGGCGTACAGCTCACTCTCATCGAAATCGGCGGCCGGCGCGAACACATAAGTGCTCGTCGAGGTCGTCGTGACAATCACATGAGTGTCTTCCAGGTCGACATCGTCGACCGAGGCCGTGCCTCCCAGCGGATCATTTGCCGCCACTAGCGCTTCGGCGATGTCCTCTGCGTGTTCATCGTCGCACGGGTTGCCTTCTGCGCAATGTTGGGCGATGGCGAGAGCAGCCGCGTCGGCGCCGGTCTGAAGCCTTTGTCGATCTGCCTGCATCGATCCGACGTCGATGGCCAGGGCAGCAACGACCATGATCGGCACGAGCAGGATTCCAACCCAGACGGCGACGGCTCCACGATCCGTCCGCTCTATTTTCAACCGTTGCATCGCATGCTCCCTGAGCCTTCGAGCTGTGTGCCCCAGCCGAACAGATCAGCCAAGGGAAGCTCGCCGTTGTAACGAAGTCGGACTGTGACGATCTCTTCATCGGTGCAGCCCAGACTCGCGAGAGCCGGAGAAAATGTCACGTTCCCGCTTGAAAGCGCATCGCTGCCGAACGCCGGTGCTAAAGCAGCCGCGGCGGCATCTTGCGCGGCCACACTGGCCTGGGCAGGCTCGCTCAGTGTGTAGTAGCGCACCGCGTCGCGCGCGGCATTGTCGAGAATGGTCTGCAAGTGGAAGGCGTAGCCGAAGAAGATGATGCCGAAGGTAAGGATCACCAGCAGCGGTAGAACGAGAGCAAACTCGACTGCCGCAGCCCCACGGTCGCTCCGATGACGGTTCATGCGACGGTTCCTCACTGCCGGAGGTGACTGAAGAAGAGATTGCGGCGGCTCGCACTCGCGAGCCGCCGCAATCACATGCTTAGTCGGCGTTCGTGATGCCGGCGCCCGTGAGCTCGTCGTTCACCGAGTCGAACGCGCCCTCGAGGAGCGGGCCGAGGATGACGACAGCGCCGATGATGGCGGCCGCGATGAGGGCGACGAGGAGGCCGTACTCGACTGCGGTCGCGCCGCGGTCGTTCTTCTTGTCAAAGCGGTCAGCGACGAACGTCTGAGCCGCAACGAGGAATGCGAGCATGATGATTTCCTAACGAGACAGGCCCGGGGCTGGGGTTCCGGTGCCGCGTGACTGCCGGCCCTGCTGGACCGACCGAGAGTGACACTGCCACACCGGTTGCTCGGCACGCAACATTTCTGAGTCTCAAGATTCGCTCAAGGCGGCTGTGCAGGCTCAGCATTCTTCCTGGATCGGTAGGTCGACTTGCGCTCGCCACCGTGGCAGCCGGAAACTTGGCCCGCTGTACCAACCCCGAAAGCCGGCTCTTCGGAGCCTCGCCCAGTTCCGCACCCGCCCCAGCTGACACCGAGCCAGAACAGCCCGGTGCCTGCGATCACTCGCTACAGTGAGCCGCTCATGACTGACAACACTCCCCCGCAACACGAGGAAGAGCCCGTGCTGGGCCTGCGCGCCCGGAAGAAGGCTTTGACGCACCGCACGATCGCTGAGGCAGCGTTCGAGCTGACCGTCGAGCGCGGTCTTGATGACGTGACGATCGACCAGATCGCCGACCGCGCCTTCGTCTCGCCGCGCACCGTCTCGAACTACTTCCCATCAAAGGAGGCTGCGATCGTGGCCGCCGGCGACGTCGCACCAGTCGACCTACTTGCCGGACTGGAGGAGCGCCCCGCTGACGAGGCGCCGCTGCAGTCGCTGCGAGAGGTGCTCACCTCAGCCATCCGGTCGTGGTCGAAGGAGCAGTTGAAGTCGTTGAAGGCGAAAGAGCAGCTCGTCGACGCCAACCCCGCGCTGCTGCCGCATAGAACTGCGCAGTTCGACGAGCTCGAGGAGGCCATCCACCTCGTCATCGCTGAGCGCACGGGCGCCGACCCCGAGACTGCTGCGTTTCCCCGACTCATCGCGGGCGCGGCAACGGCTGCCGTCAAGACGGCGATCAAGGTGTGGGTGAACACCAACGGTGGGGCCGACCACATCGCCGAGATCGTGGACCAGGCCTTCATCGACCTCGAGGCTGGCCTGAGCCCCGACGCCTGATCGGCGCGGGTCGCGAGATGCGCCAGACTCGTCTGGTGCCTGTGCTCGCGATCCCCCTGGCCGCTGCGATCTGCGGTGGAGCAGCGTGGGCACTCACCCCCTGGGCGAGGCGTCTCGTGGAGAGCGAGTCGCGGTGGCTCCAGCGCTGGATTCCGACGCTGCTCGGAGTGCTGGGCGGCGCAGCAGCGGCTGCGTTCCCTGACCACTGGGGATTCTCGCTGGCTCTGTGCGCCCTAGCAATTGGCAGCGCCCTGCTGATCCCCGTGGATCTAGCCGAGTTTCGATTGCCAGACCTGATCGTTTGGCCGATGACGACGGCGGTGCTCGGCGTTTTGCTCGTCACCACCGCTGTTACCGGCGAGTGGCCACGCTTCAGCACCGCGCTGCTGGCGATGCTCGCCGTCGGCGGCGGCTACTTCGTGCTCGCGTGGATCTCGCCGACCAGCATGGGCCTCGGCGACGTCAAGCTCTCGCTGGTGCTCGGACTGACGCTCGGCTGGTTCGGATGGCAGACCGTGGCCTACGGCATCGTGGCCGGGTTCATCGTATTCGCGCTTCTTGCGCTGGTGATGCTCGCACTCCGGCGCACGTCGGCGAAGTCTGACCTGGCATTCGGTCCGTCGATGATCGTGGGCGCCGCGATCGGCCTCGCTTGGGTGGCGCTGACGCGCTAGCGTGCATCGGCCAGTCCGGGCCGGTGATAGATTGAGAGTTGCTGCCTCGGCGGCCCGGCCCCCATAGCTCAGGGGATAGAGCGTCTGCCTCCGGAGCAGAAGGCCGTAGGTTCGAATCCTACTGGGGGCACTTTTTCAAAGAGTTGCGCGTAGCGGCGCGAAAGCGTCGAACAACTTTTGCGCAGGCCGTACGATTCTCCCTATGGGACGACCACGCCTCCACGACGAGCAACTGCGCCAGCGGCTGCTCGAAGCCGCGACCGATCTGATGGCCAGTGACGGCCCCGACTTCTCGTTGCGGCCGCTCGTCGCCTCGGTCGGCACGTCGACCTCCGCCGTCTACTCGCTGTTCGGCTCGCGCGGAGAGCTGCTCGAGGCGATCACGCTGCGCGCTGCGCGGTCGTTCGTGGATGCCCAACTGGCGGTCGATGTCGTTCACGTGCCGGAGCGCATCCCCGCCCTTGCGCACGCGATGCGCGATTGGGCCCGCGGCAACGCGACGAAGTTCCAGGTGGTGTTCGGCCGCACCGAGGGTTCCGCCGCGATCGACGACGCTCGCGAGAGCACGACCGAGCCGCTGCTGCACGCGGTGAGCGCGGCCATTGACGTGGGCTACCTCGACGGCGACGCGGCCATCGCGACGCAGACGATCTTCGCCGGCGTGCACGGCTTCATCACCCTAGAGCTGCTCGGCCACTACCTCGGTAGCGAGGCAGACGCACTGTTCGATGAGCTGCTCTCGGCAGCTCAGCGCAGCTGGGCGGCGCCCGAGTACCGCACCGCGGTCGCCTGACCGTTGCCACACATACCCCTCGGGGGTATGATGGACGCACTATGAGCACCCACACCGGCCACGGCTACGCGCAGGACAAAGAGGCGATCCTCAAGCGCCTGCGTCGCGTCGAGGGCCAGGTGCGGGGCATCGGCCGCATGGTCGACGAGGACACCTACTGCATCGACATCCTCACGCAGGTGTCGGCTGCCACGAAGGCCCTCGAGACCGTCGCGCTGCAGCTCGTCGAGGACCACCTCGCGCACTGCGTCGCCGAAGCCGCTCAAGCCGGCGGCGCCGTCGCTCAAGAGAAGCTCACCGAAGCCAGCGCCGCGATCGCGCGCCTGGTCCGCTCCTGATACCCGTCACGCAAGGAAGGCAACCATGCTGCAGAACATCGAGATCACGACCACGCCCGCTGACGCCGACGTGCAGGCAGGCGGCTGCTGCGGCGGCGGCTGCTGCGCCGTGCCCGAGCAGTCGACCACCGACGTCGCCGCCCAGACCTTCGAGGTCGAGGGCATGACCTGTGGCCACTGCGTCTCGTCGGTCACCGAGGAGATCTCCGGCCTCGCCGGCGTCGAGGGCGTCCAGGTCGAGCTCGTCGTCGGCGGCCGCTCGAAGGTCACCGTCAACGCTGACGCACCGCTGCGCCTCGACGACGTGCGTGCGGCCGTGAGCGACGCGGGGTACTCGCTCGTCTGAGGCGACGCATCCGTTCTGTGAGAGCGCCGGTTCCCGTGCAGGGGGCCGGCGCTCTTGCTGTGTGGGGATCTCGATACGCGCGCGGCCTGTGGCCGCGAGCTACTCGATCAACGGGGGAAAGTCCGGAGCTGCAGCCGCGAGCTGCTCGATCAACGGGTGGTGAACGGTGGCGGCGCATACCCCTGGGGGGTATAGTGGAGGCATGACAGAGACGCAGACGATCGACCTCGAGATCGGCGGCATGACGTGCTCGTCGTGCGCCAACCGCATCGAGCGCAAGCTCGGCAAGATGCCCGGCGTCGAAGCCACGGTCAACTACGCCACCGAGGTCGCCCGCGTCACGCTGCCGTCGGGCACGACGGTCGAGGATGCGATCCGCACCGTCGAGCAGACCGGCTACCAGGCCGCGCTCCCCCAGCCCGACGCCGTGCGCGACGAGCACGGCACCAGCCTGCGCACGCGCCTCATCGTCTCGGCCTCGCTCGCCGTGCCGGTCGGCGTGCTGTCGATGGTGCCCGCGCTGCAGTTCACCGGCTGGCAGTGGGTGGCGCTCGCGCTCACGCTGCCGGTGGCGATCTGGGGCGCGTGGCCGTTCCACCGCGCCGCCGCCGTCAACCTGCGCCACGGCGCGGCCACCATGGACACGCTCGTCTCGCTCGGCGTCATCGCCGCGCTCGGCTGGTCGCTCTGGGCGCTGATCTTCGGCGACGCCGGCCGCCCGGGCATGCAGATGCAGTTCCAGTGGCTGGGCGCGCATGGCGACGAGCTCTACCTCGAGGTCGCCGCGCTCGTCACCGTCTTCCTGCTCGCCGGCCGCTTCATCGAGTCGCGCGCCAAGCGCTCGAACCAGCAGGCCATGCGCTCGCTCGCTCGCCTCGCCGCCAAGGAGGCCACGGTCATCCGCGACGGCGCCGACCTGCGCATCCCGGTCGGCCAGCTGGTCGTCGGCGACCGATTCCGCGTCGTGCCGGGCGAGAAGATCGCGGCCGACGGCGTGGTCGTCGAGGGCGCCTCGGCGATCGACGCGTCGCTGCTGACGGGCGAGTCGCTGCCGGTCGAGGTGACCGTGGGCAGCGAGGTCGTGGGCGCGACCATCAACGGCCACGGCGCGCTCGTCGTCGAGGCGACGCGGGTCGGCGCCGACACCGAGCTGCAGCGCATCGCCTCGCTGCTGCAGCGCGCGCAGGAGGGCAAGGCCGACGTGCAGCGCCTCGCCGACCGCGTCTCGCAGTGGTTCGTGCCCGTCGTGCTCGTGCTCTCGCTCGCCGCCCTGGTCGGCTGGCTGCTCTTCACCGGCGACGTCGCCGCCGCCTTCACCGCGGCGGTCGCGACGCTCATCATCGCCTGCCCCTGCGCGCTGGGCCTCGCGACCCCGACCGCGCTGCTCGTCGGCACCACCCGCGGCGCCGAGCTCGGCGTGCTGATCCGCGACGCCCGGGTGCTCGAGTCGAGCCGCGGCATCACCACGATGCTCGTCGACAAGACCGGCACGGTCACCGAGGGGCGGATGCGCGTGGAGGCCGTCGTCGCCACCACCGGTGAGGACGCCGACGAGGCACTGCGGATCGCCGCCGCCGTCGAGCGCGCGAGCGAGCACCCGATCGCGAAGGCGATCGTCACCGCGGGCGCGAGCGAGCTGCGCGCCGAGCAGGTCTCGGGCGTCGCCGGCGCCGGCGTGATCGGCATGGTCGACGGCCGCGCCGTGCAGGTGGGCAAGCCCGCTTGGCTCGCCGACGCCTTCGCGCTGGCGCTGCCTGACGACCTCGCCGAGGCGTTCGAGGCCGCAGAGGCGCGCGGCGCGACGGCGCTCGTTGTCGCCTGGGACGGGCGGATGCGTGCCGTCGTCTCGGTGCGCGACACCGTCAAGGCGACCTCCCGGGCCGCCGTCGAGCGCCTCGGCCGGCTCGGCATCGAGGTCGTCATGCTCACCGGCGACCACGAGCGCGCCGCACGCCAGGTCGCCGACGAGGTCGGCATCCGTCGTGTCCTCTCCGGCGTGACGCCGACGCAGAAGGTCGACGCCGTGCAGGCGGAGCAGGCGCGCGGTGCCGACGGCCGACCGGCGAAGGTCGCGATGGCCGGCGACGGCGTGAACGACGCAGCCGCCCTCGCCGCCGCCGATCTGGGGCTCGCCATGGGCACCGGCACCGACGCCGCCCAGCAGGCCGCCGACATCACGCTCGTGCACGGCGACCTGGCCGGCGCTGCCGACGCGATCGCGCTGTCGCGGCGTACGCTGCGCACGATCCGCGGCAACCTCTTCTGGGCCTTCGCCTACAACGTGCTGGCGATTCCGCTGGCGATGGCGGGGCTGCTGAACCCGCTGATCGCGGGCGCCGCGATGGCCTTCTCGAGCGTCTTCGTGGTGCTGCACTCGCTGACGCTGCGGGGCTTCCGGCCGACGGCCTGACGGCGAACCGGGGTCGGCGTGGAGCGCGCGGCGGCCCCGAGGCGCCTGACACCCGACTATGCGTGATGCGGGTTATATGATGCGTGTTGTGGATAGTTCAACCGCTCTCGCCCCGATCTTCCGGTCGGAGCTGCAGGCCGCCATCCTCGATGTGCTCCTGCGCTCGACCCGGCCGATCTCTACGAGCGAGATCACGAGCGCCACCGGCGCCAGCCAGTCGGCCGCCCACCGAGAGCTCGCCCGACTCACGAGCGCCGGGTTGCTCACCGAGTCCCGGGTGGGTCGGAGTGCGCTCTTCGCGGCGAATGAGAGGAATCCGGTCGTCGGGCCGCTACGAGCGCTGCTGGCAGTGACCCATGGGCCGCGCGCGCTGCTGGCGGAGGCGCTTCGCGACATCGCCGGCATCTCCGCGGCGATCATCTTCGGATCGTTCGCCGCCCGATCCGCTGGTCAGCCCGGAGCCAGCCCGAACGACATCGACCTGTTGATCGTCGGAACGCCGAAGCGGCGAGATGTCTACGATGCCCTCGACGGCATCGACGGTGCCGTCGGCCGCGAGGTCAACGTGACGTTCCTCAGCGACGAGCGATGGGAGCGAGGAGAGGATGAGCTCGTGACCCGAGTCCAGGCCGGCCCCACGATCGACCTGCTGTCGTGACTTTCGGCCAGGCAGAGCTGGAAGCGATGGTCGCACGCGGCGAACTCGAGCTCTGTCCACCCGACGAGGTCGCAGCGCGAACCCGCATCGAAAAAGCGCGGCGACATCTCGCGACCGCCGCAGCACTCGCGGCCGACGACCCAGAGATCGCCGCCGATGCCTTGCGTGCCGGCAACCGGAAGGCATTGGAAGCAGTGCTCCTCTCACGCGGCCTGCGTCCTACGAGGAGCGGCGGTCATGTCGCGCCGGTCGACGCAGTCAGAGCGATGCTCGGCGGACAGGGCGGCTGAGCAGGACGGCTCGGCGTCTACGACGTGGTTCGACGCCTCCGGAACGAGGGCGACTACACGGGGACGGAGATCCATCCCGACGACATCGGCGAGAATCTCGCGGATGCCCGAGCGATGGTCGAATCCTGCTCCAGTGTCATCGGCTCCCTGCCCGTGTTCGCCATCGGCCGCAGGTGAGCGAATGGCACGCACCTCTCTGACGCTGCGGGGCTCCCGGCCGACGGCCTGACGGCGGCCGATCGGCGGCCTATCCGCGGCGGTCGCGCAGGGCTAGCATCAGCCCCAGACCGATCCGAAACGGTGTTACGGAATCGATCTCCCTGCATCAATGATCGAATTGAGGACATCGTGCAACGACGCATGCTCGCACTCTTCGCCGGGATCGCGGTGGGCGCTTCGGCGCTGCTCGGCGCGGCGCCCGCCAGCGCGGCCGACCCTCCCCCGGTTGGCTTCGCCTACGTCGCCCTTGGCGACTCAGAGGCGGCGGGCACCGGACTCCTGCCTGCCGTGCAGCAAGACTGCCTGCGCTCGCTGAAGGCCTACCCGATCATCATCGCGCCGCAATACGGCGGCGTCGCCTCTCACGCCTGCGCAGGTGCCACGACCGGCGACGCGTCGAATCCGGCGCCACAGCCGGGGACCGCCGTGCAGCAGGCGCGCGACGCGATCGCGGCCGGTCGACTCGGTCCGGCCACCGAGCTCGTCACCATCACCGTAGGCATCAACGACATCTCTTGGCTGTCGCTGCTGGTGCAGTGCAGCGATCCGGTGAACGAGCTGACCTGCGCGGGGCTGCTGCCCAGTGTGCTGGCCGGCGTGCCGGCGATCGGCGAGCGGGTGGGGCAGCTTGTGGCCATGGTGCGCGGCTTTGCCCCGCAGGCCGACGTTGTCGTCGGCGGCTACCCGCACCTGTTCGGCGAGATCACGACGCCGTGCAGCATCGGCTCGTTCCAGGGTCAGCCGGTCTCGGTGAGCCCAGCCCTCGCGGGACTCGCGAACGGCGGCGTGACGGCCGTCAACCGGGCGATCGCGGCCGGTGCCGCGGCGGCAGGCGGCATCCCCGCGCCCATCGAGGCGGCGTTCGAGGGTCACGGCCTCTGCGACACGAGCGGTCCGTGGGTGAGCGGCCTGGTGAACGGCAAGAAGACCGCCGACCGCGGCCTGCACCTCAACTGGCCGGGCCAGCGAGCGTACGCGGCGGCGATCCTGGCGGAGTTGTAGCGGCGGGCGCGCGGCACCGATGCGCGCAGCGTTGCGAGCGGTCGACAGCGGGCCAGCACCCGTCTGTCGGCCGCTCGCGGCATGGAGATGAGGACATCGTGCAACGACGGATGCTCGCAATCGTCGCCGCACTCGCGCTCGGCGCGTCGACGCTGCTCGGCGCCGCCCCGGCCACGGCCGCCGGCCCACCCGCCGGCGGCTTCGCCTACGTCGCACTAGGCGACTCGGAAGCGGCCGGCACCGGCCTCATGCCGCGGCTGCAGCTCGGCTGCCTGCGCACGCTGAAGGCCTATCCGATCGTGATCGCTCCCACCTTCGGCGGCGTCGCCTCGCACGCGTGCGCCGGCGCCACCACCGGCGACGCCACCGACCTCGACCGCCAGCCCGGCACCGCGGTGCAGCAGGCCCGCGACGCGATCGCCGCTGGCCGGCTCGGCCCCGCGACCGAGCTCGTCACCATCACCGTCGGCATCAACGACATCGGCTGGCAGTCGATCGTGCTCGCCTGCAGCAGCGTGGGCATCGGCAGCTGCGAGGCCGAGCTCTTCCGCGCCTCGGTGGCCTCGATGGACCTGCCGCAGCGCATCGCCGGCCTCGTCGCCACCGTGCGCGCCGCGACCGGGTTCGACGCCGACATCGTCGTCGCCGGCTACCCGCTGCTGTTCGGCCGCGACCTCACGGCGCCGTGCGAGCTCGGCTCTTTTCGCGGCGCTCCCGTGACGGTGTCGGAGCAGCAAGCCACGGTCGCGAACAACATGGTCGCCGGCATCAACCAATGGCTCGCGGCGGGCGTCTCGGGCTCCAGCGCGACCTTCGTCGACATCGCCGCTGCCTTTGAAGGCCACAGTCTCTGCGACACGAGCGGACCCTGGGTGAGCGGCCTCGTGAACGGCAAGAAGACCACCGACCGCGGCCTGCACCTCAACTGGCCGGGCCAGCGGGCCTACGCGGCGGCGATCCTGGCGGCGCTGTAGCGGAGGGCGGCTCCGGCCGCTCGCGGCTCAGCCCGCCTGCTCGATGCGCACGAGGTTCCCCGCCGGGTCGCGCAGCGCGATGTCGCGCACGCCCCAGAACTGCTGCGTCGGCTCCTGCACGATCTCGACGCCCTCGGCCGCAGCCGCGCGATCGAAGACCGCGTCGAGGTCGTCGGCCCGCAGGTTGACGCTGCCGAGCTCGCCCTTCGCGAGCAGCTCGGCGACCGCGTCGCCGTCGACCTCCGACCGCCCGGCCTTCGGGTGCGAGAGCACCAGCTGGATGCCCGGCTGCGACGCGGGCGCGAGCGTCACCCAGCGATACCCGCCGTTCTCGACCTCGTTCTGCACCGACATGCCGAGCACGTCGCGGTAGAAGCCCACCGCCGCCTCGGGGTCGTCGACGATGACATGCACTGCGCTGATGGAGATGCTCATGCGCCGAGGCTACGACGCGGCCACCGCGCCCGCTTCTCCGATCCTGCTCGACGCGGCCACGGGCATCCGGGGCCGCGACAGCACCATCGCCTGGCACCCCGGCACGCCCTCGAGCTCGGTGTGCTCGCGCGCCCGGTAGGCGCTCGGCGTCTCGCCCATGATCTGCGTGAAGCTCGACGAGAACGAGCCGAGGCTCGCGGCCGCGACCGCCATGCACGCATCCGTCACCGTCACGTCGCCCGTGCGCAGCATCGCGGCGGCGCGCTCGATGCGCCGCGTCATCAGGTAGCGGTAGGGCGTCTCGCCGTACACGTCGCGGAACCGCCGGCTGAAGTGCGCGCTCGACATCAGCGCGCCGCGGGCGATCGAGGCGACGTCGAGCGGCTGGGCGAACTCGCGATCCATGCGGTCGCGCGCGCGGCGCAGGCGGCGCAGCTCGTCGAGATCGGCCATGCATCCATCATGGCCCCGGATGCGGTTGCGTTGGTCGGGCGGGCACGGTCGCCCCCGCTCACCCCGGCCGGGCGGCGCGCCGCCGGCCGTCGCGTCAGCCCCGCGACTCCAGGAACTCGACGACCTGGCGCCGCACGCGGTCGCGGATGCGCCGCACCTCGTCGGTGCTGAGCCCGGCCGGGTCGTCGAAGTCCCAGGCGACGATCCGCTGGCCGGGCTGCTGCTCGAACGGGTGCTCGATGAGCATCGTCACGATCACGTCGGCCGCCCGCGCGACGTCGTCGGTGACCGGCTTCGGGTAGCTCTCGGTGAGCGGCACGCCATCCTCGGCCATCACGTCGATGACCGTGCGCAGCACCTCGTCGGCGGGGTTCAGCGCCGCCGACAGCGCCTCGACGCGGCCCTCGCCGAGCGCGTTGAGGAAGGCGGCGGCCATCTGCGAGATGCCGTCGTTGCGGATCGACTCGACCAGCACCCGCAGCGGCGCCCCCGCGGGCCGGGCCTCGGCCACCTTCAGCGCGACGAGCCGATCGGCGGCGAACTTCAGCGCCAGCGGCGGCAGGTGCTGCCGGATGCGGGCGCCGCGCGCCAGCGTCGCGTGCGACTCGAAGACGATGCGCTCGATGAGCTGCGCGTCGAGATCCGGGTGGAGCTCGGCGAGGTGCTCGGCTCCCCGGCGCAGCGCCGCCTCGGGCGACTCCAGCCCGTTGGACGTCTCGGTCATGTCGGCTCCTCGGTTGGCAAGGTCGTGGGTCGGCGAAGTCGTGGGGCGGCGAAGTCGTGGGTCGACGAAGTCGTGCGGTCGACGTGGCCTGACCAGGCTACGGCCGAGGTGACCGCCTGCCAAGGATCTTGGGGCGCGGATGCGTCGTGGACGCATCCGCCACCCCCGCCTCTCGGCCGCCCCAGATGCACAACGCAAGCCCGCGCGGCCGACGCAGCGGCAGGATGCGGCTCGCGGCGGGGTCGGCCGCGAGAAGGCGCCGACGGGCTTGCGTTGTGCACCGGGGGGCGGGGCGGCTGGCGCGGGCCGGCCGACGGGCGCGGGTGACCGGCTCAGAGCGCGGGCGCGTGCCGGTCGAGGAACTCGTAGAGCTCGGCGTCGTCGACGCCCGGGTAGGTGCCGCTCGGCAGCGGCGCCAGCGTGTGCTGGTGCATGCGCGCCGACGCCCACGACTGCTGCCGCCAGCGGCTCTGCAGCGCATCGCTCGGGCGGGCGCAGCAGCGCTCGTCGGGGCAGGTCGAGACCTCGCGGAACGCCGTCTGCGAGCCGCGGAAGAACTTCGCGTCGTCGAAGCGCACGCCGAACGAGATCGAGAACTCGCCGTCGGTGCCCGAGCCCGTCTGCGTCGAGCACCAGAAGGTGCCTCCCGGCGTGTCGGTGTACTGGTAGAACTCCGTCGTGCGCGAGGTGCGCTCGAAGGCGGTGCGGGCGGCGAACTTGCGGCACACCAGCTGCCCCTCGGCGTGGCCCGAGGCGTCGACGGGCACCGGGATGCCGTCGTTCTCGTAGACGCGCGAGAGGGCGCCGTCCTCCCCCACCCGCAGGAAGTGCACGCGCATGTCGAGGTGCGTGGTGGCGAGGTTGCTGAAGCGCATCGCCGCGGTCTCGTGGGTGACGCCGAACGCGTCGCGGAAGTCCTCGACGGCCAGGTTGCGCTCCTTCTTCGCCCGCCGCAGGTAGTCGACCGCCCGCGTGCGCGGCATGAGCGTCGCGGCGGCGAAGTAGTTGATCTCGAGCCGCTGACGCAGGAAGTCGCGGTAGTCCTGCGGCTCGCTGTGGCCGAGCAGCCGGTGCGCGAGGGCCTGCAGCGCCATCGAGCGCAGGCCGTGACCACCGGGGATCGACGCGGGCGGCAGGTAGATGCGGCCGTTCTCGAGGTCGGTCACCGAGCGGGTCGAGTGCGGCAGGTCGGTGACGTAGACCAGCTCGAAGCCCAGCCTCGCCGCCATCTCGCTGACCGTGCGGTGCGTCAGGCTGCCGCCGTCGTAGCCGACCGCCCGCAGCTGCTCCTCGGCGAGCTCGTCGAGCTCGGGCAGCGAGTTCGCCTGCTCGCGCATCGCGATGCGCATCTCGGTGGCGTCGCGGCGCGCCTGCTCGGGGGTGGCGATCGCCTCGCGGGCGCGGCGGTCGAGCTCGCGGTGCATGCCGACCAGCGCACGCAGGTGGTCGTCGCTCATCGCGCGGGTCGGCCGCACCGCCGGCAGGCCCAGCCGCTTGTAGCTGGCACCCTCCTGCAGCCGCTGCAGGTCGAGCTCGAGGGCGCTGCGCTCGCTGGGCGGCTCGGGGTCGAGCAGCTGCGCGCTCGTCACCCCGAGCGACTCGGCGATCGCCTGCAGGTGGCTGAGCTTGGGCTCGCGGTGCCCGTTCTCGATCAGCGACAGCTGGCTGCCGGCCAGCCCGATCGCCTCGCCGAGCGCGTCGAGCGTGAGCCCCGCCGCGGTTCGGTAGTGGCGGATGCGGTGCCCCAGGACTGCTGCGTCGACCATGCCTACAGTGTACGAAACTTCTGTCGAATCTTCGCCACATTCGTCGCGCACCGCGCTCCGCGGGCGTTCGGTGACCCTCGCGGAGCGGAACTTTCGCCGATGTGAAGGTTGGCGGGATCCTTCCGGTGATTTCCGCATCCGCCCCTCTTTGTGCGGCGCAGACTCGATGCATGACGATCCTCCCTCCCGCGCCGTCCCGTTCCGCAAGCAAGTCGGTGAAGCCCGCGACGGTCAACGCGCCCGCGGGCGCCGACCCCGGCGTCGTGTCGTGGGTGGCGAGCATCGCCGAGCTGCTCGAGCCGAAGTCGATCGTCTGGGCCGACGGTACGAAGGAGGAGCTGCAGCGCCTCATCGACACCATGCTCGAGGCCGGCACCATCGTGCCCGTGCCCGCGCGGCCCGGCAGCTACCTCGCCCGCTCGAACCCCGACGACGTCGCTCGCATGGAGGACCGCACCTTCATCTGCGCCGAGGACGCCGACGACGCCGGCCCCACGAACAACTGGCGCGACCCCGCCTCGATGCGGCAGGTGCTCGGCGGCCTCTTCGACGGCGCGATGCGCGGCCGCACGATGTACGTCATCCCCTTCTCGATGGGCCCCATCGGCGGCCCCATCTCGAAGCTCGGCATCGAGATCACCGACTCCCCCTACGTCGTCGCGTCGATGCACTACATGACGCGCGTCGGCACCGAGGCGCTCGCCGCCATGCACGGCACCAACGACTGGGTGCCCGCCGTGCACTCGGTCGGCGCGCCGCTCGCCGAGGGCCAGGCCGACGTCGCGTGGCCCTGCAACCCGACCCGCTACATCTCGCACTTCCCCGAGACGCGCGAGATCTGGTCGTTCGGCTCCGCCTACGGCGGCAACGCGCTGCTGGCCAAGAAGTGCTTCGCGCTGCGCATCGCGTCGGTGCAGGCGCGCGACGAGGGCTGGCTCGCCGAGCACATGCTGCTGCTGCGCATGAAGCACGCCGACGGCCGCCAGATGCACCTGGCCGGCGCCTTCCCCTCGGCCTGCGGCAAGACGAACCTCGCGATGCTGCAGCCGACCATCCCCGGCTGGACCGTCGAGACCATCGGCGACGACATCGTCTGGATGCGCCCCGGCCCCGACGGCCGCCTCTGGGCGATCAACCCCGAGAACGGCTTCTTCGGCGTCGCCCCGGGCACCTCCGAGAAGACCAACGCCACCGCGATGGCGATGCTGGACCACGACACGATCTTCACGAACGTGGCGCTCACCGCCGACGGCGACGTGTGGTGGGAAGGGATGACGAAGGAGGCCCCCGAGGGCCTCACCGACTGGCAGGGCCGCCCCTACGACCCCGCCAACGGGCCGGCCGCGCACCCCAACGCGCGCTTCACGGTGCGCGCCGAGCAGGCCCCGTCGATCGCTCCCGACTGGGATGCGCCGCAGGGCGTGCCGATCGACGCGATCATCTTCGGCGGCCGCCGCCCCACGCAGGTGCCGCTGGTGATGCAGGCGCGCGACTGGGAGCACGGCGTCTACGTCGGCGCCACCGTCTCGAGCCAGCAGACCGCCGCGGCCGAGGGCCCGGTGGGCGAGATCCGCCGCGACCCGTTCGCGATGCTGCCCTTCTGCGGCTACAACATGGGCGACTACTTCAACCACTGGATCGACATGGGGCACCGCCTCGGCCGCCACGCGCCGAAGATCTTCTCGGTCAACTGGTTCCGCCGCGACGACGAGGGCGGCTTCCTGTGGCCCGGCTTCGGCGAGAACGCGCGCGTGCTCGAGTGGATCGCCGGCCGCGTCTCGGGCGACACGACGGGCGTCGACACCGCCATCGGCGTCATGCCGGCCGAGGGCGCGCTGAACCTCGAGGGCCTCGAGATCGACGATGCCGTGATGGACGAGCTCTTCGCCATCGACCCGAAGGCGTGGCTCACCGAGCTCGTCGACGTCGAGGCGTTCTTCGGCCAGTTCGGCCGAGCCCTGCCGACCGGCCTCGTGCGCCAGCTGAACCACGTGCGGTGGCGCCTCGAGCACGTGCAGCAGGCGCAGCAGCAGCCCGTCGCGGTCTGACGCTCGGCTGCAGTTGGAGGGCGCGATCCCGCGGGGTCGCGCCCTCCGGCGTTCGCGGCGCTCCGCTCCTTCGGTGCGCGGCGCTGGGCTGTGCCGAGCGGCGCACTTGTGACGCACCGACCGGAGCGTGCGAGGTCGGCCGTGCCAACGCATCCGCCCCGTTCGATGTGTGTCCGTTGTGGGGGTCGACGCGGCCCATCGAGCGCCGAAACGGACACACATCGGCGGGCGGCGCACATGCGCGACCCCGGTCGGCGGTGCTCACGCATCCGCCCCGTTCGATGTGTGTCCGTTCTGGGGCTCGCCGCGGCCCTTCGAGCGCCGAATCGGACACACATCGGCGGGCGGCGCACATGCGCGTCCCCGGTCGGCGGTGCTCACGCATCCGCCCCGTTCGATGTGTGTCCGTTCTGGGGCTCGACGCGGCCCTTCGAGCGCCCCAACGGACAAACAACGGCGGGGGGCGCCCATGCGCGTCCCCGGTCGGCGGTGCTCACGCATCCGCCCCGTTCGTTGTGGTGCCGTTCTGGGGCGCGCCGCGGCCCTTCGAGCGCCGAATCGGACACACATCGGCGGGCGGCGCGCACCGAGGCGCACCCTCATCGGGGCACGGCGATGACAGGCGGATGCGTCACGCGCGTCGTGCGATCGTCCGCTGCAGGCGGGCGAGGAAGCGGGCGCCGCGACGCGCCATGTCGCCCTTCGTGACCGGCACCGTGAGCCAGCCGGCGGCCTCGAACAGCGCGTAGCGGTCGATGTCGCCGTCGCGGCGCACGGTGTCGAGGTGCTGCTTGCCCTCGTACTCGATGCCGATCCTCCACGCGGGGTAGCCGAGGTCGGGGTGGAGCTCGAGACCGTCGATGGCCACGAGCGGATGCACCTCGGGCTCGGGCAGCCCGGCTGCGACGATGAGCAGCCGCGTGATCGTCTCGAAGCGGGAGTCGACGCCGGCGCGCCCGTCGTCGACCGCGGCGGCCAGCGCACGGGCGCCGACCAGCCCACCGCAGAGCGCAGCGAAGGCGCGCGCCTGCTCGAGCGTCATGTGCGGCCGCGTCGGCAGCGCGAGGTCGGGGTAGCGCAGCGAGTCGGTGAGCAGCGCGTCGACGACCTGCACGAGCGCCTCGTGGTCGAGCTCGCGGGCGAGCGTGAGCGCCGTCACCGCCGGTGGCAGCAGCTGCAGTCCGTGATGCTGCGCGGGGCGCCAGAGCCCTTGATGCACCGCGATCGCCCGGGTGCCGACTGCGCGCCCGCGCGAGGTGCCGTTCACGCGCGCGATCACGAGCGGCTCCTCGGCCTCCCAGGGATGCCTGATCGGAAGGCCCCACAGCCGCGCGGCAGTGATGCCGCCGTAGGCCTGGTGCGGCGGCATCTTCAACGCGTAGGCGGCCGCCTGCTCCTGCAGATTCGAGATCGACGACGCGCGAAGCGCGTGGAACGGCCTGAGCAGATCGCCGCCGCGGAGCCGATCGCGCGTGACTCCCGCTGCCAGGGCGTCGGGAACGCGGAACGGTCGGCCGTCGAAGGGCTCGGGCAGAGGAGCGGCTGTACGCACGGCCGCACCTTGCCCGCCCCTCGCCTGCGTGCGAGCGCTCCTCACCGCCGCGTGTGCAGAACCGCGCTGCGCATCCACCACGTGTGTGTCCGAAATGGCGCTCATGGCGCTCCGATGGGCGCCACTTCGGACACACATCGCGAGCGCGAGCGCGAGGGCGTGGCAGCGCGACGCCGCCCACCGCGGATGTGTGTCCGAAATGGCGCTCAAGGCGCTCCGATGAACGCCATTTCGGACACACATCGCGAAGACGAGCGCGCGGAGCGCGCGCGGCGCGCACTTGCGCCACGATGGGGGCATGCAGCCCAACCCGCAGTACCGCATCGGCGAGCCCGAGGTCCGCGAGCTGCTCGCGCGCGCGCCGTGGATGCTGCTGGTGTCGCACCCCGCATCCGGCCCCGTCGCCTCGCCCTCCCCCGTGCTCCTCGACGACGCGCACGACGGCGACGGCCTCGTGCTCGTCACCCACCTCGGCCGCTCCGACGCCCGCCTGCACGGGCTGCTCGAGGCAGGCGCACATCGGATGCTCGTGGTCGCCCAGGGCGAGCACGGCTACATCTCCCCGAGCTGGTACGTGGGCAGCGACGCCGGCCAGATCCCGACCTGGAACTTCGAGATGGCCACCATGCAGTGCGACGTCGAGGTGCTCGACGCGCAGGCCAACCTCGAGACGCTGCGCAAGCTCGTCGCCCACTTCGAGGGCGAGTACGCGCCGCAGCAGGGCGTCGCGCTCGACATCGACGACGAGGGCAATCGCGGCATGTCCATGGGCACCGTGGGGCTCAGGCTCACGGTCACCTCGTTCGACGCCAAGTCGAAGATGAGCCAGAACAAGTCGGCGGCGACGCGGGAATCCGTGATCGGCCACCTCGACGCATCCCACCCCCGGCTCGCCGAGCGCATGCGCGAGGCCAACGACCCTCGACCCGCCGACGCGCCGACGCGCGAGGCCTGACCCCAACGCCGCGCTGCGTCCGTTCGTCGTAGAGGGTAGGAGGAGTGCGCGTGGCAGCCAGGTGGGAGCTGGTCGTGGCCGAGCTCGTCGCCCAGCGGGGCGAGGCGCTCGTGCGGTACGCGATGCTCCTCACCGGTGATGAGGAGGAGGCTCGCGACATGGTGCAGGACGCCCTGGCCGCCACGTTCGGCCGCCTGCGCAACGGCTTCGAGGTCGAGCAGGCCGAGGCCTACGTGCGCAAGGCGATCGCGAACCGGTTCCTCGATCGCGCTCGCCGCGGGCAGCGATGGCGCCGCATCGCGCCGCTGGTGGTCGAGCGCGAGCGCGTCGACTCGGGCTCCACCCTCACCGGCGAGAAGCTCGACATGGCGGCCCGGCTGCAGCGGCTGACGCCGCGGGAGCGGGCGTGCATCGTGCTGCGCTTCGACGAGGACCGCACCGTCGACCAGATCGCCGCCGAGCTCGGCATCTCGGCGGGCGCCGTGAAGCGCTACCTGTCGGATGCGCTCGGCAAGCTGCGCGGGATGCTCGAGCGCGAGGCCGAGCGGCAGCAGCGGAGGGAGCAGCAGTGAGCGACGAGCGGATGCGCGACCCGATGCCGGCTGACGACGAGCTGCGGCGCCGGCTGCAGGAGCTGCCGGGGCCCGGAGGCCCGAGCGCGCGCCTCGACGTGGCTGCCGCGGTCGAGGGCGCCAGGCGTCGGCGTCGGCCCAAGGTCGCCGCGGTGACCGCCGCCGCCACGGGCGCAGGGGTGCTGATCCTCGCGCCGTTCGTGGTGCCGGGGCTCACGCCGCTCTCGCCGACGAGCTCGACCGTCATGGGCGAGGCCGAGCAGGACGCCGGCGCCGCGCCCGAGGCGGCGCAGCCGACCGACAGCGGCACCGACGCCACCGAGGGCGGCACCGAGGCCGGCGCCACCTTCGCCGACCAGCCGTGCGGGCTCACGCGGGCGGGCGACATCGGGATGACGCTGCGGTTCGTCGCAGACCCGGCGGATGCGTCCCTCGCGCTCCCGGGGTCGGTCGAGGCCGAGGGTGCCGGGGTCGCGGCGACGGTCGTCACGTTCGTCGACGTCGCAGCGCTCGAGGTGACCGGCTCGACCGCGTCGGCCGTCGCCGGCAGCACCGAGCAGGACGCGCGGCTGGCGGCCGGCGATCGCGGCGTGCTCGAGGTGACCACCGGCGTGCTCGCGGCCGACGCGTGCGGGCCGGGCAACCCATCCGCCCCTTCGCCCGTGGCGATCGTGCTGCTCGACGGCGCGGGGCCGGTCACGGTGGTCGGCGAGCCCTGGGATGTTCGCTGACAGCGACCGCTGCGGGGGTCTTCCCCCAGGCTGAAGGCAAGGTGCGCTGGTTAGACTCGCGCCAAGTCGGCTCCTCGAATCGCCGACGCCAGGGAGCGCAGATGCAGGTCCGGTTCGTTCGCCCGTTCGCCGTGGTCGCCCTCGGGGCGGCGGCGTCGCTCGGACTCTCCGCCGGCGCGCTCGCGACCGAGGATCCCGTCAACGTCGGCGGGGATCCCTTCGTCGACACCACCGGCGACTTCGCGAGCGACGACGCGGAGGTGACGGCGCACCTCGAGGAGGAGAACGCATCCTCGCCCGCCGACGTCTACGTCGTGGTCGTCGACTCCTACGACGGCATCGCGCGCGGCGACTGGTCGGTCGAGGCGGCGGAGACCTCGGGCCTCGGCCAGGACGATCTGCTCATCACGATCGCGATGGACGACGGGCAGTGGGGCTACGCCTACCCGCAGGGCTACCCGCTCTCTGAGGCGGAGGTCAACCAGATCGCGCAGTCGAACCTGCAGCCGGCGCTCGACAACGGCGACATCGCCGGCGCCGCGATGGGCTTCGGCACGGCGGTCGCCCAGTTCGACCCCGCGAGCGACGGCGGTACGGACGTGAACGTCGACGGCTCGGCCGTCCTGCCGGTCGTGCTGCTCGTCGGCGGCGCCGCGGTCGTCGGCGGCGGCGCGTGGCTCGTCTCTCGCGGCATGCGCTCGCGGCGCAAGAAGCAGGGCGAGATCGCCGCGAAGCAGCAGCAGCAGCTCAGCCTCGACGAGCTCAAGCAGCGCGCCGACATCGCCCTCGTGCAGCTCGACGACACCGTGCAGCAGAGCGAGCAGGAGCTCGCCTTCGCGGGCGCGCAGTTCGGCGACCAGGCCGTCGCGCCCTATCGGGAGGCGCTCGAGAAGGCCAAGGGCGGGCTGCGCGAGGCGTTCGGACTGCAGCAGCAGCTCGACGACGCGTTCCCCGACACCGACCAGGAGCGGCACGACTGGTCGAGCCGCATCCTGCAGATCGCCGAGGGCGCGGGCACCGAGCTCGCCGGCCACGCCTCGTCGTTCGAGCAGCTGCGCGACCTCGAGCAGAACGCGCCGCAGGTGCTCGAGTCGGTCGCCCAGTCGCGGCAGACGCTCGACGGCCGCATCGCGAACGCGCGGCAGATCCTCGACCGGCTCGACGACCACCACAGCGGCGCCTCGATCGAGCCGGTGCGCGAGAACATCGCCGGCGCCGAGCGCCAGCTGCCCAACATCGACCAGTCGATCGCGGCCGGCCGCGAGGCGGTCGCGAAGGGCGACGGCGCCGCCGCCGCGCTCGCCGTGCACGCCGCTGAGGCGGCGCTCGCCCAGGCGTCGGGCCTGCTCGCCGCGGTGGAGCGCGCCGAGCACGACCTCGGCACCTCGGCGCAGCAGCTGGTCGGGCTCGTGCAGGACTCCATCGGCGACATCGCGGCGGCGAAGACGCTGCGCTCGACGGCGACCACCGACCTCGCGCCGCTCATCGCGCACGTCGAGCAGCAGGTCGCGGTCGCGCAGCAGCGGCCCACCGACACGCTCACCGTGCTCGCCAACCTGCAGCGCGCCAACCAGCGGCTCGACGACGCCACCGGCCAGGTGCGCGAGCACGGCGCGCAGCTGCAGCGCGAGCAGTCGGGCCTGCAGCACTGGATCGCCTCGGCCCGTGCCAACATCGACCGCGCCGAGGACTTCATCAGCACGCGCCGCATCGGCGTCGGCCCGCGCGCCCGCCAGCTGCTCGCCACCGCGCAGCAGGAGCTCGCGCAGGCGCTGCGGCTCGCCCAGCAGGAGCCCGGCACCGCCGCGCAGTATGCGCAGGCGGCCTCGCAGCACGCCGAGCAGGCGATGCAGGATGCCTCCGGCGACGTCGGCGGCTGGGGCGGCCGCGCGCAGAACCCCTACTACCGCGGCGGCGGCGGCGGCGGGCGGGGACAGGACATGCTCACCGGCGGCCTGCTCGGCTACATCCTCGGCGACATGCTGAACGGCTCCGGCGGTCACGCCGGCGGCAGCGGGTTCGACGGCTTCGCGGGAGGGGGCGGGGGCGGGGGCGGCGGCCTCGGCGACCTCTTCTCCGGCGGCGGCGGCTCGTTCGGCGGAGGCGGCGGCGGCGGCTTCTTCGGCGGCGGCTTCGGCGACTTCGGCGGTGGCGGCGGTGGCTTCGGCGACTGACCGAGACCGACCCGTGCCGCGCCCGACCTCGACGAACCGACGCGACGCGACCTGACCCATCCACAGACCACAACTGACAGCTCGACCACAGTCCGCTCCGGCGGCAACCGGGAAGGAACACCATGTCCAAGCAGTCCATCCTCGGCCGCATCGCGCAGCTCGCGAAGGCCAACATCAACGCGCTCCTCGACCAGGCCGAGGACCCGCAGAAGATGCTCGACCAGATGGTTCGCGACTACACGAACTCGATCGCCGAGGCCGAGGCGGCCATCGCCCAGACCATCGGCAACCTGCGCCTGCAGGAGCAGGACTACCAGGAGGACGTGCGCGCCGCCGAGGACTGGGGCCGCAAGGCGCTCGCCGCCTCGCAGCGCGCCGACGAGATGCGCGGCCAGCACCCGGCCGACGCCGCGAAGTTCGACAACCTCGCGAAGGTCGCCATCGGCAAGCAGATGCAGTCGGAGTCGGAGGCCCGCTCGGCCGAGCCGTCGATCCAGTCGCAGAACGAGGTCGTCGACAAGCTGAAGACCGGCCTCGAGACGATGAAGGGCAAGCTCGACCAGCTGAAGTCGAAGCGCTCCGAGCTCATCGCGCGCGCCAAGGTCGCCGAGGCGCAGACGCAGGTGCACGACGCGGTGAAGTCGATCGACATCCTCGACCCCACCAGCGAGATCGGCCGCTTCGAGGAGAAGATCCGCCGCGAGGAGGCGAAGGTCATGGGCCAGCAGGAGCTCGCCGCCTCGTCGCTCGACGCGCAGTTCGAGGCCCTCGAGGACGTCGGCCGCGAGACCGAGATCGAGGCTCGCCTCGCCGCGCTGAAGCACGGCGGCTCGGGCTCGCGCGGCCAGCTGGGCGCCGGCACCGGCGGCGCCGCCGAGGCCAGCGACGGCAGCATCGAGGCGGAGGTCGTCGACCGCTGATCGCGGGGTGACGGCGGAGGGGTCGGGCTCGCGCCCGGCCCCTTCCGTCGTGCGGGGCGGATGCGGTGGGTCGCGGAATGCGGTGGGTCGCGGGATGCGCTCGCTCGCCGGATGCGGTCGGTCGCGAAACGCGGATTGGTCGCGAGAAGCGGAGGATCGGTCCGTGTTTCGGTGGCGGGTGGCGAATCGATCCGCGTCTCGCGACGTGGTGGCGCGGCCCAGCGTCGCGGCGCCGCTCGGTGGCGGGATGGGGGCGGTCGCGAAACGCGGATGAGTCGTGAGAAGCGGGCGACCGGTCCGCGCTTCGGCGGCGGATCGCGAATCGATCCGCGGTTCGCGACGTCGGCAGCGCGGCCCAGCGTCGCGGCTCGGCGCCCGAACCCGCATCGATCCGGATCTTGCGACGTCGGCAGCGCGGCGGAGCGCCGCGGCGCCGCTCGGTCGCGGGCGGCTGGTGGTCGCGAAACGCGGATGAGTCGCGAGAAGCGGAGGATCGGTCCGCGTTTTGGCGGCGGATCGCGAATCGATCCGCGTCTCGCGACGCCGGCAGCGCGACCGAAGGTCGCGGCGCGACGCCAGCAGGCCGCGCGGGCAGGCGCCTCAAGCGGCGCGAACCGCGGCGGAGGGCGCCGGCGCCGCGTCTCGCGATACCGGCCGATCGCGGGGCTCGGGAGCGGCCGCGCTACACCTGGCGGGCGCGCACCGTCGAGCGGTAGACCGCCTCGAGCTCGTGCGCGACGTCCTGCCAGTCGCGGCGGCTCGCCGCGCGGCGGCCGGCGAGTCCGAACTCCACCTGCAGGTCGTCGTCCTCGAGGATCGTGCTCACCGCATCCGCCCAGTCCATCGGGTCGCGGCCGTCGATCAGCACGCCGGTCTCGCCATCGATGACCGACTCGACCAGGCCGCCGACGCGCGCGGCGACGACCGGCGTGCCGCTCGCCGCGGCCTCGAGCGGCACGAGCCCGAACGACTCCGTGCGGCTCGGGACCACCACGACGTCGGCGGCGTCGAACAGCTGCGCGAGCGCTGGCCGGTCGAGGGTGCCGATGTGGCGCACGCGGCCCTCGACGCCGATCTCGCGGGCGATGTCGTGCAGCGACTCGAGGTAGCGCTCTGCGCCGGGCGTGACGTCGCCGGCGATGACGAGCACGGTGCCGGGCAGGTGCTGCAGCATGCGCACGGCGAGATCCTGCCCCTTGAGCGGCTGCACCCGGCCGACGCAGACGACCAGGCCGTCCTCGGGGCGCACGCCGAGGCGAGTGCGCACCTCGTGGCGGCTCGCGACCGGGCCTGGCTGGAAGACGGTCGTGTCGACGGCCGGGGGCACCAGCCAGACGCGCTCGGCGGCGGCGCCGACGTCGTCGCACAGCATGTCGATCTCGGCGCGCGAGACGGCGGCGATCGCGTCGACCTCGTTCGCGAGGAACCGCTCGGTGAGGATGCGCCGCTCGGGCTCGGGGCGGTCGCCGTCGCCGAGGCGCCGGTTCTTCTCCTGGCCGAGCGTGTGGAACGTCTGCACGATCGGCACGCCCAGCGCCAGCGAGACCGGCAGCGCAGCCAGGCCAGAGAGCCAGTAGTGCGCGTGCAGCACGTCGTAGGGGTGCTCCGCGGCGAGCGCCGCCCGCTGCAGCTGGTCGCCGAAGGCGTCGGCGAGGTTGGGCAGCTCGTGCTTGCGCACGATGCCGCCGCCCGTCTCGAGCGCGTAGACGGTGACGCCCGGCGCGAGCGACTGCGCGTGCGCGGCGCCGGGGGAGCGGGTGAAGATGTCGACCCGGTTGCCGCGGCCCGCGAGCGCCAGCGCGCTCTCGAGCACCAGCACGTTCATGCCGCCGGCATCGCCCTTGCCGGGGCGGTCGGCCGGCGAGGTGTGCATCGAGACCATCGCGACGCGCAGGGGCGCTTCGGCGGGCTCACCGACCGGCTCCTGGGGCATGAGCCCAGCGTATCCGCGCGCTATCGTCGGCGGCATGCCGGATTCCCGACCGACCGCCCTCGCCGCCCTCGGCAGCGCCGTCGGCGCGCTCGGACGCTCCGTCTCGGGCCCCGCGTTCCGGGCGCTCACCGCTCCCCCGGTGGCCGGGGCGGGGCACCGATTCGCCACTCGCGCGGCTCGCTTGTGGGGGCGGCTGCTGGGCGGCGAGGAGCGGCAGGTGGGCGAGCTGACCGTCATCTCGGCCCTGCCGAGCTGGGCGTACGGCCGCGGCGGCACGACGATCGGCGCGACGTTCCTCACCACCAGCGCGACCAGCCCCGCGATCCTCGAGCACGAGGACGTGCACCGGCGGCAATGGGCCCGCTACGGCCTCTGGTTCATCGCCATGTACCTCGCCGCCGGCCAGGACGGGCTCACGAACAAGTACGAGATCGAGGCCGACCTCGTGAAGGGCGGCTACCTGCCGAAGCGCCCCGCGAACCCACCGTCGCCCGCGCCACCGCCGCAGATCTAGGGCCAGTGGTCGCTCTGACGCGGCCGATCCAGCCACTGGCCCTGCATCTGTCGCGGGCGTGGGCAGAGGTCGCGGGCGCGCGCAGAGGTCGCGGGCGCGGGTCGCGGGCTCGGGCGGCAGAGGCGCAGCGCGGGCGGGGCCGAAGAGCGCGAGCTCAGTCGCGGATGCGGGCGAGGGCGCGCTGCTTCCAGGGGATGCGGCGCTCGAGCTGGCGGCCGATCGCGAGCAGCGTCGCCTCCTCCCCCGGCCGGCCGATCAGCTGCACGCCCATCGGCAACGCGTCGCCGTCGTCGGTCGCAGCCTGGTGCACCGGCAGCGCGATCGCCGGCAGCCCCGTCACGTTGACGAACGACGTGTGCGGCGTGTGCAGCACCTGCCGGTCGAAGTCGGCCTCGCCGTCGTCGATCGGGTACCAGTCGAGCGGGCGCGGCGTGAGCGCCGTCGCGGGCGTCAGCACCGCATCCCACGGCGCGAACGCCGCGAGCACCCGCCGCTCGAAGGCCGACGCCCACAGCTGCGCTTTCGCCAGCCCGCCGGCGCCCAGCTCGTCGCTCGTGTCGATGATCCAGCGGGCCAGCGGCTCGAGGCGCCCGCGCTCCGCACGAGGCACGCCGATGGCTGCCGCACCTCCGCGCCAGAGCGCCGTGAACGCATCCGCGTACCCCGTCGCATCGGGCAGCGCGACCTCGCCGAGCTCGTGCCCGAACGCCTCGAGCGCGGCGAGGGCGACCTCGACGGCGGCGTTCGCCTCGGGGGCGATGCGGATGTCGTGGGTCGCGTCCCAGGGCGTGCCCGTCATGACGGCGATGCGGTAGCGCCCCTCGCCGCGCACGGCCGCCGCCAGCAGCGAGCCGTCGTCGTGCTCGGGCGGCCGGAGCGTCAGCTCGTGCGGGGTGTCGCCGTTGACGCGGCCGATGAGCGCGTCGGTGAGCAGCGCGACATCCATCACGGAGCGGCCGATGGCGCCCGCCGTGACCAGCCCGCCGACGGTGCCGACGCCGCCGTGCGCGGGCACGCGGCCGCGGGTGGGCTTGAGCCCGACGAGCCCGCAGGTGGCGGCGGGGATGCGGATCGAGCCGCCGCCGTCGGAGCCGGGCGCGAACGGCAGCAGCCCCTGCGCGACCGCGGCGGCGGCGCCGCCCGACGAGCCGCCGGCGTGCAGGTCGGGGCGGCCGGGCAGCGTCGTCGAGCCGTGGAGGGCGGAGCGGGTGTAGCCGGCGAAGCCGAACTCGGGCGCGGCGGTGCGGCCGAGCACGACGCCGCCGCCGGTGTCGAGCACCCGCGCCATCGGATCGGTGACGTCGGCGACCGCGCCCTCGAGCCAGCGGCTGCCCATGGCGGCGGGCTGGCCAGCGCGGCGGGTGAGCATCTTGTCGGCGAACGGCAGGCCGTGGATGATGCCCGTGCGGTCGTCGGCCTCGTCGGCGGCCCGCGCCTGCCGCAGCGCCAGCTCGCGGTCGACGTGCACGAAGGCGTTCGCCTCGTCGAGCCGCTCGATGCGCTCGAGGAAGTGCTCGGCCACCTCGACCGCGCTGAGCTCGCGCGCGTGCAGCAGCCGCCAGAGGTCGAGCGCTCCCAGCTCGTGGATCGCCGTCAACCGAAGTACCGGTTGGCGCGTCGCTGCAGGCGCTTGCGCTCGGCGCGCTCGAGCATCTGCTCGCGGCTCGCGTAGTTCGTCAGCTCGCGGAACGGGTCGCGGCCGACGAACTGCGGCGGCTCCTGCAGGATCGCGGCGATCGCCTTCTCGAGCTCCCAGTACTCGCCGATGCGGGTGCCCTGGCCGGGGTTCATGTGCCGCATGCGCGCCTCGAACCGCACTTCGTCCTTCACCTCGATCTGCGTGATGAAGCCGCGGGTCGCGCCCGCGACGGTCACCATCCAGAAGCCGGGGCCGAGGTCGGTGACGGTGGCGTGCGCGTCGCTCGCGGCGGCAGCGGCGGCGGCGCTCGCATCGGCGTGCTGCTTGGATGCCCGCCAGGCCTCGAAATCGGTCACGCCTCCATCGTGGCACCGACCGCCGACGAGCGCATCGCGGCGGCCGCATCGGGACGGTGCCGAGCGGCGCGTCGTCGGGCGCGACGAGCGCATCGCGGCGGCCCGGCTGCGCGTCGCGCGGTGCCTGCGACCAGCCTCAGCGCCGCACGCGCAGCAGCCCGACGAACGTGGCCACCGCTGCCGTGAACGCCCCCAGCAGGAAGCCGATCACCGCCATCTCGATCGTCAGCTGGGTGATCGCGAACAGCACGGCGGTCACGGCGGCGACGACGACCACGACGAGCCCCAGGGCGCGCCAGAACCTCGTGCGATGCACGACGGCCCGACGGGCGATCGAGACCCCGATGGCGGCGAGCACGCCGGGCACGAGCCCGTAGCCGGCGCCGGCCGCGAGCCCCTGCGGATCGGAGAACGCGGCGAGGGCGACGGCGGCGCCGGTGACGACGCCGATGGCGATCGCGAGCATCGACACCCATGGCGTGGCCATCGCGAAGGAGGAGTGAGCGCGGTGCTCGACTGCGGTCATGGCGGTGCCTTCCTGCAGCGGCGCAGACCGCTGCCCGGTGCCTTTCCTGCAGCAGCGCAGATCGCTGCTGGGTGCCTTCCTGCAGCAGCGCAGACCGCTGCTGGTGCCAGCATGCATGCTCCGGCGCGGGTTTTCGGCCACTGTTACAGAACTGTGGCGCAGGGGAAGCCGAGGATTCCCCCGCCGACCGCCGCCACCGACTCCGCCGCCGCCTCCGACTCCGCCACCGCCACCGCCGCGACCACCAGCCTGCGGCGCCGCCCCCTACCGCTTCTTGCGCAGCGACTTCTGCAGCAGCACGATCCCCAGGTCGCGGCCGAACTTGTGGCCGACCCGACCCATCCGCCCGATCTCCTCGAAGCCGAGCTTCTCGTGCAGGGCGACCGACGCATCCGCCCCCTGATCGGCGATGACGGCGATCATCTCGCGCACCCCCCGCGCGCGCGTGGTCTCGATGAGCGCCTCCATGAGCGCGCGCCCGAGCCCGCGACCGCCCGCCGCGGGCGCCAGGTAGACCGACGACTCGACCGTGTAGCGGTAGGCGGCCCGCTGCTTCCACGGCTGCACGAGCGCGTAGCCGAGCACCGTGCCGGTGGCGCTCTCGGCCACCAGGAACGCGAGGTTCAGCTCGGCGGCCTCGCGCAGCGTGCGCCGCCACTGCGGCAGCGACTTCGGCTTCTCGTCGAAGGTGACCGTCGAGTTCAGCACGTAGTGGCGGTAGATGTCGCGCACGACGGGCAGGTCGCGCGCCTCGGCGGGCCGGATCGTGAACGCGAAGTCGGGCTCGCGGTGCTCGGGCTCGCGCAGGTGCCGCGGCAGCCGGCGGCGGCGCTCGTACTCCTCGGGCAGCATGCTCAGTCCAGTCGGTCGAAGAGGGAGACGGTGTCGGATGCGCTCGCTCGCGCCGAGCGCCCCGGTGCGGCCCGGCGGGCGGTGGCGTCGAGCACCGCCCGGTCGGCGTCGTCGCTGCGGATGCGCCAGTCGACGGGCGCCGCACCCTGGGCCTCGAGCGCCGCATTGGCGCGCGAGAACGGCCGGGAGCCGAAGAACCCCCGGCTGGCCGACAGCGGCGACGGGTGGGCGGAGGCGATGATCGGCACCCCCTCGAGCAGCGGTGCGAGCGCCTGCGCCTGGGCGCCCCAGAGGATCGCGACGAGCGGCACCGGGCCGCCGTCGGCGCCCCGCCGCGCGACGAGCGCACGGATCGCCGCCTCGCTCACCTGCTCCCAGCCCCAGCCGCGGTGCGAGGCGGGCGCGCCCGCGCCCACCGTCAGCACCCGGTTGAGCAGCAGCACGCCCTGCGCGCTCCACGCCGAGAGGTCGCCGTGCGGCGCGGGCTCGAGCCCCAGGTCGTCGCGCAGCTCGCGGTAGATGTTCTGCAGCGAGCGCGGCAGCGGCCGCACGTGCCGCTCGACCGCGAACGACAGCCCGATCGGATGCCCGGGCGTCGGGTAGGGGTCCTGCCCGACGATCAGCACCCGCACGTCGGCGAGCGGCTGCGCGAACGCCCGCAGCACGAGCTCGGGCGCGGGCAGGAAGGGCCGCCCCGCCGCGGTCTCGGCACCCAGCCGCTCGCCCAGCTCGCGCACGACGTGCGCGACGGGCGCAAGCGCATCCGCCCACCCCGCATCGACGAGCTCGGTGAGCGGCCGGTCGATCATGCCGCGAGCACGCCGATCGAGACCCGGTCGCCGTCGCGGTCGGCCGTCCAGACGCTGCCGTCGCCGGCCACCTGCAGGCCGCCGACGCCGACGATGAGCGAGGTGTTCTCGTCGATCGCGACCACCCGGTCGGAGAGGCCCGCGTGCACGATCGCGACGGCGCGCGAGAGGTTGCCGTGCTGGGCGCAGTGCACGTCGACGACCAGGTCGACCAGCCCCAGGCCCGCGTCGAGCGTGACCTCGTCGAGGCCCTCGCCGTTCTTCTCGGGCGCCACCGCGACGCCGCCGATGCGCCAGCCGCCCAGCAGTGCCACGTCGCCGGCGATCATCGCGCCGGCCGAGAAGCCCGCGTAGGGCACGCCGGTCGAGACCAGCCCGCGGATCGTGTCGGCCGCCGGCATGATCGCCGCGTGGTAGCCGGGCGTGAGCCCGCCGCCGACGAAGATGCCGTCGGCGCCGCCGAGGTCGGTCGGCAGCAGCGTGCGCTCGGCGGTCAGCTGCACGACGTTCACGGTGCCGGCGCCGAGCTTCGTCAGGTCGTCGCGGTAGTCGTCGTGCCACGTCGCGCCCTCGTCGGCGTCCTCGGCCCACAGCACGACCGCGATCGTCGGCGGCCCGCCCGCGCGCTCCCGCGCCTCGTCGACGAAGCGGCCCGTCCAGCGCGACTCGTCGTCGGCCCAGCCGCCGCCCAGCAGGTGAATGCTCATGCGGGCCAGTCTGGCAGGCCCGGCGCCGTGCATCTCAACGTGCGAGGTGTGCGTTCGGCGCACACGGTGCGCCGAACCGCCACCTCGCACGTTGAGATCGGTCAGGCGTAGGCGGTGAACGCCTCGTCGAGGATCTCGAGGCCGCGGCGCGCGTCGTCGTCGCCCATCACGAGCGGCGGCGTCACGTGGATGCGGTTGTCGGCCGTGAACGGCACGTAGCCGCGCTCGAGCAGCAGGCCCTTCAGCTTGCCGACGACGGATGCGTCCACGGGCGTCCTCGAGGCGCGGTCGGTGACGAGGTCGAGGGCCCAGAAGCAGCCGCGCCCGCGCACCTCGCCGATGATCTCGTGCTTCTCGGCGAGGTCCCTGAGGCCCGGGCCGAGGATGTCGCGGCCGAGCCGGGCGGCGTTCTCGACGATGCCCTCGTCGGTCATCGCGTCGATCGCGGCGACGATCGATGCGGCGGCGAGCGGGTGGCCGGCGTAGGTGAGCCCGCCCGGGATGGCGCGCTCCGTGAAGGTGGCGAGGATCGGCTCCGAGATGATCACGCCGCCGACCGGCACGTAGCCGGAGTTGACGCCCTTCGCGAAGGTGACGAGGTCGGGCCGCACCCCGTCGTGCTGGTGCGCGAACCAGTGGCCGGTGCGGCCGAAGCCGGCCATCACCTCGTCGAGTATCAGCACGATGCCGTGCTCGTCGGCGAGCTCGCGCAGCCCCTGCAGGTAGCCAGGCGGCGGCACCAGGATGCCGGCGGTGCCCGGGAGCCCCTCGACCATGATCGCGGCGATCGTCGACGGCCCCTCCGACTCGACCATGCGGCGGGCGTGCTGCAGCGCCCGCTCGGCCTCCTGCTCGGGGCTCGTCGACCAGAACTCCGAGCGGTACGGGAAGGGGCCGAAGAAGTGCACGTGGCCGGTCGCGAACTCGTTGCCGATGCGGCGCTGGTCGCCGGTCGCGTTCACGGCCGCGCCGGTGTTGCCGTGGTACGAGCGGTAGTGCGTGAGCACCTTGGCCCGCCCCGTGTGCACGCGAGCCATCCTGATCGCGTTCTCGACCGCATCCGCCCCGCCGTTCGTGAAGAAGACGGCCGCCATCCCGTCGATCTTCGACAGGATGCGCTCGGCCGCCTCGCCGCGGCGCAGGTTGGTGGTCGCGGGCGCGACGGTGGCCAGCTCGGCGGCCTGCGCCTGGATCGCGGCGACGACCTTCGGGTGCGAATGGCCGATGTTGGTGTTGACGAGCTGGCTCGAGAAGTCGAGGTACTCGCGGCCGTCGTGATCCCACAGGCGCACGCCCGAGGCTCGCGCCACCGTGAACGGGTTGGTCGTGCCGTGCTTCGACCAGGAGTGCAGGATGAGCTTGTCGAGCTCTCGCGCGCGGTCGCCGTCTGCGGGGTTCAGTTCGCTCATCGTGCACTCCTGGTCGTGGGGGTCTCCCCGAGACTACTGGCCTGCTGCTGGCCTCTTGCTGCCCCGACGGGGCTGCGCCGCGCCCCCTACTGGCCGCCCTCCTGCAGCTCGACCTCGATCGGCGCGAAGTCGTCGCCGGTGATGTCGACGCCGTCGGCCTCGAGCTCGGCGAGCGCCTGCTCGACGTAGGCGTTGGTCCAGGCGCCGTCGTCGGGCTCGGCGGTCAGCACGGTCGCGCCGTCCTGGTTGGTGGTGCTCATGGCGATCTCGACCGTCTGCTGCCAGGCGGCCTCGTCGATCATGCCGATGCCGTCGGGCGCCGGCCAGACGAGCGCGTTGATCTCGTTGACCATCCACTGCTGGTGCGAGGCGCCCAGCTGGCTGCCCGAGTCGACGACGATCTGCGCCGCCTCCTCTGGGTTGTCGCGCGCGTAGATCCAGCCCTCGATCGACGCCTTGATGAAGGCGACGGTCGTCTCCTGGAACGCGGCGTCCTCGAGCCGGTCGCTCGACGCCCAGATGGCGTCCTGCAGCATGGCGGTGCCCTCGTCGTTCCAGTCGAGCACCGAGAAGTCGTCGGCCGTGTAGAGGTCGCCCGTCTCGGGATCGACCGTCTCGAGCAGCTGCGCGTACTCGTTGTAGGTCATCGCCTGGGCCGCGTCGATGTCGCCGGCCAGCAGCCCCGACATGTCGAACGCCTGCTGCACGAGCGTGACGTCGGTCATCGGGTCGAGCCCCGCGGCGGTGAGCGCGGCGAAGAGCTCGAACTCGTTGCCGAAGCCCCACGAGCCGACGTTCTTGCCGGCGAGGTCGTCGACCGAGTCGATGCCGGCGTCGGCGAACGACACCTGCAGGGTGCCCGAGCGCTGGAAGATCTGCGCCACGTCGGTGATCAGCGCGCCCTGCTCGCGGCTCGCGAGCGCCTTCGGCACCCACGCGATCGCGAAGTCGGCCGCGCCGTCGGCGAGCACGGTCTGCGGCACGATGTCGGCGCCGCCCTCGACGATCGTGACGTCGAGCCCCGCGGCCTCGTAGAAGCCCTGGTCGACGGCGGCGTAGTAGCCGGCGAACTGGCCCTGCGCGAACCACTGCAGCTGCAGCGTCACGGGGGTGAGCTCGCCGTCGCCGCCCGCCTCCGACTCGGCCGGCGCGGTGCCCGACGAGCAGGCGACCAGCAGGGCGGATGCGATGGCCGCGACCGCGGCGAGGGCGGCCCGGCGACGTGGCCGGGACGGTGATGCGGGACGGTGCATGGGGTGCTCCTCGGAACTGGTGGTGGTGATGTGGTGATGGAGGAAGGACTGGTGGTGGTGATGGAGGGACTGCTGGCGGTGACGGTGAGGACTGGTGGTGACGTGGCGGGATGCGCTCAGCTGACGGGCATGTGCGCCCAGCGGCTGGCGAGGCGCTCGGCGATGAGCGTGACGCCGTAGAAGACGAGGCCGAGCACGATGGCCGCGACGACGTACGCCCAGGCGCGCGGGTAGCCGGACTGCGCGGCGGCGCTGGCGATGCGGCTGCCGAGGCCGTTCTGCAGCCCGCCGAAGTACTCGGCGACGATGGCCGAGATGACGGCGACCGACGAGGCGATGGTGACGCCGGCGAAGACGAAGGGCACGGCGCCGGGCAGCGTGACCATGCGCGTCGCCTGCCAGCCGGTCGCGCCGTATGCGCGCATGAGGTCGCGGTGCACGGGCCGCACCTGCCGCAGGCCGCGGAGCGTCGTGATGAAGACGGGCACGAAGGCGGCGATCGCGACGACGATGATGCGCGGCATCTCGCTGGTCGCGCCGTACATGGTCTGCAGCACCGGCGCGAGCGCCACGATCGGCACCACCGCGATCGCGGCGACGAGCGGCGCGATCACCTGGTCGAGCCAGCGCAGCCGCGACGCGAGCGCGGCGACCACGACCGCCGCGACCGCGCCCAGCAGGAGCCCGACGAGCGCGTTCCTGCCGGTCGCGAGCGCCGCCTGCACGATGCCACCGAGCGCCGCCTGCAGCTGCGCCAGGATCGCGCTGGGCGCCGGCAGCAGGTAGGGCTGGATGTCGAGCGCCTGCACCGCCACCTCCCACAGCGCGAGCGCCGCGGCGCCGAGCGCGACCGGGGCGGCGATCCGCACCCAGCCCCGCTCGGTCCAGTGCGTCATCGCGCCTCCGCTCCCTGCGGCGCCGCGCCCTCGCGGCCGTGGAGCGCCTCCCGGACCGCCGTGACCGAGCGGAAGAACGCATCCGTCTCGCGCACCGCCTGATCGGCGCCCGGCGCGACCGGTGCCCGCTCGACCGTCACCACGTCGGTGATGCGACCGGGCCGCGGGCTCATCACGACGACGCGGTCGGCGAGGAAGACGGCCTCGGGGATGGAGTGGGTCACGAACACGACGGCGGCGCCCGTCTCGGCGCAGATGCGCAGGAGCTCGCCCTGCAGCCGCTCGCGCGTCATCTCGTCGAGCGCGCCGAACGGCTCGTCCATCAGGAGCAGCCGCGGGTGCTCGGCGAGCGCGCGGGCGATGGCGACGCGCTGCTGCATGCCGCCGGAGAGCTGATCGGGGTGCCGGTCGGCGAACTCGGTGAGGCCCACGAGCTCGATCAGCTCGTCGGCCCGCGCGCGCCGGGCCGGGACGCTCGCGCCGTGCAGCTGCAGCGGCAGCTCGACGTTGGCCCGCACCGTGCGCCACGGCAGCAGCCCGGACTGCTGGAAGGCGATGCCGTAGGCGCGCTCGAGCCGGGCCTTGCGGGCCGGCATGCCGAAGACCCGCACCTCGCCGCTGCTCGGCTCGTCGAGGTCGGCGATCAGTCGCATGAGCGTCGACTTGCCGCAGCCCGAGGGGCCGATCAGGGCGACGAACTCGCCCTCGTCGACGGTGAGGCTGACGGTATCGAGGGCGCGCACCTCGCCCGCCTGCACCGAGAAGGCCTTCGTGACGGCCTCGACCTCGACCGCGCTCATCGCGCCTCCGCCCGCCGGTAGTCCCGGAGCGCGAGCCCCGCGAGCGCGACGATGCCCGCCGCGACGAGCCCCATGACGACCGCGCCCACGATGGGCGCCCACGCCTTCGCCGGATCGGAGGAGCCGGACTGCGCGTACTCGACGATCAGGCGGCCGATGCCGCCGCGGGCGCCGGTCGAGACCTCGGCGACCACCGTGCCGACGATCGCGGTCGCGGCGCCCAGCCGCAGCGACGAGAGCAGCTGCGGCACGGCCGCGGGCAGGCGCAGGTGGCGCAGCGTGCCCCACCAGCCGACGCCCTGCGCGCGGAACAGGTCGAGGTGCTCCTGCTCGGGGGCGCGCAGCCCGCGCAGCGTGCCGACCGCGACCGGGAAGAAGGCGAGGTAGGAGGCGATCACCGCCACGCTCATCCAGCGCTCCCACTGCAGCGCGCCGAGCTCGAGCCGGCCGCCCCAGGCGACCACGAGCGGCGCGAGCGCGATGAGCGGCACCGTCTGGCTGAGGATCAGCCACGGCAGGATCGCCCGGTCGGCGAGCCGGAACCGTTGCATGAGCAGCGCCAGCAGCACCCCGATGATCGCCCCGAGCACGAGGCCGAGGGCGGCGGTGCCGAGCGTCTGCGCGGCGGCTCGGGCGACCGCGACGACCACGAGCTCGCCGGCCGCGCCGGTCGCGGGCTGGAAGGCGCGGGCGACCGACTCCCAGACGTGCGGCATCGCGAGGTCGGTGGTGCGCGGCAGCAGCACGGTGTCGCCGACGATCACGCCCTGCGCGGGGCCGAGCGCCTTGTAGAGCTCCCACACGGCCGCCAGCAGCACGGCGCCCAGGGCACCGAAGAGCAGCGGCTGCGCGCTCCGGGCCCGCATGGGTCAGGACCTCGCGGCGGCGCTGGTGCGCAGCGCCGGGATGATGCGCTCGCCGTACTGGCGGAGCGTCTCCTCCTTGGAGTCGTGCATGACGTAGGCGGCGAACTGATCGACGCCGAGCTCCTGCAGCCGCGTGAGCTTCTCGATGTGAGCGTCGGCGTCGCCGAGCACGCAGAACCGGTCGACGATCGCGTCGGGCACGAAGTCGACGTGGTCGTTGTCGGCCTTGCCGTGGGTGCTGTAGTCGTAGCCCTCGCGCTGCGCGATGTAGTCGGCCAGGTCGTCGGGGATGGCGCCGTGGCTGCCGTACTTCTTCACGATGTCGGCGACGTGGTTGCCCACCATGCCGCCGAACCAGCGCGACTGCTCACGCTGGTGCGCCAGGTCGTCGCCGACGTAGGCGGGGCCGGCGACGCAGATCTTGACCGCCATCGGGTCGCGCCCCGCGTCGGAGGCCGCGGTGCGGACGCGCTCGATCATCCACTTCGTGATCTCGGGGTCCGCCAGCTGCAGGATGAAGCCGTCGCCGACCTCGCCGGCGAGCTGCAGCGCCAGCGGGCCGTAGGCGGCGATCCACACCGGCAGCTCGGAGCCCTGCGACCACGGCAGCCGCAGCGTCAGGTCGCCGTGCTGCACCGCGCGGCTGGAGCCGAGCTCGCGGATCACGTGCACCGCCTCGCGCAGCTGCTTGAGCGTCGTCGGCTCGCCGCCGCCCACGCGCACCGCCGAGTCGCCGCGGCCGATGCCGCAGACGGTGCGGTTGCCGTACATGTCGTTGAGCGTGGCGAAGGTGGATGCGGTGACGCTCCAGTCGCGGGTGGCCGGATTGGTGACGAACGGCCCGACCGTGACCCGCCGGGTGGCGCCGAGCACGGCGGAGAGGATGACGTAGGGCTCCTGCCAGAGGATGTGGCTGTCGAAGGTCCACACGTGGCTGAAGCCGTGCACCTCGGCGAGCTGCGCGAGCTGCACGACGCGGCTCGCGGGCGGGTTGGTCTGGAAGACGGCTCCGAACTCCATCGCGGATCCCTCTCAGACCAGGTACTGGCTGAGGCCGCGCTTGACGAACGCGCCGTCACCGGGCCGGCCGAGGTACTGCCGGTCGTCGACGACGACGCGGCCGCGGCTGAGCACGGTGTCGACGTGCCCGTCGATCTCGAAGCCCTCCCACGCGGAGTGGTCCATGTTCATGTGGTGCGTCTTGCCGACGCCGATCGACGTGTGCCCGGCGGGGTCGTAGACGACGATGTCGGCGTCGGCGCCCGGCTGGATCACGCCCTTGCGGCCGTAGAGGCCGAACATGCGCGCCGGGGTGGTGGAGGTGATCTCGACCCAGCGCTCGAGCGAGATGTGGCCGTCGACGACGCCTTGGTAGAGCAGGTCGAGCCGGTGCTCGACCCCGCCGATGCCGTTCGGGATCTTCGAGAAGTCGCCGAGCCCGAGCTCCTTCTGGCCCTTCATGCAGAACGGGCAGTGGTCGGTCGAGACCATCTGCAGGTCGTTGGTGCGCAGCGCGCTCCACAGCTCGTCCTGGTGGTGCTCGTGCTTCGAGCGCAGCGGCGTCGAGCAGACCCACTTGGCGCCCTCGAAGTCGCCCCACTCGTCGCTCCTCGCCGCCAGGTGATCCTCGAGCGAGAGGTAGAGGTACTGCGGGCACGTCTCGCCGAACACGTTCTGGCCGGCGTCGCGCGCGGCCGCGAGCTGCGCCACCGCCTGCTTGGCGCTCACGTGCACGACGTAGAGCGGGGCGCCCGTGAGGTTGGCGAGCATGATCGCGCGGTGGGTCGCCTCCTCCTCCATCTGCCAGGCGCGGGCGACGCCGTGGAACTCCGGCGACGTCCTGCCCTGCGCGAGCAGCTGCTGCACGAGCACGTCGATGGCCGGGCCGTTCTCGGCGTGCATCATCGTCATCAGGCCCTCGTCAGCCGCGACCTGCATGGCCTTCAGGATCTGCGCATCGTCGGAGTAGAAGACGCCCGGGTAGGCCATGAAGAGCTTGTAGCTCGAGATGCCCTCGTCGGCGAGCCCCTTGAGCGCCTGCAGCGACGCCTCGTTGACGTCGCCGACGATCTGGTGGAAGCCGTAGTCGATGGCGCAGCTGCCCGCAGCCTTCTCGTGCCAGGCGGCGAGGCCGTCCTCGACGCGCTGCCCGTAGGTCTGCACGGCGAAGTCGATGATCGTCGTCGTGCCGCCCCAGGCGGCCGCGCGCGTGCCGGTCTCGAAGGTGTCGCTCGCGGCGGTGCCGCCGAAGGGCAGCTCCATGTGCGTGTGCGCGTCGATGCCGCCGGGGATGACGTACTTGCCGGTCGCGTCGATCACGGCGTCGACCGAGCGCTCGATCTCGACCCCGAGCAGCTCGCTGCCGGGCGCGAGCACCGCGCGGATCGTCTCGCCGTCGACGAGCACGTCGGCCTTCGAGCGGCCGGTCGCGGTGACGACGGTGCCGCCGCGGATGAGGGTGGTGGCCATCAGTGCCCCCTTACGGCTTCGCGATCCGGGTGTACGAGTCGGGCCGGCGATCCCGGTAGAACTGCCAGTCGTCGCGCATCTGCTTCACCATCTCCAGGTCGAGGTCGCGCACCAGCAGCTCCTCGTGATCGGCGGAGCCGCGCTCCCCCACGAAGTTGCCGCGCGGGTCGATCACCTGGCTGGTGCCGTAGAAGTCGACGGCGAGCTCGCCGTACTCGTTGTCCTCGCGGCCCACCCGGTTGGGCTGCAGCACGTAGTAGCCGTTCGCGACCGCCGCGGCGGGACCCTCGACCTCCCACAGCCGGTTCGAGAGCCCGGGCTTCGTCGCGTTGGGGTTGAACACCATGTGCGCGCCGTTCAGCCCCAGCTCGCGCCAGCCCTCGGGGAAGTGCCGGTCGTAGCAGATGTAGACGCCCACCTTGCCGACGGCGGTCTCGAAGACCGGGTAGCCGAGGTTGCCGGGGCGGAAGTAGAACTTCTCCCAGAAGCGGTCGAGGTGCGGCAGGTGGTGCTTGCGGTAGGTGCCGAGCGTCGTGCCGTCGGCATCGACGACGACGGCCGAGTTGTAGTAGACGCCGGTCTGCTCCTCCTCGTAGATCGGCAGGATCGTGACCATGCCGAGCTCCTTCGCGAGGCTCGCGAAGCGCTGCACGATCGGGCCGTCGGCCGGCTCGGCGTAGTCGTAGTACTTCTTGTCCTGCGTGATGCCGAAGTAGGGGCCGTAGAAGAGCTCCTGGAAGCACATCACCTGCGCGCCCTGCGCGGCTGCCTCGCGCTGGAACTGCTCGTGGCGGTCGAGCATCGACTCCTTGTCGCCCGTCCAGGTGGTCTGGGAGATCGCTGCCCGCACTGTGGTCATCTTGCCCTCGGCTTCCTCGCTCTGACCGGCACATGCCGGAGCGCCAGTCAACCCCAGACCTGCCGCGAGCGATAGGGGGTCGGGCGCAACGTTCACGCAGGCGAAACACAGGTCGGCGCGGCGGGGCCGTAGAATCGTGATCGCGCCGGGCATCACCTCCGCGCGCGACCGCGAAGACCGTTCGCGTCAGCCTGCCCAGAAGGATCACCGATGCCCGCACCTGCCCGTCTTGCCGCCACCACCGTCGCGCTCAGCGCGCTCCTGCTGACCGGCTGCGCGACGCCGCTGTCGGCCACGAGCACCATTCCCACGGTGTCGGTGGACGCATCCGCCCCCGCCGGTGCGCAGACGACGGTCGACGACTGCGGCGTCGCGGTCACGCCGCGGGCGGCGCCGGCCGAGCGGATCGTGGCGGTGAAGTCGACCGCGGCTGAGCTCGTCGTGGCGCTGGGGCTCGGCGACGCGCTGGTGTCGACCGCGTTCCTCGACGGGCCGCTCGCGGGCGCCGACGCGCCGACCATCGAGGGCATGCCGTCGCGCGAGGCGGTGCTGGGGCTCGAGCCCGACGCGATCGTCGCGGGCTGGGAGTCGGCGTTCGCGCCCGAGGCGATCGGCGACCGCGCGACGCTGGCCGAGCTGGGCGTGACCACCTGGGTCTCGCCCGCCGCCTGCTGGTCGACCGACGTGCCGCCGCTGACGTGGGATGCGCTGCTCGGCGAGTTCCGCGATGCCGCGACGGTGCTCGGGGCACCTGACGCGGGCGTCGCGCTGCTGGCCGAGCAGCGCGCCGCGGTCGATGCCGTCGAGCCGGTCTCGGGCGAGCTGCGTGCGCTCTGGTACTCCTCCGGCGAGGACGCCCCCTACGTCGGCGCCGGCTCGGGCGCCCCGCAGCTGGTGCTCGAGACCGCCGGGCTCACGAACGTCGCCGCCGACATCGACGAGACCTGGACGACGCTCTCGTGGGAGGCGGTCGCCGCGAGCGACGCCGACGTGATCGTGCTCGTCGACGCCCCCTGGCACACGGCCGCCTCGAAGATCGAGCGGCTGCGGGGCAACGCCGCCACCGCGCAGCTGTCGGCGGTGCAGGAGGAGCGCTTCGTGGTCGTGCCGTTCCCGATGGCGGAGGCCGGTGTCCGGTCGGTCGACGCCGTGCAGACGGTGGCGGATGCGGTCCGCGCGATGGGTCTCGGATGACGCGCACCGATCGCCCCACCGCGCGCGGCGGCGCGGCACCCGCGGACGGCGCCGCTGCGCCGACGCGCGCCGCTGCGGAGCCCACGCGCCCGGTTCCTGAGCCCACGCGCAGCACAGATGCAGGGCCAGTGGCCGCAAAGGCCTCGCCGAAGCGGCCGTTGGCCCTGCATCTGCCGCAGCGCGGGCGACGCGGGCGCCGCTGGGCGCTGCCCGCGCTCGCCGCGCTGCTCGTGGCGCTCGCGCTCGCCGCGACCACCCTCGGCGCGGCCGGCATCGCGCCCGGCGACGCGCTCGCGGCCCTCGCCGCGCGGCTCGGCATCGGCAGCACACCGCTCGGCGCCGTGAGCGACGCGATCGTCGTCGACCTGCGGCTGCCGCGCGTGCTCGCCGCCTGCGCGGTCGGCGCCGGGCTCGCGATCGTCGGCGCCGTCATGCAGGCGCTCGTGCGCAACCCGCTCGCCGACCCCTACCTGCTGGGCGTCTCCTCGGGCGCCTCGGTCGGCGCCGTGCTCGTGCTCATCGCCGGGGTCGGCGTGCTGCTGCCTGTCGCGGCGTTCGCCGGTGCGCTGCTCGCGCTGCTCGCGACGCTCGGTCTCGCCGCCGCCTCGGGTGGGGCGACGCCCACCCGCACCGTGCTCGCGGGCGTGGTGACCGCATCCGCCGCCTCTGCCGTGGTGTCGCTGGTGATCTTCTGGCGGGCCGACGGCGACGCGTTCCGCGAGATCCTCGCGTGGCTGCTCGGCTCGCTCGCCGCCACCTCGTGGTCGAGCGCGCTGATCGCACTCGTCGGCGTCGCGCTGGCCGTGCCGCTGCTCGCGACCGGCCGCCTGCTCGACGCGCTCGCGCTCGGCGACGCGGCGGCCGGCGCGCTCGGCGTCGACGCCCGCCGCACCCGCTGGGCGCTGCTGGTCGCGTGCGCGCTCGTCACCGGCGTGCTGGTGTCGGTCTCGGGTGCGATCGGCTTCATCGGGCTCGTCGTGCCCCACGCGGTGCGGCTGGTGGTCGGCGGCGCGCACGCGCTGCTGCTGCCCGCCTCTGGCCTCGCCGGCGCGATCGTGCTGCTCGTCAGCGACACTGTCGCGCGTGCGGCGTTCGATCCGCGCGAGCTGCCCGTCGGCATCGTGACCGCGCTGATCGGGGCCCCCGTGTTCGCGCTCTTCATGCTCACGGGGCGGGTGCGCACGTGAGCGGCGCAGGACTCGTCGTCGACGGCCTCTCGGTGACCGTGCGCGGCCGCGCGCTCGTCGCCGACGCCTCCTGGCAGGCGCTGCCCGGCGAGATCACCGCGCTCGTGGGCCCCAACGGCGCCGGAAAGTCGACCATGCTGCGCGCCATCGCCGGCGTCGTGCCCGAGCGCGCAGAGCGCGCCGGCAACGTGCTGCTCGACGGCGAGCGGCTCGACGCCATGGCGCCGCGCGCCCGCGCCCGCCGGGTGGCGCTCGTCGAGCAGCTCGCCGACGCGCCCGAGCAGCTCACCGCCCGCGAGGCCGTGCGCCTCGGCCGCACCCCGCACCACCGCATGCTCGGCTTCTCGCTCGGCGACGAGCGCCTCGTCGACTCGGCGCTGCTCGACGCCGGCGCGGTCGACCTCGCCGACCGTCGGCTCGGCGAGCTGTCGGGCGGCGAGCTGCAGCGCGTGCACGTCGCCCGCGCGCTCGCCCAGCAAGCGCGGCTGCTGCTGCTCGACGAGCCCACCAACCACCTCGACATCGCCGCGCAGCTCGAGCTGCTCGCGCTCGTGCGCCGGCTGGCCGCCGACCGTCCGGTCGTGATGACCGTGCACGACCTCGCCCTCGCGGCCACGCACGCCGACCGGGTCGTGCTCGTCGACCGGGGGCGGGTGCTGGCGGCGGGGAGCCCCGCGGCAGTGCTGACGGCCGACCGCATCCGCTCGGTCTACGGCGTCGACGCATCGATCGACGACCACCCCGACGGGGTGGCCATCCGCTATCGGAGGGTGCAGGCATGAGGATCACCGTGCTGGCCGGCGGCGTCGGCGGCGCCCGTTTCGCGCTCGGGCTGCGCGATGCTGCGCCCGACGCTGCGATCACCGTCGTCGCGAACGTCGGCGACGACATGTGGCTCGCGGGCGTGAAGGTCTGCCCCGACCTCGACTCGCTCATGTACGCGCTCGCGGGCGTCGTCGACGGCGACCGCGGCTGGGGGCGCGCCGGCGAGAGCGAGCGGGTCGCGGGCGAGCTGACCGCCTACGGTGTCGGCTGGCCCTGGTTCACGCTCGGCGACCTCGACCTCGGCACGCACCTGGCCCGCACGGCGCTGCTGCGCGAGGGGCGCACCCTCACCGAGGCGACCGCGCAGCTCGCCGCGCGCTGGCCGCTCGGCGTCACCCTGCTGCCCGTCACCGACGACGAGGTGCCGACGCACGTGGTGACCGACGAGGGCGTCATCCACTTCGAGGAGTGGTGGGTGCGCACCCGGGCGCAGCTGCCCGCGCAGCGGTTCGTGCAGCACGGCGCAGAGCGCGCCCGCATCTCGCACGCGGCGCGCGCGGCGATCGCCGACGCCGACGTCGTGCTCATCGCCCCCTCGAACCCGGTCGTGTCGATCGGCACGATCCTCGGCCTCCCCGGGGTGCGCGACGCGCTCGAGACGGCGGCGGCCCCGGTCGTGGGCGTCGCCCCGATCATCGGCGGGCGGGCGCTGCGCGGCATGGCGGCGACGTGCCTGGCGGTCATCGGTGTCGAGGCGGATGCGGCTGCGGTCGCCGCGCACTACGGCGCACGCTCGCAGGGCGGCATCCTCGACGGCTGGCTGCTCGCCGAGGAGGACGAGGCGGGGCTGGCCGGGCTCCGCTCGCTCGGCATCCGCGCAGAGGCACGGCCGCTGCTGCTCACCCCCGGCGAGCCGGCGGCGCAGGTCGCGCGCGAGGCGCTCGCGCTGGCGGCGGCGATCGCCGGCTGAGGGACGCTCGCCCGCGCGGGGCACACCCCGCCGCCCGCGCCCGCCGCCCGTCGCCCGCCGCCACTCCGCCCGCCGCCCGCCGCCCGCCGCGCCGAAGTGTGTCCGATATGGGGCCGAAAGTGCCACGTTGAGGCCCATATCGGACACACCTCCGATCCCGCTGCGCACAAACGCTGCCGGTCGGCCGAGGTCGGCGACGTGTGTCCGATATGGGGCCGAAAGTGCCACGTCGACAGCCATATCGGACACACGTCGCGCGGGCGGGCACTCGCGCGGGCGCGACGCCGCTTCTGCCGCGCGCTAGGCCGAGAGCGACGCGCTCGCGAGCACCGCGCGCGTGTGCGGGCCGACGCCGGCGTCGATCGCCCGGTGCAGGTCGGCGAGCTCGTCGACGTCGAGGCGCAGCCCCGTGCCCTGCGGCACGGGCAGCGCCACGTGACCGGCCTCGCGGTGCAGCTCGGCGGAGCCTGGGCCGAAGTGCGGGCGCAGCGCATCCGCCCTCGTCGCCGCGAGCATCGTGGTGCCGGTCATGAGCGAGTCGGGCACGAAGGAGCGCCGCTCGCCGACGGCCAGCGCGAGCGTCGCGTCGAGGTTGTGCGGCGTCAGCGCGGGCAGGTCGCCCAGCACGACCGCCGCGGGCGCCGCCGGGTCGAGCGTCGCGATGCCCGCCATGATCGCGGCGTGCAGCCCGCCTCCGGGGTCGGCGACCGTCTGCACGCCCTCGAGGCAGTCGGTGACGTCGGGGTCGCCGGTCACGACCACCACGAGATCGACGGATGCGGCCGCTCGCGCCGCCGAGATCGCGTCACGCGCGAAGGCCACGGCGAGCGCAGCCCGTGCATCGCCCGCGTCGAGGCGCGACTTGCCGATGGAGCCCTTGACGGGAATCACGATCGACCACTGCACGGAGCCAAGCCTACGGCGAGCCGGATGCCGCGCCGGACCCCCTGCATCGTCGCGCCTCGCACGACACTCGCCTCGCACTGTCTGCACAACGCAAGCCCGCGTGGCGCGTTCGGCGGCGCTGACGTCCGTGCGGCGCGATCCACCGCCGGATGCGGACGCCAGGCTTGCGTTGTGCTCCCGGTCGGTGCCGCGAGGCGGCGGCTACTGCTGCGGCAGCGGCAGCGGCAGCGACCGCGGCTACCGCGGCGGCAGCTACTGCTGCGGCGGCTCTTGCGTCGGCGGGGTGACGCGCAACAGGCTCGGAGGGAGCAGCGTCGTCAGCACGCGCCGCCACAGCGGCTGCGACGCGACCAGCGCCTGGCGCACCATGCGGGCGTCGTCGTCGACGGCAGCCCTGTCGCGGGGGCCGGCGTCGAAGACCGCCCGCTCGGCGGCGAGCCGCACCCGGTCGGTCGCGGCGGCTGCCGCAGCGGCGGTGGCCGCGGCGGCGGTGGCCGGGACCGGCGCGGCGGCCGCGGGCGTCGACGCAGCAGCAGTCACCGCCGCCGCAGGCGCAGCGGACGCCGGCGGCCACGGCTCGCCACCGGCAATGCGGGGCAGACCGCGGCGCACGACGGCGCGCCCGGGCTCGGGCACCGAATGGCCCGTGCCGGCGGGGACGATGGGCCGTTCCGCACCTGCGGCCAGAGCCGCGACGTCCTGCGGGTCGACGGCGACGGCGGCAGGGGCGAGCGCGGGTGTCGGCGTGCTGGTCGGCTGCTGCTCCGGCGCGGGCGCTGCGGCGGCAGGCGTCGTCGCAGCGCCACCTGCCGAGGCTGGTGCTGCTGCGAGCGGCGCGAGCACTGCGGGCGGCCACGGCTCGCCGCCCGGCGTGCGCGGCAGTCCCCGGCGCAGCGAGTGCCCGGTTGCCGGTACCGAATTGCCGGTGTCGGCAGCCGCGACCCGCAGATCGGTACCGGAAACGGTCGGCTCGGCAGCGCGCTGCTCGGCGACCGTCTCCGCGACGGACGGCTCGGCGGACGACGGCGCAGCGACTGGCGCGGGCTCGGCGAGCGCCGGCTCCGCGACCACCGGCCCCGCGACCGAGGGCTCGGCGACCACCGGCTCCGCGACCGCGAGCGCGGGCGCACCCGATCCCGCGGGCGGCCAGGGCTCTCCCCCGGGCTCCCGCGGCAGTCCGCGTCGCACGCCCGTCACCGCTACGCCTGCTTCCGCGCCTCGAGCGCGGCGATCAGCTGCGGCACGATCGTGAACAGGTCGCCCACGACGCCGAGGTCGGCGATCTCCATGATCGGCGCCGACGCATCCTTGTCGATCGCGACGATCGTCTTGGCCGTCTGCATGCCGGCGCGGTGCTGGATCGCGCCCGAGATGCCGACCGCGACGTAGAGGTCGGGCGACACCGAGGTGCCCGTCTGGCCGACCTGCGCGTCGTGCGGCACGTAGCCGGCGTCGACGGCCGCGCGAGAGGCCCCGACGGCTGCACCGAGCGCATCCGCCAGCTGCTCGACGAGCGCGAACCGCTCCTGCGAGCCGAGCCCGCGGCCGCCGGAGACGACGCGCTTCGCCGAGCGCAGGTCGGGGCGCGTCGACTGCTGCGCGGCGGCCTCGAAGCCCTCGACCGTCGCAGCCGGGCGGCCCGATGCGGCCACCTCGAGCGGCCGCACGTCGGGCGTCGCCGCCTCGGCGCGGTGGTCGATCGCGCCGAGGCGCACGGTGACGATGAGCGGCCCATAGGTGGCTGCCGCATCGACCAGGTAGGCGCCGCCGTAGACCGAGTGCTGCGCGAGCACGCCCTCGTCGTCGCGCGAGACGCCCACGGCGTCGGCGGCGAGCGGGGCGCGCAGGCGGATCGCGAGGCGGCCCGCGAGCTCGCGGCCCTCGACCGTCGCGGGCACCAGCACGGCGTCGGGGGCGACCGCGGCGACGGCCGACTGTGCGGCGTCGGCGGCCGGGACGCCGAGCACCGCGGCATCCGTGACGGCGGTGTGCACGACGGTCGCCCCGAGCGAGGCGGCCTGCCCGGCGAGCTCGGGCAGCGCATCCGCCGGCCCCGTCACCAGGGCGACAGGCGTGCCGATCTGCGCGGCGGCGCCCAGCACATCGGCGGCGCCGGCGATCAGGCCGCCGCCGGGGGCGGCGGGCAGCAGCACGAGGATGGGGTTCATGCGAGCCTCCGCTCGGCCAGGAACGCGGCGATCTGCTCGCCCGCGTCGCCGCTGTCGGTGATGATCGTGCCGGCCGCGCGCGGCGGCCGCTCGGCCACGGTCGTCATGATCGCCCGGGGCGCCGCGGTCTCGTCGAGCTCGACGCCCAGGTCGTCGAGCTCGACGCCCAGGTCGTCGAGCGTGCGCACCTCGACCGGCTTCTTCTTCGCGCTCATGATGCCGCGCAGCGCCGGGAAGCGCGGGTCGGGCAGCGACTCGGTGACCGAGACGACCGCCGGCAGCGGCGCCTGGGCGACCATCTCGCCGCCGTCGGTCGCGCGGGTGCCGCGCACCGCATCCGCCGTGATCTCGAGCGTCTGGAGCCGCGTGATCGCGGGCAGCTCGAGCAGCTCGGCGAGCATCGCCGCCATCACGCCGCCGGTGCCGTCGGTGGATGCGTCCCCCGCGATCACGAGGTCGAAGCCGGTCTCGCGCAGGGCCGCGGCGAGCACCTCGGCGGTGCGCACGAGGTCGGCGCCCGCGAGCCGCGGGTCGGCGACGTGCACGGCGGACGCCGCACCCATCGCGAGCGCCTTGCGGAGCGCCGCCTGCGACCCCTCGGGCGACATCGACAGCACGACCACCTCGGCGTCGCCCGCCGCCTCGGCGTGCCGCAGCGCCGCCTCGAGCGCGCGCTCGCCGATCTCGTCGAGCACGGTCTCGCTCGCGTCGCGGTCGGCCAGGCCGGTCTCGAGGCTCAGCTTGCGCTCTCCATAGGTGTCGGGCACGGGCTTCATGAGCACCACGATCTTCATCGCTGCGCTCCTCTCATGGTGTGCGGGGCGGATACGGTGATGCTGGAGCCGGGGGTGCCGGTCGAGCGGAGCGTTGAGGAGGGTCTGGTGGCCGAGCGACCGATGCCGATCGATCCGATCGCCGAGGCGCGCCGCCAGTGGCTCGAGCACGGCTGGAGCGACGCGGTCGCCGGCATGACGCTCGTGACCTCCGTGAACCGCGCGCAGCAGCTGCTGGTCGCGCCGGTCGAGGCGACCCTGCGGCCCTTCTCGCTGTCGTTCGCGCGCTTCGAGGTGCTGCGGCTGCTGGCGTTCACGCGCGACGGGCGGCTGCCGATGCGCTCGGCCGTGAAGCGGCTGCAGGTGCACCCGACGAGCGTGACGAGCACGGTCGACCGGCTCGTGCGCGACGGGCTGGTGGTGCGCGAGCAGCACCCGACCGACGGTCGGGCGACGGTGCTGTCGATCACGGATGCGGGGCGCGAGCTGGTCGAGCGGGCCACGGCGGCGCTCAACGCCGACGCGTTCACCGGGGTGGCGGTCGACGACGACGACGCGGCAGAGCTGGTGCGGATCATCGCGCGGATGCGGAAGCGCGCGGGCGACTTCGAGGATCCGCGACCGGTGCCTGAACCGCTGTGACGCCGCTCAGCGGTGCTGGAAATTCGGCTCACGCTTCTCACGGAACGCCGCCATCCCTTCCTTCTGGTCGGCCGTGTCGAACAGGCCGGTGAAGCACTCGGCCTCGATGGCGAGCCCCTCGTCGAGCGGCGTCTCGAGCGCCGCATCCATCGCCGCCTTCGCCGCGCGCAGCGCCGGCAGCGACTTCGCGGCGATGCTCGCCGCGAGCGCCTGCGCCTCGTCGAGCAGCCGGTCGGCCGGCACGACCCGCGAGACGATGCCGAGCGCGTCGGCCTCGGCGGCGTCGATGCGGCGGCCGGTGAGCACGAGCTCCGCCGCCTTCGGGTAGCCGATCAGGCGCACGATGCGCTGCGTGCCGCCGATGCCGGGGATCACGCCCAGCCCGATCTCGGGGAAGCCGAACTTCGCGGTGTCGCCGGCGAGGATCACGTCGCACATGAGCGCCAGCTCGAAGCCGCCGCCGAGCGCGAAGCCCGAGACTGCCGCGATGACGGGCTTCTCGACGCGGGCGAACTCGAGCCACGGGCCGAAGTGGTCGGCCTCGCGCATCTCGGCGGTCGACTTGTCGGCCATCTCCTTGATATCGGCGCCGGCCGCGAAGGCCTTCGCCGAGCCGGTCACCACGATCGCGCCGATCGCGTCGTCGCCGTCTAGCTGCTTCGCCGCGCCGACGAGCTCGTGCATGAGCTGCGCGTTGAGGGCGTTCAGCGCGTCGGGCCGGTCGAGAGTGATCCAGGCGACGCGGCCCCGGCGCTCGACGCGGATGGTCTCGTACTCGGTCATGCGGTCTCCTTCGACGACGTCGGCTGCGGCAGCGGGCCGCCCTCGGGCAGCCGCAGGTCGCCCTCGGGCAGCCGCAGGTCTCCCTCAGGCGCCGGGGCGAAGCACGCCTCCACCATGGCAGGCGTCACCTGCGAGAGCGAGGCCGGCTGCCAGCGGGGCGCGCGATCCTTGTCGATCAGCTGCGCACGGATGCCCTCCGCGAAGTCAGGCAGCAGCGACACGTTGCGCGAGACGCGGTACTCCGTCGCGAGCGCCTGCTCGAGAGAGCCGAGGCCGCGGGCGCGGCGCAGCGCTTCGAGCGTCACGGCGACGGCGAGCGGCGAGCGCTTGGCGATGGTGGCGGCTACGCCCGCGCCTTCGGGGCCGGATGCCTCCAGTCGCGCCACGATCGCGGCCGCGTCGTCGCCGACGAACGCCGCATCGATGAGCGCCTGCTCGCCGGCCAGGCGTCCATCGGTCGAGACGGCCGCCTGCGGGGCGACCGCGACCGCGGCGATCGCCGCGTCGGCGTCCTCGGTCTCGAGCCGCTCGACGAGCTCGGCGATGCGCGACTGGGCGACCACGACATCCGACAGCCCGAGCAGCACCGCGTCGGCCGGGCCGAAGTGCTCGCCGGAGAGCGCGGCCCGCGTGCCGAGCTCGGCGCCCGGCGCACCCGCCGGCACGCGCGTCAGCAGCCAGGTGGCGCCCACGTCGGGCACGAAGCCGATCGTCACCTCGGGGAAGCCGATGCGGGTCGAGTCGGTGGCGATCCGGTGCGACGCGTGCCCCGAGATGCCCACGCCGCCGCCCAGCACGATGCCGTGCTGCAGGGCGATCACCGGCTTCGGGTAGCGGGCGATCATCGCGTTCAGCGCGTACTCGTCGCGCCAGAAGGCGCCGCCGCCGACGCCGCCCGTCTCGGCCACGTCGCGCGCGAGGGTCACCACGTCGCCGCCCGCGCAGAGGGCCCGCTCGCCCGCGCCCGTGATGAGCACCCGCTCGACCGCGTCGTCGGAGCGCCACGACCGGAGCGCATCCGCCATCGCCCGCACCATGTCGTGGGTGAGCGCGTTGAGCGCCTCCTGGCGGTCGAGCGTGATGACGCCGAGCGCGCCGCGGCGCTCGGTGCGGATGTGCTCGGTGCGGACGTGCTCCGTGCGCGTGTCGGTCATCGGTGTCGGCTCCCAGCGGGTCGGCGGTCGGTCGGTGCGGTCAGTGGTCGGTGCGGTCAGCGGTCGGTCGGTGCGGTCAGCGGTCGCCGAGCAGCGAGCGCCCGACGATCATGCGCATCATCTCGTTCGTGCCCTCGAGGATGCGGTGCACACGCAGGTCGCGCACGACCCGCTCGATGCCGTACTCGTGCAGGTAGCCGTAGCCGCCGTGTAGCTGCAGTGCCTCGTCGGCGACGCGGAAGCCCACGTCGGTCGCGAACCGCTTCGCCATCGCGCACGCGGCGGGCGCGTCGGCGGCCCTCGCGTCGAGCTTGGCTGCGGCCGACTCGACCAGCGCGCGGGCGGCTTGCAGCTCGGTCTCCATGTCGGCGAGCGCGAACATCACGTGCTGCCGGCTGGCGAGCGGGGCGCCGAAGGTGGCGCGCTCCTTGACGTAGGCGATGGTGCGCTCGAGCGCGAACTGGGCGCCGCCGATCGAGCAGGCGGCGATGCCGAGGCGGCCGCCGTTGAGGCCGCGCATCGCCATGCCGAAGCCCTCGCCCTCCTCGCCCAGCCGGTCGCCGGCGGGCACGCGCACCCCGTCGAGCACGACCTGCCGGGTGGGTTGCGCGTTCCAGCCCATCTTGCGCTCCTCGGCGCCGAACGAGAGGCCGGCGGCGTCGCCGGGCACGATGAAGGCGCTGATGCCGCCCGCGCCCGGCTCGCCCGTGCGCGCCATGACGACGTACACGGCCGAGCTGCCGGCGCCCGAGATGAACTGCTTCGTGCCGGTGAGCACGTAGTCGTCGCCGTCGCGCACGGCGCTGGTCGCGAGCGCCGCGGCGTCGCTGCCCGCGCCCGGCTCGGTGAGGCAGTAGCTCGCGAGGTCCTCCATCGTGCACAGCCGCGGCAGCCAGCGGTGGCGCTGCTCGTCGGTGCCGAAGGCGTCGATCATCCAGGCGACCATGTTGTGGATCGAGAGGTAGGCGGCCACGGCGACGTCGCCGCGCGCCAGCTCGGCGTAGATGGCGGATGCGTCGACACGGCTGAGACCGGACCCCCCGACGTCCTCGCGCACCACGATGGCGCCGAGGCCGAGCGAGCCGGCCTCGCGCAGCGTCTCGACCGGGAACTCCTTGTCGGCGTCGCGCTGGTTGGCGAACGGGGCGAGGCGCGCGTCGGCGAAGTCGCGCACGGCCTCGACGAGCGCGGCGCGCTCCTCGGCCGAGGTCGCGCTCGGCGCGGTGGGCCCTGCGGGCGCGCTGGCTGCCGCGGGCGCGGTCATCGCTGTCGGCGAGGGTGCTGTCTCGACCATGCTCATCGTCACGACCTCTCTGTCGCTCTGCGAACCTGAGGACGCCCTCGCTCGTGACGAAGCGCATCCATCGGAAGTTCTGTGTCCTGCCAATTGCGTGGACGTCCACATATCTACCATGATGAGCAACGGCACGCCAGCCCGACCGCGATCTCAACGTGCTCTGTGCGTGTTCGACGCACTGGGTGCGGCGAAGCAGCACAGAGCACGTTGAGTTCCGCCAGCACGGGGCCGGCGGCGCGCGGCGTCGGATACGGTCGGGGCGTCGATGACGACGGAGGGCAGATGGACATCAGCGGACAGGTGGCGCTGGTCACCGGCGGCGCATCGGGGCTGGGGCTCGCCACCACGCGGGCGCTGATCGCGCAGGGTGCGACTGTGGTGGTCGCCGACCTGGGCGGCACCGCCGCGGCCGACGCGATCGCGAGCCTCGAGGGCGCGACCTTCGCCGCCACCGACGTGCGCGACGAGGCCGCGGTCGGCCGGGCGCTCGACGCCGCGGCCGAGCTGGGCGACCTGCGCGTGGTGGTCAACTGCGCCGGGGTCGGCGACGCCGCCAAGGTGCTCGGCCGCCAGGGGCCGTTCCCGCTCGACCAGTTCCAGCGGGTGATCGACATCAACCTGGTGGGCACGTTCAACGTGATCCGCCTCGCCGCCGAGCGGATTGCCGCGATCCCGCCGATCGGCGAGGAGCGGGGCGTGATCGTGAGCACCGCATCCGTCGCCGCCTTCGACGGCCAGATCGGCCAGGCCGCCTACACCGCGTCGAAGGCCGCCATCGCCGGCATGACGCTGCCGATCGCGCGCGAGCTCGCCGCGCTGCAGATCCGCGTCAACACCATCGCGCCGGGGCTGTTCGACACCCCGCTGCTCGCGGCGCTGCCCGAGGCGGCCCGCATCTCGCTCGGCCAGCAGGTGCCGCACCCCGCGCGCCTCGGCCGACCCGACGAGTTCGCGCTGCTGGTCAGCCAGATCATCGCGAACCCGATGCTCAACGGCGAGACGATCCGTCTCGACGGCTCCATCCGCATGGCACCGAGGTAGGTCACGATGCAGTCCAGCTTCTACGACGACGAGCACGACGCGTTCCGCGAGAGCGTGCGCGAGTTCGCAACCCGCCACGTCGCCCCGCACTACGCCGAGTGGGAGGCCGCGGGCCTCATCGACCCCGAGCTCTACCCACGCATGGGCGAGTCGGGCCTCATCGGCATCGCCATCCCGGAGCGCTTCGACGGCATGGAGGTCGACGACTACCGGTTCCGGATGGTGATCAGCGAGGAGTTCGCGCGCGTCGGCGCCGCGAGCCTCAACGCCACCCTCGGCGTGCACGACGACATCGTGATCCCCTACCTGCTCGACCTCGCCACCCCCGAGCAGCAGCAGCGCTGGCTGCCGGCGATGGCCGCCGGCACCTCGATCGGCGCCGTCGGCATGACCGAGCCCGAGGCGGGCAGCGACCTGCAGGGCATCCGCACCAATGCGGTCCGGGTGAGCGACGGAGACGGCGACGGGTGGCTGCTGAACGGCTCGAAGACCTTCATCACCAACGGCTTCCACGCCGACAAGGTGCTCGTCTTCGCCCGCACCGATCCCGAGGCCGGCTCGCGCGGCTTCTCGCTCTTCCTGGTCGAGAACGGCATGGCCGGCTTCGAGCGGGGCCGCAAGCTCGACAAGCTCGGCCTGCACGCGCAGGACACCGCCGAGCTGTTCTTCGAGGACGTGCGGGTGCCCGACGAGAACGTCGTCGGCGAGGTCGGCATGGGGCTCATGTACCTGATGCAGCGCCTGCCGCGCGAGCGGCTCTCGATCGCGGTCGGCGCGCTGGTGTCGGCCGAGGCGGCCTACGACTGGGGCCGCGACTACGTCTTCCAGCGCAAGGCGTTCGGCGGGCTGATCGGCGACCTGCCGACGGTGCGCTTCACGCTCGCCGAGCTCGAGACCGAGCTCGACATCACCCGCGCCTACATCGAGCGCTGCACGCTGGCGCTCAACGAGGGGCACCTGACGACGGCGGATGCGTCGAAGGCGAAGTGGTGGACGACCGAGCTCGAGCAACGGGTCATCACCCGCTCGCTCCAGCTGCACGGCGGCTACGGCTTCATGGAGGAGTACCCGATCGCGCGCGCCTTCCGCGACTCGCGCGTGCAGACGATCTACGGCGGCACGACCGAGATCATGAAGGAGATCATCGGGCGCGAGATCGCCAAGGGCGCGAAGGGGGCGCCGCGTGGCTGAAGCCGTGATCGTCGACGTCGTGCGCACGGCGTCTGGCAGGGGCAAGCCGGGCGGCGCGCTCTCGTCGGTGCACCCGGTCGACCTGCTCGCGACCGTGCTCGAGCAGCTGGTCGCGCGCACCGGCATCGACCCGGCGGTCGTCGACGACGTGATCGGCGGATGCGTGCAGCAGGTGGGCGAGCAGGCCGGCAACATCACCCGCAACGCGCTGCTCGCCGCCGGCTTCCCGCACCACGTGCCCGGCACCACCATCGACCGGCAATGCGGCTCGAGCCAGCAGGCTGCGACCTTCGCGGCGCAGGCCGTCATGGCCGGCTCGCAGGACGTCGTGATCGCCTGCGGCGTCGAGATGATGAGCCGCATCCCGCTCGGCACCGCCGCGATCGAGCGCGACATCATGGGTCCGAAGCTGCACGAGCGCTACCCCGACGGGCTCGTGCACCAGGGCATCTCGGCCGAGCTGATCGCCGCCAGGTGGGATCTCAGTCGCGCCGAGCTCGACGACTACGCCGCCCGCTCGCACGAGCTCGCCGCCGCCGCAGGTGCCGCGGGGCTCTTCGCCGACGAGATCGTGCCGATCGCCGTGGGCGGCGGCGGCTCGGCCGGAGCGCACGGGCACCGCGTCGATGAGACGGTGCGGGCATCGACCACGCGCGAGGGTCTTGCCTCGCTGCCCGCGTCGTTCACGCATCCGCGCTACGCCGAGCGGTTCCCCGAGATCGGCTGGCAGATCACGCCCGGCAACGCGTCGCCGCTCACCGACGGCGCCTCGGCGGCGCTCATCATGTCGAGGGAGAAGGCGGATGCGCTGGGCCTGCGCCCGCGCGCACGGTTCGTCGCGTTCTCGGTCGTCGGGGACGACCCGATCATGATGCTCACCGGGCCGATCCCCGCGACGGCGAAGGTGCTGTCGAGGGCCGGGCTCGGCATCGGCGACATCGACGTGTTCGAGGTGAACGAGGCGTTCGCGTCGGTGCCGCTCGCCTGGCTGCGCGAGACCGGCGCGCCGCTCGACCGGCTGAACCCCCGCGGCGGCGCGATCGCGCTCGGGCACGCGCTCGGCTCGTCGGGCACGCGACTGCTGGCGACGCTCGTGAACGAGCTCGAGGCGGGCGACGGGCGCTATGGCCTGCAGACGATGTGCGAGGGCGCGGGGATGGCGAACGCGACGGTCATCGAGCGGCTCTGACCGCGGCCGCCCAGTCTCGCCCGAACAAGTACAGGGCCAATGGCCGCTATCCGTGGAGGATGACGACCACTGGCCCTGTACCTGCAACGCGGTTCGGCCCGAGAGGGCGTCCGCGTCAGCCGGCGAGGGCCTTCTGGATGTCGTCGCGCAGCTCGTCGGGCACCGTCGTGGGGGCGAAGCGCTCGAGCACCTGGCCGTCGCGGCCGATGAGGAACTTCGTGAAGTTCCACTTGATGGCGCCGCCGAGCGTGCCCTTCTTCTCGTCCTTCAGCCACTGGAAGACCGGGTGCGTCTCGGCGCCGTTGACCGCGGTCTTCGCCATCATCGGGAAGCTCACGCCGTAGTTGCGCTGGCAGACCTCGGCGATCTCCTCGGCGGTGTCGTGCTCCTGCTTGAACGAGTCGGAGGGGAAGCCGAGCACGACGAGGCCGTCGTCCTGGAACTCCTTGTACAGCTGCTCGAGGCCCTCGAACTGCGGCGTCAGCCCGCACTGGCTGGCCGTGTTCACCACCAGCACGACCTTGCCCTCGTACGCGCCGAGGTCCACCGCTTCGCCGGAGAGTGCCTGTGCCTGGAAGTCGCTGAGCGTCGTCATGCGACCAGCCTGCCAGGTCTTGCTATCCCTGTGCCGTGAGGCGACGCATCCGCCCGCGTGTCGGGCCGACTAGGACGAGTGCGTCTCGTCGGGCCGCTCGAACCCCTCGAAGGGTGCGACGCCGTCGCGGTAGGCCTGCTCGTCGGCGGCCGCGATCACGGTGCCGCCGACGAAGAGCGAGAGCTGCTGCGGCGGCAGGCCGGAGGGATCGGCCGGGCCGGTGGGCCCGCGATCGATGTCGTGCAGGCTCACGCTCACCCACATCGAGCCGTCGAAGGCGGTGCCCCACCACGACCACATCTCGGCGGGGTCGAGCGAGCCGTGCGTCGCCGCGACGTCGGCGTCACGCTCGGCGGTCGTCTCGTGCGGCCACGGCTCGCGGTCGTGCTCCCACTCGATGGGGCCGTAGCCCTGCTCGGCCAGCTCAGCGTCGAGCGCCGCCACGAGCGCCGGCCAATCGGCGGGCACCTGGTCGACCGAGAGGCCCTCGGAGTTGTAGGTCTGATGCAGCGTCTCGCCGCCGTAGCCGTTGCCGTACTGCCGGTAGGTGTCGCCGATGGCGCCGCTGCGCCACTCGAGCCCCGGCAGCTGGGCGTCGATCGCGCGGGTCAGCTCGGCGAGCAGCACCGGCCCGACCGCCTCGACCTCCTCCGCCCGCGGGGCGGCGAGCACGTCTGCCGGCTCGATCCAGGGGTCGGCGGGGTAGTCGGACCAGGGGATGGTGCGCTCGTGACCCGACGCATCCGTCACCGTGATCGACGGCGGAGGGGTGCGCAGCAGCAGCGCCCCGGTGACGACCGCCGCGACGAGGCAGACGGCTGCCGTCGGCCAAGTCCAGTGGATGCGCGCCATGCGTCGAGCGTGCCACGTCGCGGGCGAGTCCCGTCGCGCCCCGCGCCGAATCATCCGCTCGGGGGACGCTCGCCGCGCGTGAGTGGCGCCTGCGGTGCCTGAGTGGCGCCCCCGGTCCCTGAGTGGCGGCTCCGGCGCCTGAGTGGCGGCTCCGCCAGGTGAGTGGCGCCCCCGGCAGGTGAGTGGCGGATCCGGTGGCTGAGTGGCGGCTCCGGCATGTGAGTGGCGGATCCGGTGGCCGAGGGGCGGCTCCATCCCCGGCGGCTCAGCCCCAGAGGCTCAGCCCTGGGGACGCGCCTCGGGCTCCTCGCCCCAGGCGGGCCCGTCGAGCTCGGGGTTGAGGGTCGAGAACAGGGTGGCGCGGCGGCTGCCGACGGGCCGCTTGGCGGGGTCCTTGCGGTCGTGGAACCGCTCGCTGAGCTTCGCGACCTCGGCCGACAGCTCCGCGAGCTCGTCGGCGGTGGCCCAGAAGTGCGAGGCGTTGACGGTGACGGCCTCGACCCAGTGCGCGTCGCCGACGCCGTGCTTGGTCAGGAAGTCGACCATGCGGTTGGCCTCGTGCTGCACGTAGAGGGCGGCGATCGTCGCCGAGGTGCGCAGCGACTCGGGCACGTTCGGGTCGGGTCGCAAGTCGCGGCTGCGGTGCACGGAGCGCCACGGCTTCGACGTGCCCTGCGCCGTGGCCCGCTCGATGAAGCCGGCCTTGGCGAGGGTGCGCAGGTGGAAGGAGCAGTTCGACGGGCTCTCGCCCACACGCTCGGCGATCTGGGTGGCCGTCGCCTCGCCCAGCTCGTCGATCACGGCGAGGATCTCGACGCGCAGCGGGTGCGCGAGCGCCCGAAGCAGTGCGGGGTCGCTCGAGCGCAGGTCGGGCTTGTCCTGATAGCCCGGCTCCTGCGCGGCGCGCTGCGCGTCAAGCTCCTCGGTCATGCTCAGATCCAACCACGCTGGATCATGGCCTCTGCGCGCACTCGGTCGTACTGCCGCTGGTTCCGCTCTGCCTCGAGGCGAGCGTGGTGGCGCTCCTCGACGGTGAGGCTGACGCGGCGCTGGATGCGTTCGATGCGTCCCATGAGATGTCTCCTCGGTCTGGCCGGCGGGTGCCGACATCCGAAAGACTACTTTCGAAGCGGATGCTTTGCAACAGTTCTTTCGAAAGTCTCGCTTCGGCGTGTCGCGGTAGTGCGCGCCGCGAGGGAAGCGAGCGCGAACGACCGGTATCCACTTGCGGGTGATGCGCATCCGCACCTGCAATTGCGTACCGCTGAGTCGCCGGCGGCGGCTGACCCGACCGGTACCTCCGTGCGGGTACGACGCATCCGCACCCGCGGTTCGGTACCAGCGCTCGGAGGACAACGGCCACGGCGCCCACGGGCCGGCCGCACAAACGACCTCTATCCGCCGATCAGCTCCGCGCGCGTCAGCTCGATCCACGGGCCGCCGGGGTTCACCACGATCGAGGCGAACTTGCCGCTCTTCAGCTGCTCGAGCACCTTCGTGGTGGTCGTGCTGATGATGCCGTCGGCGGCGTTGCGCGCTGCGACCTCTGGCGCCGACGTGAAGGCCAGCAGCGCCGTGGAGCCATCGGGACGCTTCGTCACCTTGAGGCGCGGCGACTGGTCGCGGCTCTGCCCCTCCTCGAGCTTGCCGGCGAGCAGCAGCGTGCCGGGCTCGCGCATGGCGGCCACGACCGCCGCCCGGGAGCCGCCGCCTGTCTCACCGGCAGCGATGGCGCGGCTCAGCTTGTCGTTGCGCGGGTGGCGCAGCGCGTAGTCGATGTCGGCCGCCGACAGCGTGGCGCTCTTCTCGGCAGGGTCGATGTAGAGCCAGCCCGCGCCCTGGCGCTTCGCCATCTCGAGCACGGCCACCGCCGGCTGCGCGATCGACTGGTAGCGCACGCCGTCGGGGTGCATGCGCGCCACCTCGGCGTTGCTGGTGAACGCGAGCAGCGCGCGCTTGCCGTCGGGGCCGACGTGGTGGCTGATGCGGATCATCGCCCCGGTCTGCATCTTGCCGTCTTTCAGGTCGACCTCAGAGCCGGTCGCGTCGAGCAGCAGGTCGCCCGACAGGCACGCGCGCAGCACGTCGATCATCGTCGCCTGCCTGGGGTCGGCAGCGAACGCCGCGACCGCCCGACGCACTCGGGCGTTGTCCACCAGCTCGCTGTTCATGGCTCCACGCTAGCCGTCGCAGGTTGCCGGGCGGTTTCGCCCCACTGCGGCCGCATCCCCGGCAGCGCAGCGATCGTCGAGGCGTGGCGGCACGGCGGATGCGTCCCCAGCGTGAAGAATCACGGTTGACTTATATAAGTTGCCGTGCAAGCATCGAAGCATGCACGCACTCGATGTCCTGGGAGACCCGGTCCGGCGACGCATCCTCGAGCTCCTCACCGATGGCGAGGCCAGCGCCGGAGCGCTCGCGACCGTGATCGGCCGGGAGTTCGGCATCAGCCAGCCCGCCGTGAGCCAGCACCTGCGGATCCTGCGCGAGCAAGGCTTCGCGACCGTGCGACCGGAGGGGCAGCGCAGGCTCTACGCCGTCGACGCCTCCGGTCCGCGCGAGGCGCGCGAGTGGCTCAGCGCGTTCGACGGATTCTGGATGCCCAAGCTCGCCGCGCTCGACACCGAGCTGGCGCGCGGGCGACGGCAGCGCCGCCTCGCCAGCGAGCGGGAGGAGACCGAGGGCGAGACCGAGCCGGTCGACGAGACGCGAGCGGACGCATCCGACGACGCCCGGGTGCCGCGATCCGATGAGAGCAGCGGCGAGGGAACGGTGCCATCGGGCGCCGCCCCCGCCGAGACCACCGACGACGAGGAGTGATCATGGTGGATGTGCAGGCCCAGCTGGGCGCGGTGAGCCGAGCGGTCGAGGCGACCGAGCAGGGCGGCGAGGCGGCGACGCGGCAGTCGCTGTCGCAGGTGTACCGATCCCCCGTCGACGACGTGTGGGATGCGGTGACCAGCCCCGAGCGGATCGCACGATGGTTCCTGCCGATCTCGGGCGACCTGCGGCTCGGCGGCCGCTACCAGACCGAGGGCAACGCGGGCGGCGAGATCCTCGAGTGCGAGCCGCGCTCGCACTTCCGGGCGACGTGGGAGTTCGGCGGCGGTGTCTCGTGGATCACCGTGCGGGTGACGCCCGAGGGCGACGGCACGCGCTTCACGCTCGAGCACGTGGCGCTCGACTCGGCGGTGCCGGCCGAGATGGCCGAGATGTTCGGGCCGGGCGCGACGGGCGTCGGCTGGGACGGCGGCCTGCTCGGGCTCTCGCTGCACCTGGCCTCGCCCGACACCGCGATGACGCCCGAGGAGGGCGTCGCCTGGACGATGAGCCCCGAAGGCAAGGCCTTCAACCGCGCGGCGGCGGATGCGTGGGCCGAGGCCGCGGTCGCGGCCGGCGCCGACGCGGAGGTCGCCCGTCGCCAGGCAGACGCCACCTACGGCTTCTACACGGGCCAGATGGGCATGGAGGGCGAGCAGGACCCCGCCCACCACGGCGGCTGACGCCAGCGGCCGTCGGCGCGGGCGTGCGAGAGGGCCGGCGCCAATGGGCGCCGGCCCTCGTCGGCGCTACTCGGCGGCGGGCGCCTGCTCGGCGGGCGCGGCGTCGACCAGCACCGGGCCGGTCTGGCCCTTGCTCGCCATCGCGCTACCGGCAGCGTTGCCCTGCGCCGTGGCGTTGATGATCGCCTGCAGGTCGATGCCGGTGGCGTCCTTCATCATCTGCGTCATCGACGCCATGTTGCCGACCATGTCGCCGGTGAGTTTGCCGGTGCCGTCGGCCGAGACCACCGTGATGTTCGACGATGCGTAGGCCTTGCCGAAGGCCTCGGCCACCTGCGGCAGCACCTTCAGCAGCTCCTGCGCGAGCACGACCTGCGCGTTCTCGGTGAGCGCCTTCGCGCGAGCCTCGATCGCCTGGCCCTCGGCCAGACCGCGGGCGCCGATCGCCTCGGCCTCGGCGCGACCGCGGGCGGCGGTGGCGACGGCCTCTGCCTCACCCTCGGCCTTGGCGGCCTCGGCGGCGGCGATGCGCGCCGTGCGCTCGGCGCTGCCTCGCGACTCGATGACCGCAGCTGCCGCGACACCCTCGACGCGGGTCGCCTCGGCCCGCGACTCGCGCGCGACGCGCTCGGCGTTGGCCTCGGTGGCCTTGGCCTTGGCGTTCGCCTCTGCGGTCACCTGGATGCGGTACGACTCGGCGTCGGCGACCTTGCGCACGTCGGCGTTCAGCTGCTGCTCGCGCAGCTCTGCCTGGCGCTGCGCGGTGATCTCCTCCTGCGCGACGATCGCCTGGCGCTGCACGGCATCCTCGAGCGGCTTCGCGGCGGCTGCCTGCGCGGCGGCCTTGTCGGTCTCGGCCTGCACGGCCGCCTGCTGCAGCTGCAGCACGCGGTTCGCCTCGAGGATCGCCTTCTTCGCCTCGATCGAGGCCTGCTCCGCCGACTTCTGCGCCTCGGTGTTGGCGATCGCCGCTGCGCGCTGCACGGCGGCCGACTCGGGCACGCCCAGGTTGACGAGGTAGTTGGAGGTGTCGTTGATCTCCTGGATCTGCAGGGTGTCGACCACCAGTCCCTGCTTGCTCAACGCATCCTCTGCCGCCTGCAGCACCGCGGCGGCGAGCGCCTGCCGGTCGTGGATGATCTCGAGCACCGTCAGCTGGCCGATGATGCCGCGCAGCGAGCCCGACAGCACCTCCTGCGTCGACGACTCGATCTCCTCCTGCTGCGAGAGGAATCGCTGCGCCGCGTTGCGGATGGACTCCTCGGTGCCGCCGACCTTGATGACGGCCACGGCCTGCGCGTGGATCGTGATGCCGTCCTTCGCCTGCGCGGTCGTGTTGAACAGCAGCCGCCGCGAGCGCAGCGACATCTTGAACGACTTCTGCACGAAGGGCATGACGAAGACGCCGCCGCCGGTGACGACCTTCTGGCCCGAGAGGTCCTGCGTGGTGTGGCCCTCGGCGTCGATCGTCTTCTTGCCCTTGCGGCCAGTGACGATGATCGCCTCGTCGGGCTCGGCGATGCGGTAGCGACGGATGGCCGCCGCGATCAGGGCGATGACGACGACGACGCCGACCGCGATGAGGATGATGGGCAGGCTGAAGACGTCAGGCACAGCGGCTCCTGGCTCGAGGGTGGATGCCCTCGCACCCTATGCGCTGACGGCGCAGTCTTGCTCAGCACGCCGATCTGCCGTCTCGGAGCGCGGGCATCACCGCCGCCCGGGCGCGATGGCTGCGGCTACAGCAGCCCGCGCGACGCCGAGATCTCCGCGCGCAGGTGGTCGTGCTCGAGCAGCTGGTGCTCGCGCTCGACCGCGATGGTGTGCCGTGCCAGCCACGAGGTCTTCGCCGTGCCGAATCGGGTGGTGCGTGCGGTGCGTCCCATGATCGTTCGCCTCCAGTTGTCGCCTTCGAACGCTGCAAGGCAACCACCGGCCGCCCACATGCACGGGCGGATGCGCCCGGGCGGATGGGCACAATCCCGCGGCTCACCGCACGAGCAGGATCTTGCCCCCGGGCGACTCGCTCGAGCCCATCAGCGCATGCGCCCGCTGTGCCTCGATCATCGGCAGGCGTGCGCCGATCACCGGCTGCACGACGCCCTGGCCGACCAGCGGCCACCAGCGCTCGCGCACCTCGGCGACCACCGCATCCTTCCCACCGCGACCGGTGACGGGCCGCGCGCGGAGCGTCATCGCCCGCAGCGTCACCCGCTTCGTCATCATGGTCCGCAGGTCGATCTCGGTCTTCGCGCCGCCCTGCACCGCGATCACCGTGAGCGCCGAGTCGAGCGCGAGGGCCGCGAGGTTGCGCGCCAGGTAGTCGCCGCCCACGACGTCGAGGATGCACTCGGCGCCGCGTCCGTCGGTGGCCGTCAGCACCGCATCCACGAAGTCGTCTGACCGATAGTCGATCGCGAGCTCGGCGCCGAGCGAGCGCACCAGCTCGAGGTGGCGGGCACTCGAGGTCGCGGCCACGCGGTAGCCGTGCGCCCGCAGCAGCTGGATCGCGACCGTGCCGATGCCGCCGCTGCCGCCGTGCACGATCGCCATCGCGCCGGGCGACGGGTCGGGCATGTCGCGCACCGCGCTCCACACCGTGCAGAGGGCCTCGGGCAGCGCCGCGGCGTCCTCGAGCGAGACGCCGTCGGGCACCGGCAGCAGCTGCGTCGCCGGCACCGCGACCTGCTCGGCGTAGCCGCCGCCGGCCAGCAGCGCGCACACGCGGTCACCCACCGCCCAGCCGTCGACACCCGCGCCCACCTCGCTGATCGTGCCGGAGCACTCGAGCCCGATGACGGGCGAGGCTCCGGGCGGCGGCGGGTACTTGCCGGCCGCCTGCATCACGTCGGCGCGGTTCACCGCCGACGCGACGATGTCGATGACCACCTCGCCGTGCCCCGCGACCGGGTCGGGCGCATCCGCCCAGAAGAGCTCGCCGCCGACGTCGTGCTGCTGGATGGCCTGCATGGTGCCCAGTCGATCACATCCGGGAGCGGGGTGTGCCTGGTGGCTTGCGGACCGGGCGGCGAGGCGTGCGTGCCACGTGGGAGGCGCCAGCGAGATGCGGGAGCCGCCACTCACATGCGGGAGGCGCCGCTCAGGCGCGGCAGGCGCCAGTCAGATGCGGGAGGCGCCAGTCAGACGCCGGAGCCGCCAGTCAGGCGCCGGAGCCGCCAGTCAGATGCGGGAGGCGCCAGTCAGACGCGGGAGGCGCCAGTCAGACGCTGGAGGCGCCAGTCAGACGCCGGAGCCGCCAGTCAGGTGCGGGAGGCGCCAGTCGAGGGGCCTGGGCAGGGCGAGAGAGCGCTGCGGCGGGCCCTGGCGCAAGCGATCCGCTCGGCGAGCCGTCCGCACGCGGCCGTCTTGCGCGGAATCCGGAAATCCGCGCGCATCCGCCGCTAGATTCGGCAGGTGTGAGCGCCGTCGCCCCTGAAGCCGTCATCCTGATCCGTGCGCAGCGGTTCCGCCCCAACCCTGCCACGGCGGCCGACAACGCCTTCCAGGCCGAGCCCGAGGACGCATCCGACACCGTCGCCGCCAACGCGCTCGCCGAGATGGACGCCGTCGCCGAGGCCCTCCGCGCCGTCGGCGTCACCGTGCACGTGTTCGACGACGAGGATCACACGCGGCCCGACAGCGTCTTCCCCAACAACTGGCTCTCGACCCACGCGGGCGGGGCGGTCGCCGTCTACCCGATGTACGCCTCGAACCGGCGGCACGAGCGCCGTGCCGACGTGCTCGAGTTCCTGAAGAGCACCTACCGGGTGCAGACGATCGTCGACTACTCGGGGCTCGAGCCCGACGGCATCTTCCTCGAGGGCACGGGCGCCATGGTGCTCGACCACGTCTCGCGCGTCGCCTACCTCGCCCGCAGCCACCGCGCCGACACGCACGTGCTGGAGCGCTTCTGCACCGACTTCGGCTATGAGCCGATGGTCTTCGACGCGGTCGACAGCGACGGCGTGCCGGTCTACCACACCAACGTCATCGCCTGCGTGGGCACCGACGTGGCGCTGTTCGCGCTCGAGATGATCCCGGATGCGCTGCGTCGCCGCGAGGTGCGCGAGCGCCTGCAGGTGCATGGTCGCCGCGTGATCGAGCTGACCGAGCACCAGGTGCGCGAGTTCGCGGGCAACGCCGTCGAGCTGATGGGCCGCTCGCCCGACGGCCGACGCCGCACGATCATGGCCATGTCGGCGCGGGCGCGGGCGTCGCTGACGGCTGCGCAGATCGCGGTGATCGAGGAGTCGTGCGAGATCGTCGCGGTCGACATCCCGACCATCGAGCTCGCCGGCGGCTCGGTGCGCTGCATGATCGCCGGCGTGCACCTCGACGCGCGCCCGGCTCGCGAGCCGGAGCTGACCGAGGCCGTCGAGGCGATCGACGAGGACGCCCGCACGAACGACGGCGTGGGCGCGGCCGACCTCGACTGAAGAACGCTGCGGGGTCCGCGTGCCCACCCTCGGCGCCCGCATGCCGACCCGCCGGCCGCAGAGTTGCGACACGCAGCGAGGGCTACCCGCGCGCGGCAGAGCGGACGATACTGAGCGCACGCTGCATCGCGGGGCGTTCCCCGCCTGCTGCGGGGCGCATCGAGGAGGCACCATGCCCACCATCGTGACCGACGACGGCACGCGCGTCGCCTTCGAGCAGCACGGCGACGCATCCGGCACCGATGTGGTGCTGGTCGCGGGCTTCCGCACGCCGGGCACCTCGTGGCGGTTCCAGGTGCCGGCCCTGGTCGAGGCCGGTCACGGCGTCACGGTCGTCGACGTGCGCGGGCACGGCGCGGCCGACGCGGCCACCGCCGGCACGACGATGGCGACCCGCGCCGACGACCTCGAGGCGGTGCTGCGGCAGCTCGACATCACCGACGCGGTACTGGTGGGCGGCTCGATGGGCGCCTCGACCATCTGGGCATACGTGGCGGCGCACGGCGACGATCGGGTGCGGGCGGTGGTGTCGGTCGACCAGACACCGCGGATGCTGAACGACGACCCGCCGGTGCCCGGGCGTCCGGCGCGTGGCCGGGGCGAGCAGGCGCCGTGGGAGCACGGCTTCTACGGCTACACGGCGCGCAACCGCGAAACCCTCTTCGCCCGCGGCGTGCCGCCCACCGGGGTCGGGCTGCCGCTGTGGCGCAGGCCGCGCCGCGTGGCGCGGGTGCTGCGGGCGATGGGCGCGGGCGGCGGCTCGCGCGACCTCTCGGCTGCCGACCTGCGCGTGCTGCACGACCACGCGACCGCCGACTGGCGACCGGTGATCGCGCGCTTCACCAAGCCGGTGCTCTTCATCGCGGGCGCCGAGAGCGAGTTCTGGCCGTCGGCGCACGCCGCGGCCGCCGCGGCGCTCGCCCCGCAGGGCTCGTCGGCGGTGCTGCTGCGGGCGGGCCACGCGACCAACCTCGAGCAGTGGCGGGCCTTCAACGAGGGTCTGCTGGCCTTCCTCGAGCAGCTGTAGCACGGCGGCGCAGCGCCGCTGCGATCGCCAGCCCGACGGCGACCCCGACGACGTCGGCGAGCGCATCCCACGGGTCACCGCCACGGCCCGGCAGCAGGAAGTGCTGCAGCAGCTCGGAGACGATCGCGTGCGCGACGAGCAGCGCGCCGAGCAGCACCGGCCGCAGCCCGGCGAGCACGCCCAGCAGCGCCGGCGCGAGGAAGATTCCGAAGTGCACGACCTTGTCGGCGCCGGGCAGGCCGCCGCTCGAGGGCGGGTCGGGCAGGTAGAGCGCGACCAGCTGTGCGAGCACCGCGGCGCCGAAGAGCCAGCGCCACACGCGCCGACCGGCCAGCCATCCCATGCTTCGATCGTGCCACCTGCCGGGCACCACCTGTTGCGTGGCAGCGGCGACGTGCGGTCAGGCCGCGAGCACCTCGTCGATGGCGGCTGGCTCGTCGCCCAGCCTCGCCACTGCCAAGCCTCGCCGAGATGGTGCCGGCGCTCAGGTCGTGAGGGGCGGATGCGCGGGGCGCAGCAGGTGCGCCACCCACGGCCAGGCGCACAGGCCGACGAGCGCGCCGACCGGCAGCGCCGCCGCACCGCCGAAGCCCACCATGAGCCAGGAGCCGGGGAACTCGCCCGAGCCGTCGAGGGCGAGCAGGAGGACCACGAGCACGACATCGGCCAGCACGGCGGCGGCGAACGAGATCGCAGCCGCCACCAGCGTGAGCCGCTGACCGCGCGAGCCCCAGTGGCGCAGCAGCCGCAGGCTCACCAGCCAGCCGGCGAGCACGAGCAGCGCGCCGAGGCTGCCGATGCCGACCATGAGCCACACGAACGGATCGTCGCCGAAGAGGTCGACGCCCATCCACAGCAGCACCACCCGCAGCAGCAGCATGCCCGTGATCGGCAGCGCCGCCCCTGCGCCGGCCGCGATCAGTGCGCCGGCGATGGCGCCGGTGATGCGCAGCCGGCGCCGCTCCTCGGGCGGCAGCGCAGGGCGAGCTGCCGGCGCGGGCGCCGGAACCGCCGACGGCGCGGCCACGGGCGGCGCGTAGCGACGCGGCTCAGCATCCATGCTCGAGGCCATGGCCAGAGCCTAAGCATGCGGTGCCCGACGCGCGCGCATGACGCGGTGAGATCCGCGCCGCGACGTGCGCCGACGCATCCGCCCCCACTGCGATACTCGACCCGATGAAGAAGGTGCACGAGACGGTCATGGACTGGGTGACCGCGGAGCTGCGGAGCGGGCGGCTCTCGATCGGCGACCACCTGCCCGGCGAGCGCGTGCTCGCCGAGACGCTGCAGGTGTCACGCGGGTCGCTGCGCGAGGCGCTGCGCGTGCTCGAGGCGCTCGGCACGATCCGTACGTCGACCGGCTCCGGGCCTCGCTCGGGCACGATCATCACCGCGGCGCCCGAGCAGGCGCTCGCGCTGGCGCTCAACATGCAGCTCGCGACGCGGCACGTCGAGCACGAGCACATCTTCGAGGTGCGGCTGCTGCTCGAGACGTGGAGCGCCGCGCACGCCGACCTCGCCAGCGGCGACTGGGCGACCGCCGCCGCGCTGCTCGACCGCATGGACGACCCCGCCCTCGCGGTCGCCGACTTCCTGCAGCTCGACGCGCAGTACCACGTGACCCTCTCGCGCGCGGCGGGCAACCCGCTCATCAGCACCCTGATGGATGCCCTGCGCACCTCGATCGCCGACCACACGCTCGCGCGCGCCGAGGCCCTGCCCGACTGGACGGCGACGGCCGCGCGGCTGCGCGCCGAGCATCGCGGGATCTACGAGCGGATGCGCGCCGACGACCGGGAGGGCGCGTCGACGCTGCTGCGCGAGCACATCCGCGGCTACTACCTCGAGACGTCGCGGCGCGACGGGGCCGGCGAGATGCCCAGCGACGAGGGCGCCGGCGCGGCGAGCGCGGAACCGGCCGTCGACGCCGCTGCCACCGACTCGGGGGCGTGAGCGGAGGCATCCGCCCCGCTTGACGGCGACGGCCGGCTGCCCTATCGTCGCTGTGGTCAGACCACATGGTTCGACCACACGGCGCCCCGAGCGCACAGCACCCGCAGCACCCGTTCTCAAAGGAGAGAGCCTTGGCCTCCACGACCGCCACCGCCCAGCCGCAGGAGCGGCTGAACTATCGCGTCCTCCTCGGCAGCCTCTCGGGCAGCGTCATCGAGTGGTTCGACTTCCTCGTCTACGGCACCGTCGCGGCGCTGGTCTTCAACAAGACCTTCTTCCCCACCGACGACCCGTTCCTGTCGACGATGCTCGCCTACGCGTCGTTCTCGCTCACCTTCTTCTTCCGCCCCGTCGGCGGCATCGTCTTCGCTCACATCGGCGACCGCATCGGCCGCAAGAAGACGCTCTTCCTGACGCTCATGCTGATGGGCGGCGGCACGGTCGCCATCGGCCTGCTGCCCGACTTCGCCGCCATCGGCATCGCGGCGCCCATCCTGCTGCTGCTGTTCCGCATCCTGCAGGGCATCGGCATCGGCGGCGAGTGGGGCGGCGCGTTGCTGCTGGCCTACGAGTACGCGCCGAAGCACCGCCGCGGCCTCTACGGCGCGGTGCCGCAGATGGGCATCTCGCTCGGCCTGCTGCTCGCCTCGTCGGTGATCGCGCTGCTCACCCTGCTGCCGGAGGACCAGTTCCTCAGCTGGGGCTGGCGCGTGCCGTTCGTCGGCAGCATCGTGCTCGTCTTCATCGGACTGTGGATCCGCAACGGCCTCGACGAGACGCCCGAGTTCCAGCGCATCCGCGACACGGGCTCGCGCCTGAAGCTGCCGATCAAGGAGGTCGTCACCAAGCACTGGCGCGCCGTGCTCGTCTCGATCGGCGCGAAGGCCGCCGAGACCGGCCCCTTCTACATCTTCGGCACCTACGTGATCGCCTACGCCACGAACATCCTCGACGTGCGCCAGAACACCGTGCTGCTGGCTGTCGCCGCCGCCGCGCTCGTCGCCACCGTCTGGATGCCCTTCTTCGGCCACCTCTCCGACCGCGTCGGCCGCGCCGTGCTCTACCGCTTCTCGGCGATCGCCACCATCGTGCTCGTCGTGCCCTACTTCTGGGTGCTCAACATCGGCGAGACCTGGGCGATCTTCGCCGCCACGATCGGCGCCTTCGGCATCCTCTGGGGCAGCGTCAACGCCATCCTCGGCACGCTCATCGCCGAGAGCTTCAGCCCCGAGGTGCGCTACACGGGCGCCACCCTCGGCTACCAGGTCGGTGCCGCGATCTTCGGCGGCACCGCGCCGCTCATCGCGGCCTGGCTGCTCGAGGCGAGCGGCGGCCAGTGGTGGCCGATCGCCGCCTACGTCGCCGTGTGCGCGGGCCTGTCGGTGATCGCGTCGTTCTTCATCAAGCACGTCGCGCACGTCGAGCCGACCGGCCTCGAGGCTGGCGACATCGCGGCGGCTGCGGCAGCGCCCGACGCGACCACCGCCCCCGCCGCCACGTCGCGCTGACCGCGACCCGACGCATCCGCCGCCCGAGAGAGGAACCGCCCATGAAGCGCCAGCTGCCCCAGGTGCGCGAGCTCGCCGAGCTCATGCAGTTCAAGAAGCCCGATCGCGACGCGCGCCGGCGTCGGCTGAGCGCCGCGCTCACGATCGACGACCTGCGCGCGATCGCGAAGCGCCGCACGCCGGCCGCCGCCTTCGACTACACCGACGGCGCGGCCGACGGCGAGGTGTCGCTGCGCCGGGCGCGCGAGGCGTTCCAGGACATCGAGCTGCACCCCGACATCCTGCGCCCCGCCGAGCACGTCGACACGTCGACGCAGGTGCTCGGCGGGCCGAGCGCGCTGCCGTTCGGCATCGCGCCGACCGGCTTCACGCGGCTGATGCAGACCGAGGGCGAGACGGCCGGCGCCGGCGCGGCTGCCGCGGCGGGCATCCCGTTCACGCTGTCGACGCTCGGCACCACCACCATCGAGGACGTCAAGGCGGTCAACCCGCACGGCCGCAACTGGTTCCAGCTCTACGTGATGCGGCAGCGCGAGATCTCGTACGGGCTGGTCGAGCGGGCGGCGGCGGCGGGCTACGACACGCTCATGTTCACGGTCGACACCCCGGTCGCCGGCGCGCGGCTGCGCGACACCCGCAACGGCTTCTCGATCCCGCCGCAGCTGTCGCTGAAGACGGTCGCGAACGCGATCCCGAGGCCGTGGTGGTGGTTCGACTTCATCACCACCCCGAAGCTAGAGTTCGCGTCGCTGTCGACGACCGGCGGCACCGTCGGCGAGCTGCTGAACTCGGCGATGGATCCGACGATCTCGTTCGAGGATCTTGCGATCATCCGCGAGATGTGGCCGGGCAAGCTGGTCGTGAAGGGCGTGCAGAACGTGCCCGACGCGGTGCGGCTGATCGACGACGGCGTCGACGGCATCGTGCTCTCGAACCACGGCGGCCGGCAGCTCGACCGGGCGCCGGTGCCCTTCCACCTGCTGCCGCGGGTCGTGCGCGAGGTGGGCCGCGACGCGACGATCATGGTCGACACCGGCATCATGCACGGCGCCGACATCGTCGCCTCGGTGGCGCTGGGCGCAAGGTTCACGCTCATCGGCCGCGCCTACCTCTACGGGCTGATGGCTGGCGGACGCCAGGGCGTCGACCGCACGATCGCCATCCTGCGCGCCGAGATCGAGCGCACCATGGCGCTGCTGGGCGTCTCGACGCTCGAGGAGCTCGAGCCGCGCCACGTGACGCAGCTGACGCGGATGCGTCCGCTCGGCCTGGGCGAGCGGGTCACGACCGACTGAGGTCGAGTGGGTGCGGCGGGGAGCCGGTGCGGTGCGGTCGGCTCCCCGCGTCGCTGGGGCGTGCGTGTAGCGCTCGCGGATCAGCCGACCGCCGGCGGCGGCTGCACCGCGATCGGCTCCCGAGCGCTGCCCAGCGTGCGGGCGAACGAGCGCCAGAAGAAGAAGCCGCCGAGGGCGCCGAGGGCCGCGGCGATCCACGGCAGCAGAGCGAGCATGCTGGTATCTGGCAGCAGCACGCCGAACGTGCCGAGCAGCAGCATCACCGGCGTGAGCAGGATCAGCGAGAACCACCCGAGGCAGGCCGACAGCAGCCCGGCCAGCGCCGTCACGCGGCCCGCGCGCTCGACGCCGGCCCGGCGCAGCCACAGCACGCTCAGCGCGGCGCCAAGCACCGGCGGCACCACGGTCAGCACGCCCTCGACCCAGTCGTCGGGCTGCAGGGCGGTGACGCCCGTGACAACCGCGATCAGCTGCATGGCGGCGAACGGCAGGAAGATGCCCGCCGCACCGAACAAGGCCCCGGCGATGCTGCCCAGCAACCGGAGATGCGCCCGACCAGAGGCGCGAACCACTGCGCTCATGGCTGCACGGTACTCCCGGGGCGCACGACGGCGCGTCAGCGTCGGGCAAGCGTCTGCGCAGGCGCCGCGCGGCGGTCGCGCAGGCGTAGCCTCGCCCCGGGAGGCAGACATGGCGGATGCGTCGGTGCAGCAGGCGGGCGGCCCGGGCTCGGGCGGTTCAGCGGTGAGGCTGCTGGGCAGCACGACCGAGCTGGCGGCCGCCGCAGACGCCGGGGAGAGCGGCGCGATCTGGCGCTTGGAGCCGGCGGACCGCCACCTCGACGCCAACGTGATCGCGCTGCCGCCGGGCGATGCGATCGCCGACCACGTCGGGCCGGATGAGGACGTCCTGCTGCATGTGCTCGCCGGCTCGGGGGTGCTGCGCTCGGGTTCGACCGAGGTCGGCCTGACCGAGGGCGCAATCGTCTGGCTTCCCCGCCGCTCGCGCCGGGCGATCGAGGCGGGGCCGGATGGCTTGCGCTACTTCAGCGTGCACCGTCGCAAGGGCGGGCTGCAGATCGGCGCCACCCATCCGAACTGAGCAGCGGCGCGCGCTGAGCGATCGCTTGTCCACAGGCCACCTCCCGGCACCCGCGCGCGATCCGGGTGAGGACGCATCCTCTCGGCATGAGAGCGGATGCCACCCACCGATTCGAGTTCGACGTCGTCGGGCGCCATGCCACCTTCATCTGCCTCGCGCGCACTCGACAAGAGGCCGAGCAGATCGCGCGTCATGCCGGTGCGCCGGTGCGACTGCGCGAACATGTGCCGCTCGGCGTCGATGATGGGGACGGTGAGGCACGGCAGATGCTGCGCGACGATGTGCTGTTCGGGGCGGAGTGGAACGACGATGTCGCCGAAGTCGTCAGCATGCTCGACCACGTGCGATTCACCGGAGACGCGATGTCGATCGTTCCGGTGGCGTTCCTGCCCGCGAGCGAGATCGCCGCCCGTGGCCTGCGCGCATGCGACTGCGGCAGGCACGGTCGCGCGGCGATGCGAATGGGGCTGCTGCCCGTCGAGTCCGACATGTCGATCGTGGTGACGATGGTCGAGGACGGCGGATGGCAGGCGCACCTGGTGCAGCGTCACGAAGACCCTGGCCAGGTCGACGACCTCATCGAGTTCGGGTGGAATCGCTGCCGAGGCAGCGCCTGCGAGGGCCTTTCGCTCGATTTCTTGCCGGGCTGCTCGGTGTGGCTCGTCGCGCAGCTCGTGCTGGCGACCATGCGGATGGTCGGCGATCTGCGCCCCGGTGAGCTGTCGTGTGCGGCGGTGGAGCACCGGCGCCGCGGCCATCGGTGAGACAGCCTCTCGCAGCCCGCCGAGCGCGGCACGGCCGCCTGCTGCACCAGCGCCGATAGGGTCGCGACATGGCCGAGCGCACCACCTACCTCCTCGTCGACGGCGAGAACATCGATGCGACGCTCGGCGTCTCCCTGCTGCAGCGGCGCCCGCAGCCCGAGGAGCGGCCGCGCTGGAACAAGGTGCTCGCCTTCGCCGAGCAGGCGTGGCAGCAGCCGGTCAAGGGCCTGTTCTTCCTCGCCGTCCCCGGTGAGCTGCCGGCATCCTTCGTCCAGGCCCTGATCGCGATCGGCTACCGGCCGGTGCCGCTGCGCGGCGAGGGCAAGGTCGTCGACATCGCCATCCAGCGCACCGCCGAGGCGCTCGTCGCCCGCGACGCCGACGTGATGCTCGTCAGCCACGACAGCGACTTCGCGCCGCAGATGGAGCTGCTCTCCGAGGCCGGCGAGCGCCGCATCGGCGTGATCGGCTTCGGCGAGTTCCTCGCCAACAGCCTGCGCGAGGTGCCGGGCATGGAGCTGTTCGACCTCGAGTACGACGTCGCGGCCTTCAACAGCCGACTGCCGCGCGTGCGGATCATCGCGATCGACGAGTTCGACCCGCTCGAGTTCATCTAGCGGCCGCTCCGCTCCGGTTGGGCCGAGCAACCGACTCAGTCAGCCGAGCGCGGTCTGCAGTCGCTCGAGCGCGAAGACCCAGGGGATGCGCTCCTGCTCGAGCCGCACGTCGCCCTCGTCGCGCAGGCGGTCGAGCGCCGCCTGCTCGTCGACGTCGAGCGTCGGGAAGGTGCCGCGAGCCGGCTTCGGCTCCGGCACCCAGAGGTCGCGGTGCGCGAGGAGGGCGTCCTCCGTCATCAGCACGCTGCGCACCGTCGGCAGCGCGGAGCGCAGGCGGTGCAGGATCGCGAAGCCGTTCGAGTCGAGGTCGCCCCAGTAGAGGATCGGGTTCGCGGCGATCCACGGCACGCGAGCCAGCTCTGCGGCCGAGAAGCCGTTGCCGTGCACCGCGATGACGCCCTGCAGCCCCGGCAGCGCGAGCAGGCTCTCGAGGTTCTCGAGCACGAGCACCGCTTCGCATTCGACGCGCAGCCCGGTGAGCGCCGCGATCGATGCGCCGAACGCGCGCGGAGCGGCGGGCAGGATGCCGTCGTCGAGCAGTCGAACGCGGAACTGCTGCTCGTCGCCCACGATGCCCAGCGTCTTCCTGCCGCTCGCCGCGATCACCAGGGCGGAGACCACGGCGCGGTGCGCGCCGAACCACTTGGAGTCGACGCCGCGGATGGGCAGCTGCCTCGGCCGCATGCCCTCCACGGGCTGCTCGGCGAGCCAGCGGGCGACGGCGAGCACGGCGTCGAACTCCGCGTCGGCATACCCGGTCAGCGCGGTGGCGTGCGAGCGCGCTGCCGCGGCGACCGTCGCGCCGCCACCCAACTCCTCGATCGCGGTCGCGACCCGATCGCGCAGGCGTGCCCAGGCATCCATCGAACCCTGCCCGGCGAAGCGGGCCAGCGCATCCGCACCCTCGACGGCGACCCGCACCGGCACCGATTGCGCGCCCAGTCGGCTCCAGTTGCGGGTCGCCCACTCGACCGCCACTCCGGGCTCGTCGGCCACCGCTCGCCAGGAGTCGCGCCACGCGATCACCGCTGACTGCTGCTCGAGCGCCTCACGTTCGCTCGGGGGGTGCAGGGCGATCCGCACACTCGCCTCGGCGGCAGCGGCTGGCGACGCCGCCCAGTCGCGAGCGAGTGCCGCGACCCGCGCAGCCACCCGCGCACGAGCGTCGGCGACCGTGATCACGTCGCCTCCGCGAACCCCAGCTGGTCGACCGTCGACTGCCGCTGCGTCGGGTTCTGCACCACCGCGACCCCGCCGATGTAGGGCTCGAGCGTCTGCAGCAGCTTGAGCGGCGTGGCGAGCACCATGTGGAAGCCGAACTCGACGAAGACGTCCATCGCCATGCGCGTGTAGGTGCTGTCGGCCTTGTCGAACGCCTCGTCGAGGATCACGGTGCCGTAGCGCGGCAGCGCCGAGCCGTCTTCGGTGAGCTGGTAGCGCAGCGCCGCGGCGAGGCAGAACACGACCAGCTTCTGCTGCTGCCCGCCCGAGAGCGACGCCCCGGAGTCGTAGGTCTCGTGCACGAGCCCCGAGCGGTCGATGACCTCTGCGAGGAACGAGACGTGCTGCCGGGTGTCGAGGCACAGCTCGCGCCACTTGCGGTCGGCGGAGTCGCTCGACGCGAGCCTCGCCATCAACTGCGCGAGCACCGCGAAGCGGCGCTCCGCCGAGGCGGCATCCTCGTCGTCCCAGCTGCCCTCGGCGATCTGCGTCAGCTCCTGCAGGAAGCGCTGCACGATCTCGCCGCGCGTCAGCTTCACCCTGATGCGCAGGAACCGGTCGCGGTCGAACTGCGAGCGGCCGAGCGACTCGTTCACCGGCGCGATGCGCTCGCGCACCTCCTTCGGCGCATCGAGCAGCTCCTTGCGCAGGAAGCCGACGACGGTGCTCGACTTGTCGCGCAGCAGTCGCCGGAAGCTCTGCTCCTGCGACGGCAGATCGTTGGCCTCGATCGTGTCGAGCAGCGCCCTGAAGCCGGCACGATCGTCGATGCGAGCGACGAAGTCGGCGGATGCGGTGGCCCACCTGGTCTTGAACGCGGTCGCGGTCGCCGCGAAGTCCTGGGCGGCGAGATCGCGCTCGCCGATCGCCCGCTCGCGCTCCTTGCCGAGCCGCCCCTCGACCTCGCGCGAGGCGTCGGACAGTTCGGCGAGCGTGATGCGACGCCGCACCTCCCGGAAGCGAGCCGACAGCTGGTCGACGGCCTCCGCTGCGAGCTCGCCGAGCCCGTCGGCGGCGATGGTGCGGTCGGCCCCGGCGATCGCGTCGTCGAGCAGCTCGAGCTGGCGCCGCGCCGCTCGGTCGGTCGCGAGCGCCTCGTCGGCGGCGGCTCGCGCCGCAGCCGACGCGACCCGTGCCTCTTCGACGGCCGCGGCCGTGCGCTCCAGGTCGCCGCTGGCGCTCGTGAGCGCGAGTCGCTGCCGCTGCAGCTGGGCGACGCGCGCAACCGCTGCCTCGGCGTCGTACTGCTCCCACGACTCGGAGCGCAGCTGCGTCAGCTGCTGCCGACGGCGCGTGCTCAGCGAGACCTCGGCCTGCAGCAGCTCGACCTCGCGCGCGGCCGAGCGCACGTCGGCCTCCGCCTCGGCATGCTGCCCGAGCAGCGCCTCGTGGCGCGCGTCGCTCGAGCCCAGCAGCCAGCGTGTCGGATCGTCGACGGCGAACGTGTCGTCCTTCTCGTAACGGGTGGCCGAGCGCTTCACCTGCCCGCGGATCGTCACCGCACGGGCGAAGCGGTCGAGCTCGTCGGCGGTCTCGACGCAGGCGATGTCGTACTGGTCCGAGAGCCGGTGCGCGAGCCAGTCGTGGAAGCCGCCGCCGCCCACGGCGACCTTCCGCACGAGCGAGGCGTCGCTCGCGAGCGAGCGCGGGCTCGGCACCTCTGCCTCCACGACCTCGTAGGTCAGGCGCGTGCCGAGCGATTCGCCGTCGATCCAGCGCCGCGCCGCCGCCAGATGCTCCGCCCGCACCAGCAGCGTGGTGGCGAGCGGCCGCAGCACCCGCTCGATCGCGCCCGTCCAGCGGCGCTCCTCCGGCTTTACGTCGAGCAGCTCGCCCGCGAAGGGCACCGCCCGCTCGAGCACCCCCAGGTGCGCGGCCAGCCGCGACCGCACGTCGAGCCGACGGGCGTCGATGTTGCTCCGCGAGCGCCGCAGCGCCTGCAGCTCGGCATCGATCCGCTTGCGCCGCTCGGTCGACTGCGTGAGCCGCTGCACGGCGGGATGCTCCATGTCGAGCTTGGCCGCGGGCTGCCGCAGCTCGTCGTCGGCCATCGAGCGCAGCTCGGCGAACTGCGCCTCGTCGCGGGGTGCGCGGTCGATGCCGACGTCGGCGAGCTGCCGCGTCAGTCGCTCGAGCTGCGCCCGCCGATGCCCGACCTCGCGCTGCGCGTCGCCGATGCGCCCGTCGAGCTGCACGAGGTCAGCGCCGCCCGCGCGATCGAGCGCCTGCAGTGCCAGCCGGTGATCCTCGGCGGCGGCCGCGTCGCCGTCGCGCGCCGCGTCGAGCGCCGCGCGCGCCTGCTGCGCCGCGACGTCGGCGACCGTCCGCTCCTGCCGGGCGAGCCGCATCCGCTCACGGGTCTCGAACGGCCGCACGAGGTCCCGCAGCCCGCCCGCGGTCGTGGCACGGGCGGATGCGTCGTCGTAGCGGTCGCCGAGGTCGCGCATGATCGTCAGTGCGTCGCGCTGCAGGCGCAGGTCGACGACGTGCTTGTGCGCCGCATCCAGCTCGCCGAACTGCTGCACGGCATTGTCGGCGATCGTGAAGGTCTGCGGCCGGTCGAGCATGAACGTGCGGAAGAGGTGGTCGAGGCTGCCCAGGTTCTTCGCCGACTGCGTGCGGTGCAGCAGCTGCAGCGCGTTGTCGCCGCTGATGCCGAGCACGCTGCCCAGCCGCGCGTAGAACTTCGCGTGCTTGCCGCTGGTGGTGAGCACCGCCTTCGGGTAGGCCCGCTGCAGGCCGCGGGTGTCGATGCCGCTCGCCTGGCTGGTCACGAAGGCCCGCAGCTGATCGAGGTCGAGGTGGCTCTGCTCGAGCAGGTACGCGTCGCGCAGGTCGCTCTTGTCGGTCGATGTGCCCTTCAGGAACATCAGCCTCGCGAGCGTGACCACCGCATCCGCCCCGTCTTCGTACCGCAGCAGCACGCCGCTCACGACCGTGCCGGCCCGCAGGTAGCGGCTGACGATGCGATCCTGCTCCTCGTCGGCGGCCTTCGACCACGCACCGCGCACGTAGCTGACGACGCTGCGGTCGCCGCGCACCGCACCGGCTCCCTGGGCGGCGGCGTTGAACTGCAGCAGCCCGTCGGGCGTCAGCACAGCGGCGATGCCGTCGAGCAGCGACGACTTGCCCGAGCCCGAGGCGCCGGTGATCAGCTGGCCCTTGCGAGCGATCGGCACCCGGTGCAGGCCGTCGAAGGTGCCCCAGTTGAGCAGCTGCACCTCGGCCAGGCGCCACTGCTTCGTGGGGTCCTGCGTGGTCGGGTCCTGCGTGGTCGGATCGAGCACGTCGAGCTCGGGGATCTCCAGCATCGTCACGGCGTCGGCTCCTCGTCATCCACGTCGTCTTCCGGCGGCTGCGCGTGCCGTCCGGCACGCTCGGCTTCTGCCGCGTCGAGCGCGGCGGCGCCGCCCCGCTCGATCACCGCCTCGTACTCGCGGCGCAGCGCCTGCACGCGGTCGTCGTCGAAGATGAGCCGCAGCGCCGGCGAGATCTCGACCCGATCGTCGGTGCCCGCGCGGTGGATGAGGCCGAGCTTGTTCATCAGCTTGGTCCAGGATGCGTTCATCCGGCGTTCGAAGTCCGCCTCGTCGCGCGCGACCCGGTAGGGCGCGAGCTGCTCGTAGACGTCGCTCCGATCGACGAACACGCGCCGCTCCCCCCGGGCGGCGACCAGGTGCTGGCGCAGCACGAGCAGCATCAGGGTGTCCATGAAGGTGAGCGCCCGGGAGCGCACGGCGAGCGGCACCGGGCGGTCGCCGGCGTCGACCGGGCGCACGAAGGCGATCTCGTCGGTGCGGTCGATCACCAGCTCGAGGAACAGCTCGTGCAGGCGCGAGCGGATCGCGTCGGTGTCGGCGAGCAGCGCGATCCAGAGCCGGCCGCGGTTCGACGCCGACAGGTACGGCCCCTGGATCAGCTCGAGCAGCGCCCGCCGCGAGTCCTCGCGGAGCCGGCCAACGTCTCCCGGCCACAGCGTCGTGGAGCCGGGCGACGCATCCGCCCCGTCGGGTTCGAGCGCCAGGTCGGTCGCGGGCATCTGCTCGCCCGCACGCGTGTCGATCATGTCGGGATCCTCTCGACGAAGCGGTGGCTGCGCACGACGGCGCTGCGGGTGGCGCCGTCGATGCCGGGCCAGACGACGGTCTCGGTCTCGTCGACCGCGACCGTGCCGTGCCGCATCGCCAGGGTCATCAGGCCCACGACGCTCGCGACGCCCTGGGTCGCCGGCCAGTCGGCGAGCAGCTCGGCGACGGTGAGCGGAGCGTCGCCGCGCACGCGCTCGTTGACGACGCCCGTCAGCTCCTCGAAGTCGATCTCGGTGTCGCGCGCGAGCGCCCGCAGCTGCTCGAGGTCGGCGAGGCCGGCCTCGTGGGAGACGACCTGCTGGTCGATGGCGAACTCGGATGGGTCGTGGAAGCTGAGCGCGCCGACGCTCGAGAGCTCGACCGAGGTGAGCGGCAGGTCGAGTCCGCTCGCGTGGAAGGGCTTCAGGTGCGCGGCCGCCTGCAGCGCGGTGGCGAGGGTGGAGCGGATGGCGCGCTGGAGAGCCCGGTCGCGCTGGAAGTCCTGCGACTGCACGTAGCGGCGGAGGCCGCGCGCGAACTCGGCGAGCACGCCGTGGATCTCGTGGCTGCCGAGCTTCAGGGTGCGGAGGAACGTGCGGAGGAAGCGGCGCTCTGCCGTCGTCATCGCGTCGCCGAGGTCGCGGTCGAGCAGGCTCTCGATGTCGGCCTCGAACGCCTCGCTGCGCTCGGCGTCGAGCACGAGCGCCGAGAACGCCGCGAAGGTGAGTCCCTCGTCGGTCTGCTCGATCAGGTCGACGCCGCGGAAGATGTCTTCGAGCACGCTGCGCTGCGACTCGTCGGAGTCGAGCAGGCTGGCCATCAGCTCGTGGTTGAGCTGGTCGAAGCGGAACCGCACGCGCTGGAAGTCGTAGGGCACGTCTTCGGCGAGACGCAGGATCTCGCTGACGCGCTCCTTGGCGCGGCCGGGGTCGAGCGGCTCGAAGCGGCCCTCGCCGATCGCCTGGATCTGCGCGTCGATCACCGCGCGCTCGCGCTCGAGCGCCTCGCGCCGGCGGGTGCCGTCGGGATCGGTCTCGACCGCGAGCCGCTGCACCTGGTCGCGGATGGTCATGAGCCGCGACTCGGTCGCGGTCGCGCGCGGCTGCTCGATCTGCTCGAAGATGCGGATGGCCCGGAGCGCCTCGGGTGACAGCTCGACGGTCTCGGCGCGGGCCTCGGGCGCGGGGCGGCGCACCAGCCACCCGGCGGCCCGCCACGCGGCGGCGTAGGCCTTGCCGGTCTGCGGCAGCGCGAAGTGCGGGCGGAGGGCGTCGAGGTCGGCGTCGACGAGATCGATGAACTCCTCGGCCGGTCTGCGCCGCACCTCGCCGCCGAGGTGCCGGGCAAGGAGCGCGACGATGATCGGCGCGTGCTCGGCGCGCAGCAGCGCGAGCGCCGCGTCGCTGGCGACGAGGCGCTGCAGGCGCAGCGCTGCGCTGACGGCGGTCACGGCAGTTCCTCCACGCGACCATCCTGGCGGATGCCGGTGACGGGGCAGTGTCGTGTCGCGGCACTGCGCGACTGCCCCAGGGCAGTCGCGAACCGGTCAGCATGAGTCGACGGAGATCAGAAGGTGAATTCCTGACTCGTCGAGACCTTGCGGCATCCCGGTTCTTTGCAGGAGAGTCGTCGACCCAACGTGAAGTCTGCTCCCCCGCTCGTGCAATTCCTGCTGCTCGATGGCTCGCCGGACTGACGAGCGTCGGCGGCGGTGCCGAAACGCGGAGTCGTCGCGAAACGCGGGTGGATCATCCGCGTTTCGGTGCGGCTTGGCGGATGCGTCCGCGTTTGGCGACGTTGGGGGCGGGGGCGCGGGCGGCGCGGTGACGTTCTGCCGGCGTGGGCGTGAGTCGGTCGGATCCGCGGCGTGGCTCGGTCGCTCCGCGCCGCGGGCGTGCCGAAACGCGGAGTGGTCGCGAAAAGCGGGGGGTGCATCCGCGTTTCGGTGTGTTTGGCGGATGCGTCCGCGTTTCGTGACGCTGCACGCGGCGGCGGGGCGGCAGCGCTGGCGCGGGCGGTGACGCAGCGCGGGGACGTGCGGTGACGCAGTGCGGGGCGGCGTGGCTAAGCGTAGTGCGCCGCGAGCCGCCGCAGGCCCTCGTCGATCGAGACGGTCGGCGCCCAGTCGAGGGCGGCGCGCGTGGCGCGCTGGTCGAACCAGTGCGCGGTCGAGAGCTGCTCCGCCAGGAAGCGCGTCATCGGCGGCTCGTCGGTGCCCGGGCGGATCGCCCAGAGCCGCTCGACCGCCGAGCCGGCCAACCGGGCGAGGCCGGCGGGCACGCTCCGGTGCGGCGGCTCGACGCCCGCCGCGATGCAGATGCCGGCGAGGATGTCGGCGACCGGCCGCGGCTCGCCGTTCGTGATCACGTAGGCCTTGCCGTGGGCAGCATCCGCCCGATGCAGCGCCGCGACGATGCCGCTCGCAGCGTTGTCGACGTAGGTGGTGTCGATGAGCGCCCGGCCGCCGCTCAGCAGCGGCACGCGGCCGCGGCGGGCGCGCTCGACGATCCGCTCGATCAGCTGCGTGTCGCCCGGCCCCCACACGATGTGCGGCCGCACAGCGAGCACGCGCATCGCCTCGGAGTCGCGCGCGAGCGCGAGCAGCTCGGCCTCCGCCTTCGTCCGGGCGTAGTCACCGCGCGCGTACTCCGGCGACGCCGGCTCGGCGCCGACGCCCGCGAGCGACGAGCCGGTGTGCGCGACCGAGGGCGACGACACCTGCACGAAGCGCGCGACGCCCGCCCGCTCGGCCGCGTCGAGCATCGTGCGCGTGCCCTCCACGTTCACCCGCCGGAAGTCCTCCGGATCGCCCGCGAGCGAGACCTTCGCGGCGAGGTGCACGACGCCCTCGACGGCGCCGCCCTCCAGCGAGCCCCCCTCCCCTGCCATCGCGCGCGCGACGTGCGCGGCGTCGGTGACGGAACCCAGCGCATCCGTCACCCCCGGCACCCGCGAGGGGCGCCGCTGCAGCGCGCGCACGTCGTGGCCGGCGGCGACGAGCTCGGCGGCGACCGCGCGGCCGAGGAACCCGGATGCGCCGGTGACGAGCACTCTCATCGCGGGCTCCCGTCGATGGCCGCGCTCACGGCGCGCCCGGCCGCTGGCCGTCGAGCACGCGCTCGGCCCAGGTCGACAGCCGCGAGCGGTCGATCTTGGAGTTGTGGCGGATGTCTGTGGGCAGCTGGGGCACGACGAGCACGGCCGCCAGCGGCACCCGCGAGCGCCGCCTGGCCGCCGCGGTGAGCTGCGGGTCGGCGAGCCCGGGCCTGCGAGCGCGCCCCGCGTCGCCGGTCGCCGGCTCGATCACGGCGACCGCCTGCCGCAGCCCGTGCGGTCCGATGCCGACGAGGGCAGCGCGGCGCACACCGTCGACCCGCTCGAGATCCTGCTCGGCGCCGACCGGGGCGATGGGCCCTTCGGCGGTCACGATGACGTGCTGGATGCGTCCCTCGATCCAGAGGCGACCCTCGGTGTCGAGGTGGCCGATGTCGCCGGTGCGGTGCCAGCGCGCGCCGTCGGCGGGCGTCTCGCGCGCCGCCGCGCGATCGGTGAGCCACAGCCGGTCGTAGCGCTGCTTGAGGTGCGGCGCCGAGATGACGATCTCGCCCAGCACGCCAGGCTCGGCGCTCGGCTGGCCGGTCGCGCGCCCATCGCCGTCGAGGGCGCTGACGAGCACGCGGTTGGCGCCGATGGGCGTGCCGACGCAGACCCCCGCGTCGGGCGCTGCGGCAGCCGCCCGCACCCCGTCGAGCGTGATGTCGGCGACGAGCAGGCACTCGGTCATCCCGTAGGGGGTGTGCGGGATGGCGCTCGGCATCAGCTCGGCGACCGCGGTGAGCATCGCCTCGCTGATCGGCGCGCCGGTGGAGAGGAAGGTGCGCACGCCCGCGAGTGCCGCGCGATCGTCGGCGGTGAGCGCATCCGCCGTCTCGACCACGTTGAGGATCGCCGCGGGCGACAGGAAGACGATGCCGGCATGCGACTCGCGCACCGCCGCGGCGACCGCGGTCGCGGTGAGCGTGCGCGGCGCCGAGACATCCATGTCGGGCGTCGCCGAGCGGGTGCCGAGCGCCGGGCCGAGCAGCGCGAAGGGGGCGAAGCCGGTCACGAGCCCACTGTCGGGCTCGATCTCGAGGTGGCTGGCGAGCACGTCGCGCAGGGCGCTCAGCTGGCCGTGCCGGTAGGCGACGCCCTTCGCGGGGCCGGTGGAGCCGGAGGTGAACAGGATCGCCGCCTCGTCGTCGGCGCCGGGCTCGGCGGGCAGCGGGGCGCCGCGGCCGAGCGCGGCCACGTCGGCGAGGCTGCAGGCGACCCCGAGCGCCGCCGCCGCGATGCCCGGCAGCCGCTCCGCCGAGATGCGCAAGCCCGGCCACCCGAGCGCCCGCGCGGCGGTGAGGCCGAGCCGCTCGCCGATGACGACGTCGGGCCAGGTGCCGCGCACCGCGCGGGTGAGGCCGCGCAGGCCGAGGCCCGCATCGGCCACCACGACGACCGCGCCGATGCGCAGGCAGGCGTAGAGCACGGCGGTGAGCGTGGGGCCGGGCTTCACGAGCAGCGAGACGCGGTCGCCCTTGCGCACCCCCATCGCGTGCAGGCCGGCGGCGAGCTCGCGCACGCGCGTGTCGAGCTGCCGCCAGCTCACGCGGCGGTGACCGCTCCTGCCGCGCGCGGCCATGTCGATGACGGCGACCGCGTCGTCGGCGGCGCGCTCGTCGAGGCCGCGCCAGAGAGGCACGAAGGGGGCGGATGCGTCGGCTGCGGCAGGCGCGCTCGTCGCCTCGGGTGCGATGGCCTCGAGCGCGACGGCCTCGAGCGCGATGGCCTCGGGCGCGAGGGCCTCGAGCGCGATGGCATCGGGCGCGAGGGCATCGGGCGCCGCCCGCTCGACGCTCGCGCGCGGTCCGCGCTCGCGGCGCGCGACCGCCCGGTCGTCGAGCCAGTCGAGCATTGCCTCGGCATAGGGGCGATCCTCGGCGACCAGATGGCTGGCGCCCTCGAAGCGGTGCACGTCGGCGTGCGGCAGGCGGTCGACGAGGTCGTCGAGGTAGCGGTCGCCGAAGACCGGGTCGTTCGGCCCCCACAGCATGAGCGCCGGCACCGCGAGCGCGGCGACGCCGTCGCTGATGCGCGTCAGCTCGGCGAAGCTCTCGTGCCGCGCGTCGACGGGGATGTCGGCGACGAACGCGCCGATGCCGCGGCGCCGCTCGGCCGAGCGGTACGGCGCGCGATACGCATCCCGCACGGCCGGCGGCAGGGCCGGCGAGGCGAGCGCGAGCGTCGTGTCGAGGAAGCCGGTCGTCGCGACCGTCGAGGCGCTCAGCACGCCGCGAGCGCCCGCGAGCCGCAGCGGCGCGGGGATCGGCACGCCCTCCGGGTGGTGCACGGCGGTGTTCAGCAGCGCGACGCCCGCCAGCTGCGACGGGTGATCGACGGCCCAGCCGAGCGAGATGACGCCGCCCCAGTCGTGCCCGAGGGTGACGACGGGGCCTTCGAGCGCGGCGCCATCAGCACCGAGCGCATCCGTGAACGCCGTCAGGTCGGCGACCCGCTGCGCCAGCGGGCGGTCGAGCGGCACTCCCTCGGCGCTCCGCTCCGAGAAGCCCATCTCGAGCTGGTCGACGGCGACGACCCGCCACGCCGGCTGCCCGGCTTCCGCGCGCCGCAGCGACTCGGCGGCGATGCTGCGCCAGAGGTACGACCAGGTGGGATTGCCGTGCACCGCGAGGATCGTGCCGGCCAGCCTCTCCGACCCGGGGTGCACGCCCAGGCGACCCAGGGCATCCGCCGTGTCGATGCAGTGCCAGTGGCGCGTGCTGCCCGCGTCGCGGCCGCGGCCGGGCACAGCGACGATGCGGCTCCACGCCGGATCGAGCCCCGGCAGATCGCGCGGCGGCAGCGAGGCGGGGATCGCGGTCGACGGCGGGCCAGCAGGCGCCGGGCCCGCCGACTCCGGCCCAGCAGGCACCGCGCCGCCGGCGGTCGCGCCTGTCACCAGGCGAGCTCCATCATCGCGGTGTTGAGGCCCGAACCCGCGCCCATGAGCAGCACGCGGTCGCCGCGGCGCAGGCCGGCCTGCTCCTCGGCGAGCGTGATGGGGATCGATGCCGGGCCGACGTTGCCGAAGCGGGGGAAGGTCGTGGGCACGCGGGCCGGGTCGAGGCCGGCCGCCTTGATGATGGCGCTCGTGTGCACGGAGGAGACCTGGTGGGTGATGTAGCGATCCATGTCTGACCACCGCCACTCGGGCGCCGCCTCCTTCCAGGCCGAGACGACGAGCTCGAGGCCGCCCTTGAGGAGCGCCTTCGCGTTCGTGTACATGCCCTCGGCGCTGCCGACGCACAGGTCGTGCCACTGGGTGGCGGCGCGGGTGACGCCGCCGAGGATGCGGTGGCCGTCGGGGTGGCGGTCGGCGCGGCCGAGCACGGCGGCGGCGGATCCCGAGCCGAGCGTGAGGGTGGCGAACTCGCTGAGGAAGTCGGCGCGGTCGATGTCGGCCCCGAGCAGCCGCTCGATGGTGTTGACCTGGATGTCGTCGGCGTCCTCGCCGTTGACGACGATCGCGTAGTCGATCTGGCCCGACTCGATCATGCCGGCGGCGAGGCTCATGCCGTTGACGAAGCCGAGGCAGGCGTTGGCGACGTCGAAGTTGATGGCGCTCGACGGCAGGCCCAGCTCGTGGTGCAGCCGCACGGCGACCGAGGGCTCGAGGTGCTTGCGGGTGACGCTCGTGTTGATGAGCAGGCCCACCTGCGAGGCGTCGATGCCGGCGTCGGCGAGCGCGCGGCTGCCGGCGTGCACGGTGGCGGCGTCGGCCGACTCGCCCTCGGCCCAGTTGCGGCGCTCGTCGACGCCCGCGACGCGGCGCAGCAGGCCGCCCTTGAGCTTGAGGCGCGAGAGCGCGCCGCTCAGGCGGTGCTCGATGTCATCGGATGTGGTGACTCGGCTGGGCAGGGCGCTCGCGACGGAGAGCAGGGCGACATTGCTGAAGCGGGTGGTCGCGTTGCCGGTCATGTGCGCTCCGTCGGGAGCCGACGGGTTCGGCTCGCATCTTCGAGCGTAACGAGCGCACCTGTGCGAGGGCGCATGGCTCTCGGTGTGCGCGCCGTCCGGCGACCGGTGCGCCCGAGCCGTGGCAGCGCATCCGCCCCGATCGTGCCGCGCGGATGCTGGCCACCGCCCACGCCCGCCCATAGGCTCCGGTCATGACCGCCTCGCGCTTCCTCGACCTCGCCGACCCGGCCTTCGACGTCACCTCCGAGGTCGTGCATGCGGCGCGCGACGAGAGCTGGTTCGCCGAGACGCCGTACGGCTGGGCGATCCTGCGCTACGAGGAGGGCACGGCGATCCTGAAGGACCGCCGCTTCCGCCAGGGCAACGACAAGTGGCCCGACCAGAACGGCATCCACGACGGGCCGTGGCGCGAGTGGTGGCAGGAGACGCTGCTGAGCATCGACGGCGACGACCACCTGCGGCTGCGGCGGCTGCTCGGCCCGGCCTTCCGCAGCAAGACCATCGAGGCGATGCGGCCGCAGTTCCAGGCGCTGGCGAACGACCTGATCGATCAGTTCGCGGCGCGCGGCACGGTCGAGTTCGTGAGCGAGTTCGCCGAGCCCTACTCGAGCCGGATCCTCTGCCTGCTGCTCGGCCTGCCCGACGAGGAGTGGCCGCAGGTCGCCCACCTGGCCGACGACCTCGGCAAGTCGTTCGGCATCAACGTGAAGCACGACCTGCCGCGCATCGAGGCGGCGCTCGAGCAGCTCACCGAGTACATCGAGCGGGTCATCGTCGACCGCCAGTCGCATCCGCGCGACGACCTCGTGAGCACCCTCATCGCCGCGCACGAGGCGGGGGATGCGTTGAGTCGCCGAGAGCTGTCGGTCGCGCTGGTCTTCCTCGCGTTCGCGGGCATGGAGACGACCCGCAACCAGCTGGGCCTCGCCCTGCAGACGTTCCTCAAGCACCCGGATCAGTGGGCACTGCTCGCCGAGCGACCGGAGCTCGGCTCCCGCGCGGTCGAAGAGGTGATGCGCGTGAACCCGACCGTCACCTGGGTCACCCGCGAGGCGATCGACGACGTCGACCTGAACGGCCTGCTGATCCCCAAGGGCGGCATCGTGCAGGTGCTGTCGCACGCGATCGGCACCGACCCGCTCGCCATGGCCGAGCACGTGCCGTTCGACATCCGCTACGACGACCGGCCCCTGCACGCGGGGTTCGGCGGCGGCGTGCACCACTGCCTCGGCCACTTCGTCGCCCGCACCGACATGAGCGTCGCACTCCCCCTGCTCGCGCAGCGGATGCCAGATGTCGCTGCCGACGGGCCGGGCGAGTGGCTGCCGGTCTCGGGGAACACGGGCCCTGTGCGGTTCCCGCTGCGGTTCACGCCGGAGGGGTAGCCGGCCGAGTCAGCGCGCGCGTCTCCAGGTGCGGGTGCGCCGCCACCAGCGCGTGCAGCGCCGCGGTGATCTCGCGCACGCGCAGCAGCTCGGTGAGGTCGCGCGGCACGACGAGCCAGTAGGTGCGGCGGATCCGCAGCTGCTCCGGCAGCACCCCGACGAGCGAGGGATCGGTCGCGCCGATGTAGGTCGGCAGCAGCGCGACGCCGAGGCCCGCCCGCGCGGCGCTGTGGTGTCCGGTGATGTTGTTGGTCTGCAGCCGCGCTCGGGCCCGCGGCAGCAGCTCCTCGAGGATCCGCAGCGGCGCCACGTCGAGCAGCGCATCCACGTACCAGATGAGGTCGTGGTCGTCTCGGAGCGCCTCGAGCGACGCGGGCGCGCCGTGTCGCTCGAGGTAGTCGCGGCTGGCGTAGAACCGCAGCTCGTAGTCGGCCAGGTGCGCGACGGCGGCCGCGCGCGGCGCCGGCCGCTCGAGCGTCACCGCCACGTCGAAGTCACGCGCGGTGATGAGGTCGTGACTGGTGGCGGTGATGAGCTCGAGCCCGAGCCCCGGGTGCGCCTCGATGAGCGGCCGCAGCCCCGGCATCAGCACGTTCGCGCCGAACCCGTCGGGCGCCAGGATCCGGGCGGTGCCGCTCAGCACGCCCGGTCGCGATACGACCGCCTCGAGCGCGCGCGACACGCTCGACTCGATGGCCTCCGCGTGCGGCAGCAGCAGCCGCCCCGGCTCGGTGATGCGCCAGCCCTGCGGCGTGCGGTCGAACATCCGCACGCCCAGCTCCTGCTCGAGCCGGCTGATGCGGCGCGAGACGGTCGTCTCGTCGACCTGCAGGTGCGCGGCGGCATCGCGCAGCCGGCCGGCTCGGGCGACTTCGAGCAGGTAGCGCAGGTTCTCGGCGTCCATCACTCCATTCTGCACTTCTGCAGTCGACACTGCGCGAATGGCGGTTGCGCCCTGCATCGATGCGCCCGATGCTGGTGGCATCCCCCCTCCCCGAGACTCGGGCTGACACGAAGGCGTGCCACTGGTGAGCTACGACATCCAGACCCCTCCCGTCCTGCGCTTCGGTGCGGGCTCCGTCGACGGCATCGGCGAGCTGCTCGCCGCGCAGGGCGCCAGCCAGCCGCTGGTCGTCACCGACCGCTTCCTCGTCTCCGTCGGCGTCGCCGGCCGGGTGGCGGATGCGCTCCGCCGCGCAGGCGCGCACGTCGCGGTCTTCGACGGCACCATCCCCGACCCCACGAGCGACTCGCTCGAGGCGGGCCTCGCCGCGATCCGCGCGCACGACGCCGACAGCATCGTCGCGCTCGGCGGCGGCAGCCCCATCGACACCGCGAAGGCGCTCTCGGCGCTGGCGGTGCGGGGCGGCGGCATGCGCGAGCTGAAGGCGCCGTTCCAGTTCGTCGGCCCGGCGCTGCCGGTCGTGGCCGTGCCCACCACTGCCGGCACGGGCTCCGAGGTGACGCAGTTCACGATCATCACCGACAGCGCGACGAACGAGAAGATGCTCTGCGCCGGCCCCGGCTACCTCGCCAAGGCAGCCGTGATCGACTACGAGCTCACCGTCTCGATGCCGCCGCGCCTCACCGCCGACACCGGCATCGACGCGCTCACGCACGCGATCGAGGCCTACGTCAGCCGCAAGGCCAACCCGGTCTCCGACACCTACGCGCTCGCCGCGATCGAGCGCATCGGGCGCTTCCTCCGCCGCGCCTACGCCGACGGCACCGATGTCGAGGCGCGCGAGCAGATGATGCTCGCGTCGACGCTCGCGGGGCTCGCGTTCTCGAACGCATCCGTCGCCCTCGTGCACGGCATGAGCCGCCCGCTCGGCGGCCACTTCGGCATCGCGCACGGCATGGCCAACGCGATGCTGTTCGCCGAGCTCACCGCCTTCTCGGTCGAGGCCGCGATCGAGCGCTACGCGACCTGCGCGCGCACGCTGGGCGTCGCCGACGCCTCGCACAGCGATGCCGACGCGGCCGAGCGGCTCGTGGCCGAGCTGCGGCTGCTGGCGGGGGAGCTCGAGGTGCCGACGCCCGCCGGGCGCGGCATCGAGCGCGCCGCCTGGGATGCGCTCGTGCCCGTCATGGCGCAGCAGGCGCTCGCCTCGGGCTCGCCGAGCAATAACCCCCGCGTGCCGACCGCCGAGCAGGTCGAGCAGCTCTACCAGGCGATCTACGCCTGACCCCGTCCGCCGGCTGCGCCGCCGCGCCGCTGGCGCCGGGCGCACCGCAACCCCAGTACGCAGTACGACGCAATCCATCGCAACGAGGAGCATCCATGACGATCACCGAGACCCGCGCGGTCGAGACCATCCCCCACTTCATCGCCGGTGCCCGTACGGCCGGCTCGGGCCGCACCGCCCCGGTCTACAACCCGGCGCTGGGCACCGTCGCCCGTGAGGTGGCGCTCGCCTCGGCCGACGAGGTCGCCGAGGCGATCGCGGCGGCGAAGGCGGCGTTCCCGGCCTGGCGCGACCTGTCGATCGCGAAGCGGCAGGCGATCATGTTCCGCTTCCGCGAGCTGATCGTCAGCCGCAAGGACGACCTGGCCCGCATCATCACCGCCGAGCACGGCAAGGTTCATTCGGATGCGCTGGGCGAGATCGCGCGCGCGATCGAGGTCGTCGAGCTCGCGACCGCGTTCCCGCTGCTGACGAAGGGCGAGTACTCCGAGAACGTCTCGACCAGCGTCGACGTCTACTCGCTGCGGCAGCCGCTCGGCGTCGTGGGCATCATCAGCCCGTTCAACTTCCCGGCGATGGTGCCGCTGTGGTTCGCGCCGATCGCGCTGGCGGCGGGCAACGCCGTGGTGCTGAAGCCGTCCGAGAAGGACCCCTCGGCGGCAGTGTTCATCGCCGAGCTCTACCAGGAGGCGGGCCTGCCCGACGGCGTGCTCACCGTCGTGCACGGCGACAAGGAGGCGGTGGATGTGCTCCTCACCCACGAGGACGTCGCCGCCGTCTCGTTCGTGGGCTCGACGCCGATCGCGCAGTACGTCTACGAGACGGGCTCGAAGCACGGCAAGCGCGTGCAGGCGCTCGGCGGCGCGAAGAACCACATGCTGGTGCTGCCGGATGCCGACCTCGATGTGACGGCCGACGCCGCGGTGAACGCCGGCTTCGGCTCGGCGGGCGAGCGCTGCATGGCCATCTCGGTCGTCGTCGCGGTGGAGTCGATCGCCGACGAGCTGCAGGCGAAGATCGCCGAGCGCATGGCGACGATCCGCACCGGCGACGGCACGCGCGACAACGACATGGGCCCGCTCATCTCGGGCGCTCACCGCGACAAGGTGGTCGGCTACATCGCCACGGCCGAGGCAGACGGCGCGGAAGTCGTGGTCGACGGCCGCGACCCGGAGGTGGATGGCGACCCGAACGGCTTCTGGGTGAAGCCGACGCTGCTCGACAAGCTGCCGACGAGCTCGGCCGCCTACCAGGAGGAGATCTTCGGACCGGTGCTGTCGATCGTGCGCGTCGCCTCCTATGAGGAGGGCCTGGAGCTGATCAACGCGAACCCGTTCGGCAACGGCACCGCGATCTTCACGAACGACGGCGGCGCGGCGCGGCGCTTCCAGAACGAGGTGCAGGTGGGCATGGTCGGCGTCAACGTGCCGATCCCGGTGCCGGTCGGCTACCACTCGTTCGGCGGCTGGAAGCAGTCGGCGTTCGGCCAGGGCAAGGCCTACGGCAAGCACGCCTTCGACTTCTACTCGCGCGAGAAGGTCGTCACGAGCCGCTGGCTCGACCCGAGCCACGGTGGACTGAACCTCGGGTTCCCGAGCAACTGACGCCGACCGACGACGGCGCCGCCCCTTTGGGTCGCGCCGTCGTCGCGGTCTCGGGCCGCAGGGCCGTGGCGGTTTCCGCTGCGGTTCACGCCGGAGCGGTGAACCGTCCGATCGTGGTGGCGACGGCCGCACGAGCCAGCACCTAGAGGATCGCTGCCATGAGCTCGAGTCCCGGGGCGCCTTCGAAGTGCCGCTGGTTGCCGGTGAGCAGGGGTAGACCCTTCGCGATGGCGCACGCCGCTATCCACCTGTCGCCGACTTGAGCCGGCGCCTTACGCTCAAGAGCTCAGCTCGGGTCTGGAAGGCGATGAGCACCCGATGACCGACAAGGCTCGCTTCCCACGCAGCAACCGGGTACTGCTGCTTCGTGACCGTCTCCCTGGGCGTCACGTACAGCGCGCTGAACACGTCCGTGTCCAACAATGCCGCGCGCAACGCCACTCAGCGTCCGATCGCTTGCAAGAACGCCTCTGCCTCTTGCGGTGCGAGGCCGGGCAGGCCGCCTGGCTCCGGGCCAGGCGCGCTAGCGAGAATCGACTCGAGCGAAGCCGGCGCCCTCGCGCCCGCCGTCGCGGCGAGGCCCACGGCCGGCTCGATGACTGCCTCCTGAATCTGCGCGAGCCTGCCTCTCGCGTCGAGGCCCGGAACTCCGACGACCGCAACGTAGGAGCCGATCAGTCCTCCGACGTGATCCGCGTTGACCACATTGGGCAGAGCGACCTTGTTGCCGACGTCGTCGGTCACCTGCAGCCGTTGCGTGTCCAGGTTGACCATGCGCAACTGGCCGACGAACGTCACGGTGTCAGGAGCCTGGTCCGTGCTGCGAGGACGCCAGGTCTCCCTGTGCGTCGCAGCCGTGGAGAACTTGGCACTCACCCTCCCCGCGACGAGGAACTCCACCTTCGGCGCCGCCTTCTCCAGCGCGGATCGCAGCTCACCGGCAGCGAGGGCCACTGTGTCAGTCACCCAATCGGGACGTTCGTCAAGCGCGATCGAGTCGACGATCGCCTCGAACTTCTCATCGAACGCTCGCTCCTCGTCCAGGTCGAAGGCGAGCGCGTCGTCGTCCTCGGATCGGCGCACCAAGACACGGGTGCTCCCGGGCGCGAGCCCGATCGTGAGCCTCGCCACGCGCTGGGTCCGAGCCGAAGGGCGCCCGATCGGCTCGGCCTCGGTCTCTGAGCGGCTCAGCTTGGTCGCCAGCTCCTTGAGGCTCTGCGCGATGGCGATGAGCTGATCCGCCTCGAGCTCGCCGGAAGGCGCGGCTCCGTCAACCAGACGGAATTCGAACTGTGTCGTGATCGGGATCACCCCCACCTGGTCCTGTGCGCATCGGCCATGCTCGCACTTCCGACCCACACCGCGTGCCTGCCCACCATAACTTGTGGACGACCGCCTCACCGCGCCGCCGGCGCCTCCGAGTACATCCGCATCCGCACCTCGCGCGCGGCTGTCATGTGCGACTCCGCGATCTCGCGGGCCCGCAGCCCGTCGCGCGCGTCGATGGCGGCCAGCAGCTGCTCGTGCTCCTCGAGCACGGCCGCCCAGCGGTCGTCGCCCTCGAGCGTCGTGGTCGGGTAGCGCACGAGGTGCACGTTGAGCCGCTGCAGCAGGTCGACGAGGGTGGCCGAGTGGCTGGCGGCCCAGATGGTCTCGTGGAACTGCCGGTTCGCGGCTGCGCGAGCGCGCGCATCCGACCCCGTGCTCGCCATCGCCTCCTGCGCCGCGCGCAGCCTGCGCCGATCGAGCTCGGTCGCCCGCTCGGCCGCGGCCCGTGCGGCCGCCCCCTCGAGCGTGATGCGCACGTCGTAGATGTCGATGATCTCCTCGGGGCTCGTCTCGCGCACCTGCACGCCGCGCGGCAGCCGCTCGACGAGCGCCTCGATCTCGAGCCGGTGCAGCGCCTCGCGCACGGGGGTGCGGGAAGTGCCGAACTCGGCGGCGAGCCGGTTCTCGGAGAGCGCCTCGCCGGGCTTGATGCGCCCGTCGACGATCGCCTGCCGGATCTCGTCGTACACACTGGTCGCCATCTGCGCACCACCTCCGCTGCCGAATCTACCGGGATGCGTTCGCGCCGGCCCTGGCGAACCTGCCGGGCCGGCGCGACGCGCGACGAGCTCAGGCGATCGAGCCCGCCCGGCGCCCGAACACCATACCGGCAGCGAGCCCCGAGCCGCCCGGGTAGTTGCCCGAGAACAGCCCACCGAGCATCTCGCCGCACGCGAGCAGGCCGGGGATCGGCGCGCCCGACTCGTCGAGCACACGCCCGTCGAGGTCGCCCTTGACCCCGCCGAACGTGAACGTGATGCCGCACGTGACCGGGTAGGCGTAGAACGGCCCGGTCTCGATGGGTGACGCCCAGTGCGACTTCGGCGGCTGCACGTCGGCCCGGCGACCGTCCTTGACGGTCGGGTCGAACGTGGTCGAGCGGTCGATGGATGCGTTGAACGCGTCGATCTCGGAGGTGAGCGACGCGCGGTCGACACCCATCGCATCCGCCAGCTCGTCGAGCGTGTCGGCCTGGTGCACGCCGATGCCCGGCATGTCGTACTCCTCGGTGCGGAGCATCGGGCGCAGCGTCGCATCGAAGATCTGCCAGGCGATCGAGCCCGGCTGCTTGAGGATCTCGCGGCCGTACTTCGCGTAGGTGTAGTTGCGGAAGTCGGCGCCCTCGTCGAGGAACCGCTGCCCGTCGCGGTTGACGATGATGCCGAGCGGGTAGCTCTGGCGCGTCAGCCGGTTGGTGAGCTCGCGGTTCGACTCGTTGTGCTCGGCGCCGGCGTCCCACTGCACCGAGTGGCAGGTCGACCAGTCGCCGCCCTTCGCCGCGCCGATCTCGAGCGCCGCCGAGAGCATGTCGCCGACGTTGTAGGGGGTGCCGCGCACCTTCGCGTTCGCCCAGCCCTGCCCGAGGTGCTCCTCGCGCCAATCGGGGCTCGACTCGAAGCCGCCGGCGGCGAGGATCACGCTCTCGGCGCGCAGCTCGTGCTCGGCGCCGTCGTCGTCGGTGGCGCTCACGCCCACGACGCGGCCGCCCTCGACGATCAGCGAGCGGGCGCGAATGCCGTAGCGCACCTCGGTGCCGAGCCGCTCGGCGACCGCGGTGTGGTCGGCGATCAGTCCCTCGCCACCGCCGACGTTGCCGACGTGCAGGCCGCCCCAGAAGAGGTAGGTGCCGTCGGGGCGGTCGTATGCCTGCCGCTCGTACATGAGTCGGTACTTCAGGCCCAGCCCGCTCAGCCAGCGCACCGCATCCGCCGTCTCGGTCACCAGCACCTGCGCCATGTCGCGGTCGGTCTTGCCGTCGGTGACCTTGATCAGGTCGGCGAGGTACTCCTCCGACGAGTAGGCGGGCACCTCGGTGACCGCGTGGCGGTCGTCGTGCTCGACGATGTCGCGCAGGTCGTCGAGGCCGGCGTGGTTCATGCGCGTGGCACCGGCGGTGTAGAAGCTGTTGCCGCCGGCCATGTCGCGCTGGCCGCGCTCGAGCAGCAGCACCCTGCGGCCCCGCTCGGCTGCGGCGTGCGCGGCCGCGAAGCCCGCGTTGCCGCCGCCGACGACGAGCACGTCGTAGCTGGTGGGAGTGGTCATGTCTGGGTCCTCTCGGGCGCGAACGGCGATGCTGCGCACCATTGTATACAGATGTATGCGCTGGCGTCGAGCGCGCTACTTCGCGGCCGGCTCGACCGCCTCGGCGTCGCTCTGAGCGCCCGCGTCGGCGACCGCCGCATCGCGCAGGGCGCGTCGGCGGCGGCGGCCCACGCCGATGAGCGGCGGCAGCGCGAGCAGCAGCAGCACGACCACCCACAGGCCGATCGACAGCGGGCTCTCGATGAGCACCATCGGGTCGCCCTCCGAGAGGGTCATCGCGCGGCGCAGCTGGGCCTCCATCAGCGGGCCGAGGATCAGGCCCACGACCGCCGGCGCGACGGGGATGTCGGCGAGCCGCAGCAGCATGCCGAACGCACCGAGCACCACCAGGATCACGACGTCCCACACCGAGCCGCCGGCCGCGAACGCGCCGAGCGCCGCGAAGACGGTGACGGATGCGTAGATCGCCCAGGTGGGAATGGTCAGCAGCCGCGCCCACACCTTCACGAGCGGCAGGTTGAGCACGAGCAGCATCACGTTGCCGATGTAGAGCGAGGCGATGAGTGCCCAGACCAGATCGCCTGACTCGGCGAACAGGGTCGGCCCGGGCTGCAGCCCATAGGACTGGAAGGCGGTCAGGATGATCGCCGCGGTGGCGCTGGTGGGCAGGCCGATGGTCAGCAGCGGCACGAGCACGCCGGCGGCCGCCGCGTTGTTCGCGGCCTCGGGGCCGGCGACGCCCTCGATGGCGCCGTGGCCGAACTCGCCCTTGTGCTTGGTGAGCTTCTTCTCGGCGGCGTAGCTGAGGAAGGTGGGGATCTCGGCGCCGCCGGCAGGCAGCGAGCCGATCGGGAAGCCGAGCGCGGTGCCGCGCAGCCACGCGGGCCACGACCGTCGCCACTCCTCGCGGGTGAGGCTCGCCCTGCCGCGCACCGGCTGCACGGTCGACTTGCCCGTGCCCGACAGCACGTGCGAGAGCGTCTCGGCGACGGCGAAGAGGCCGACCACGACGAGCACGACGTCGATGCCGTCGAGCAGCCGGTCGCTGCCGAAGGTCAGGCGCGCCTGCCCCGACTGCACGTCGATGCCGACGAGCCCGATGGTGAGGCCGACGAGCAGGCTCGCGGCGCCCTTCAGCAGGTCGGGGCCGAGCAGCGCGGCGACCGAGACGAAGGCGATCGCCATGAGCGCGACGTACTCGGGCGGCCCGAGGGTGACGGCGAAGGCGGCCATCAGCGGCGCGACGAGCGTGATGCCGATCGTGCCGATGGTGCCGGCGACGAACGAGCCGATGGCTGCGGTCGCGAGCGCCGCGGCCGCGCGGCCGGAGCGCGCCATCTTGTTGCCCTCGAGCGCCGAGACGATCGAGGCCGATTCGCCCGGCGTGTTGAGCAGGATCGAGGTGGTCGATCCGCCGTACATGCCGCCGTAGTAGATGCCGGCGAAGAGGATCAGTGCCGACGAGGGCTCGAGCGTGAAGGTGATGGGCAGCAGCAGCGCCACGGTGAGCGCCGGTCCGATGCCGGGCAACACGCCGACGGCGGTGCCGATCGTGACGCCGAGCAGTGCCCAGAGCAGGTTCTCGGGCGTGAGCGCCGCTTCGAAGCCCTGCAGCAGGAGGGAGAAGGCTTCCATGTCAGAACCCCCAGGGTCCGGCGGGCAGCGTGAGCCCGATGATGCGGTCGAAGAGCAGCACGATGGCGCCCGCGAGGATGACGGCCGTGATGGCCAGGTGCCAGCCGCGCGGCGCGCCGAGCAGCAGGGCGACGGCGACGTAGAGCAGCGCCGCGGCGAGGAAGAAGCCGACCAGCGGCAGCAGCGCCGCGAAGGCGAGCAGCGCGACCAGCACGAGCACGGTGCTGACGCCGCGACCGCGGCGCACGACGCCGCCGCGACGCACGCGCAGCAGCACGAGCGCGTAGCGGTGGTTGATGATCGCGAGCGCGAGGCCGACGAGGCCGAGCAGCGAGCCGATGAGGATCGGGAACGCGGCCGGGCCCAGGGGGTCGGATGCCGCAGGCAGTCGGGCGGCATCGAACAGCACGAAGATGGCCGCGACGACCATGATCGCGCCGACGAGCGCGGTCGTGGCGCCGGAGAGCACCGCGGGGTAGGCGCCGGCGGCGAAGGCGTCCTGAGGAGGCGGCGCGTTGAACTCCGCCTTCTCGAGCACGCTCATCTCGGTCGTCTCGAGTCCGGGGCGGTGCCGCCGCTCGCGGTCGTCTCGCTTGCGTCCCAGCATGATCAGTCCACCAATCCGATCGAGCGGAGTACCTGCTCGGTTGTCTGCTGCTCTTCGTCGATGAAGGCCTCGAGCTCGGGGCCGGTCAGGTAGGCGTCGCCCCAGCCGCGGTCGTCGAGGATCTGGCGCCAGGTCTCCGAGTCGCGCATCTCGTCGAGCATCGAGACGAGCGCTGCGCGCTCGTCGTCCTCGAGGCCGCGGGGCGCCGCGATGCCGCGCCAGTTCTGCAGCTCGACGTCGATGCCGCTCTCCCGCAGCGAAGGCACGCCGGGCAGCGTCTCGAGCTCCTCGGGGCTCGAGACCGCGAGCGCGCGCATCGAGCCGTCGGCGATGTAGGGGGCGAGCTCTGAGATGCCCGAGATGCCCGCGGTCGAGCTGCCGGAGAGCATCGTGGTCAGCGCTTCCCCGCCGCCGGAGTGGGCGACGTACGAGACCTGTGCCGGGTCGGCGCCGACGGCCTGCGCGATCAGCCCGGCGAGCACCTGCTCGACGCCGCCTGCCGAGCCGCCCGCGATGGAGACCGATCCGACGTCGGCGGCCATCGCATCCCCGAGCTCTTCCATGGTCTGGATCGGCGAGCTCGCCGGCACCGCCACCACGAGGTACTCGGTGGTGAGGCGGGCGAGCATGTCGACGTCTTCGAGCGACGCCTCCGACTCGTTGGTGAGGATCGCGCCGACCATGATCGCGCCGGTCACCATGAGCTCGTTGGCCTCGCCGGAGTGCCGCACGAACTGCGGCAGCCCGATGGTGCCGCCGGCGCCGCCGACGTTGTAGACCTCGCTGCGGCCGACGATGTCGGCGAGCGAGGCCTGCACGGCTCGGGAGGTCTGATCCCAGCCGCCGCCGGGGTTGGCCGGCGCCATGATGCTGAGCTGGCGGCCGCCGAGCGCGGCTTGGTAGCCGGATGCCGCGTCGGAGCGCTGCTCGAGCCCGGTCACGGTCAGGGTCGCGATCATCGCGACGCTCGCGACTGCGCCGATCACGAGCTGGGCAGCGCGGGGCACGCGCCTGCGCTTGCCCGTGGGCTGGTCTTGTGTCTCCATCGACGGATCCTCCCGGTCGCGACCTCACTGTCGGAGTGCAACGGTATACATATGGATGCGTTGCGTCAAGTGAGCGTGACGCATGCTCCACCGCGATCCCCATGAGACCACGCAGCTCGACGCCGGCCCGGTTGTCGGCACGTTCCTGAAGATCCCCCGCTTCGAGGTCGTCGACCTGCTCGCGCTCGCCGGCTTTGACTTCGTCGTCTGCGACTACGAGCACTCGCAGATGTCGCTGCTCGACGCGACCGACATCGTGCGCGCCGGCGTCGGGCGCGGCCTGCCCGTGGTGGTGCGCGTGCCCGGGCTGAACCGCGGCGACATCAACCGGCTGCTCGAGGCGGGTGCCGCGGGCATCCAGCTCGCACGGGGGTCGGGGATGCGGCTGCGGGCTCCGCACGCTCGTTTCGTACCCGCCGCTCGGCTCCCGCTCTGTGTCACTGGCGCAGCCGGCCGCCTCCTTCGGCGTCGGCGTGAGGCTCGCCGGGCACTTCGAGCGCTCGAACCGCGACACCCTCGCGGTCGGCCAGTTCGAGACGGCCGACTACGCCTCGGGGATCGCCCAGGCGATGGCCGCGCTCGACGTCGCATTCATCGGACCGGTGGATCTGTCGGTCGACCTCGGCACGCCGGGCGACCTCGCGTCGGCACCGATGCAGGAGGCGACCGCCTCGATCGAGGCGGCAGCCGCTCGCGCCGGTGTGCTGATGGGGCATCTTCGCGGGCACAGCGGATGCGGTGGCCGCGGCCCGCGCGAAGGGCTACGGCTACATCGTGGCCGGCTCAGACCTCACGATGCTGATGACGGGGGCGCGCGCTGCGCTGGGCTGACCCCGATTGCGGCCACCCGTGACCATGCTCGACGCGGCGATGCAGCCGGCACCGTCCCCCGACGCCGGGCTCACCGGCACGACCGGATCGAAGCGTCTGTTGCGTCGGCCCTCCGCCTTATCCACTTCCGGCTCCTCGCTTGCGCAATACGCTCGCTGGTGCGGACGGTTCTCGAGCACGTGCCCCGCCGCGATGGATCGTTCGTCGGCGACCAAGCCCACGGTCGCGCGCCCTCATGTCAGTTGCAATCGGGAGCACCCCGCGGCGACACGGGCAATTGCCCGCAGCCGCGCGCGGGAAGCGGCGGGCAATCGACTGCAGGACCGTCGCGTGCCTGTCGAGCGTCGGGCACGTCTCTACGTGGCGGGGATAGTCCCGCTCGAGAGGATCCTCCCGGCCACAACTCCACAGGCGTCGGCACTATGCGCACGCGCGCACGCGCGGTGACGCTCGCGAAAGCCTCCTGGACTCAGGATCCGACGTTCCCGAACCCCGCGTAGCAGTTCGCGCCCCGCGCGGTGCATGGGCGATCTTGCCTTGTAGAACATCCAGACCCACGCTGTAGACGGATTCCTGTTTTGTGTTAGATTATGTGTGCTACAGTGGGCACAGGAGGTCACAGCATGAGTGAGAGCGAGCCCGGCAAAAGGCGCCTGACGCGTAGTCCGAACTACCCGTCGATCGATCTGGCGAGGGCGATTGACAGAGTTCGGAGCCTCTATAGCTCCGAGCGGCAGCATGCGATGCCGGCTCTTCAGGCGGTCAGGCATTGGGGCTACTCGAGCCTCAACAGCCCGGGCGGTGGCCAGTTGGCCGCGCTGACCCGCTTCGGCCTGCTCGACGACGAAGGCTCGAAAGACGAGCGCAAGGTCAGGGTGACAGACTTGGCGGTCAAGATTCTGGAACATCCCGATCCAGAGGAGCGTGAGGCCGCCACGCGTAGCGCCGCTCTACTACCTTCGGTGCACCGTGACATGTGGAACAAGTACGGTCCAGCGCTTCCATCCGAAGACAACCTCAGATGGTTCCTGACCCGCGAACGGGGCTTCAGCCAGAACGGCGCAACCGATTTCATCAGGGAGTACCGAGCCACGATCGACTTCGCAAACCTGAACGACCAACTGCCGGAGACGGCAGCGGCGCGAGCAGAGACCCCGGAGATCGGCAGCGAGCCTGGGTCAGCTACGGACAGGCCGAGCGCCTCGCAAGATCCGTCTCCGCCCGTGACCAACGCCCCGATCGCATCCGGGGCTCCGTCCGGTCAGGTCCCACCGATTTCTTTCCCGCTCGCCAGCGGGAAGCTCGTGTCGGTTACGGGCCTCAGCGACCTCACCGAGAGCGACTGGGCTCAGTTCATCGCCGTGCTTACCGCGCTCAAGCCAAGTCTTGTGCCGTCGCCCGGCGAAGCGCGCGATACGGCTCGGCAAGGGTGACGTGAAGGAAGCGGTTGGCAATCTCGGGCTGCCGGCTGCCGATCGCGCCTCGCCAAGCCGCCTCGGCAAGGCCCGCTATGCGGCGGAGCCGCGCTCGACGGCGACTCTACGGAGGGTCGAACAAGACCTTCGCCCGCAGGTCGGCTCAGTGCTACAGTTGTGGCACTGGGCTGGCCGCGAGGCCCTGGTCCACCCTTTAGGCGGGGACATCCCCCGCCTAATTGTGTTTCGGGGGCGTGATGGCTGCCCCGCGTGAACTCAGTATCTTCATCGATGAGTCAGGGGACTTCGGTCCCGTGCAGAAGCACTCCCCGTTCTACGTGCTGAGCGTCGTCCTGCACGATCAGAGCGACGACATCGCTGGTCAGCTCGACAAGATTCATGCTGCCTTGCGAGCGCGCGGGCTCTCGGTGGATCACGCCATCCACACCGGGCCGCTGATCCGGCGCGAACACGACTATCGCTGGCTGGATCTGCCGGCTCGGCGATCCATCTTCCGCGTATTGGTCGACTTCGTCCGCCTCTGCGAAGTGACGCACCACTCGTGGGCGTTCAGCAAGCGGGAGCTGGACGACACGGACAAGTTGGTGACGGCGATGTCTCGCGCGGTCGGAACCTTCATCCGCGAAAATCTCGCTTACTTCAGCAAGTGGGATCGAGTCGTGATCTACTACGACAACGGGCAGCGGGAGATCACAAACCTGGTCAACAGCGTCTTCAACGCCCACTTGTCCAACGTCGAGGTCAGGAAGGTCGTGCCGTCCGATTACAGTCTCTTCCAGGCAGCAGACCTGTGCTGCACATTGACGCTGCTTCGCGAGAAAGTCGCGACAGTGGGTCTGTCGAACTCTGAACAGGACTTCTTCTCGACGCCAAAGGACAGCGCCGAACGCGCCCTGAAGAAGGGCTACTTCAAGACGATGGATCGTAAGCGGTTCGGTACGTGATCGCTACCGGCCGCTCGACGCGCTGTGACGCGGTCAAGAAGCATCGAGCCTTCTCCCGGTACAGACGCGAGCGTGGAAGCGTTCATGGCGCGGGGGCCACTAGCTCACCCGCACCGCCCGCACGAAGAACGGCCTACGCGCTCGACGGCGGTTGCACGATACGCTCTCGATCCGTGCGTCGCCCGGATGGGCAGCGGCGGGCGGGAACCGAGGAGTAGGTACTCGAGGCGCATCCGTAGGCTGGGCGGCGGCTTCGGGGGCCATGTAGACTTGCCGCGGGCATAGGGCATGCCCGCGGCTCGCGCGAAGGCTTCGCCAGTTCCAGCAGTACCTCACGAGCCATCTTTGATCTCACCGCGGTTCGGCTGTCTATGCGAGCGACTGTGCCGGGCCGGAGAGTGACATCACATGGATTCCGTTCGCGCTTTCAAGACGCTCGCCCGCCAGCGACTTAAGGAACACGGCGCTCCGCTCCAGGAGTTGCGCTCCCTGCAGAAGACACAGCACCTCATCGCACAGGAGGCCGGGTTCACGAACTGGGCTACCCTTCGCTCGGCGGACGACTTCGAACGCCGGCTCGCGCTACTCATGCACGACTGGCCGCAACTCACAAGCGTCGGCATGGACGGCATCCGGGGTACCGCGTTCGGCACGCGCGAGTTCTCTGCCCTCTCGCCTCAGGAACGCGACGTGAAGTACACCGAGCTGCGCAAGTATCTACGCGGCGAACTTGACGCGATCCGGTGGGTCCACGACTGGCTGATCGAGAGCGTCACCCCGCTGAAGGGCCTGAACCGCTCACGCTCGAGCTATGGGCTCAAGCACCTGGCCGAAGAGCTCCGAGGCGACTATCTCACCAACGGCGCGTTTATCGCCGGTGCGCTCCTGGCGGGCTTCATCAGCGACGTGACCGGACCTAACCAGCTTGAGCGCAACGTGACGTTCAACATGAGCGAGCGAGACCTCAAGGCGCAGGAACTACGGCGCCACACAGTTCGGCGCGATCGTCGCTTCGCAGGCACGACCCAGCCGAGCGACCGGGTGTTCCTGTCGCTCGGACCTGACTACGACGATGGCGAGCTCATAGCTAGGTCGGAGCTGCCGGATTATGCCTCTCGGGCCGTCGGGAACATCGACGGCAGTATGTTCGACGGTCTCCGAGGCGACGGGCCTCGCTGGTACGAGGAGTGGGTCGTCGAACAATAGGAGGCGCACCTTAGCAAGCTCGTTCTGTGCATCGCGCCCAGCGGACAGCCCAGCAAACGTGGGGCTTCAGCCGGCCCGTACGCGGATGGTCCCGCCTCGGTGGTCGTGGCGGAGTCGATCGCCGACCAGTTGCGGGCGAAGGACTACTTGCAGGCGAAGATCGCCGATCAAATGCAGGGCATCCGCACCGGGACGGCACGCGTGACAACGACATGGGCCCGCTCATCTGGGCCACCCACCGCGACAATGTCGTGGGCGACATCGGGACCGCCGAGGCAGATGGCGCGACGGTCGCCGTCGACGGCCGCGACCCGGAGGTCGACGGCGATCCAAACGGATTCTGGGTCGACCCATACCCCGTCGAGGCCTACGCCCGCATCGCGCGCGGGCTACTCGACGGGGGCCTGCCCGAGGGCGACGTGCGCAAGCTCGTGAACGACAACCCCGCGAACCTGCTGGGGCTGTCATGGCTGCCGCTGCTGCCGGTGCCGCTGCTGGCACGCTCTCGCTGCGCTCCATGCTCGACGCCGGCCCGGTCGTCGGCACGTTCCTGAAGATCCCGCGCTTCGAGGTCGTCGACCTGCTCGCGCTCGCCGGCTTCGACTTCGTCGTCTGCGACTACGAGCTCGGGCAGATGTCGCTGCTCGACGCCACCGACATCGTGCGCGCCGGCGTCGGCCGCGGCCTGCCGGTGGTGGTGCGGGTGCCGGAGCTGAACCGCGGCGACATCAACCGGCTGCTCGAGGCGGGAGCCGCGGGCATCCAGCTCGCACGGGGGTCGGGGGATGCGGCTGCGGGGCTCCGCACGCTCGTCTCCTACCCGCCGCTCGGCTCCCGCTCGGTGTCGCTCGCGCAGCCGGCCGCCTCGTACGGCATCGGCGTGACGCTCGCCGAGCACTTCGCGCGCTCGAACCGCGAGACGCTCGCGGTCGGCCAGTTCGAGACGGCCGACTACGCGTCGGGGATCGACGACGCGATGGCCGCGCTCGACGTCGCCTTCATCGGCCCGGTCGACCTGTCGGTCGACTTGGGCACCCCGGGCGACCTCGCCTCGGCGCCGATGCAGGAGGCGACTGCCGCCATCGAGGCGGCGGCGGGTCGCGCCGGTGTGCCGATGGGCATCTTCGCGGGCACTGCGGATGCGGTGGTCGCGGCCCGCGCGAAGGGCTACGGCTACATCGTGGCCGGCTCAGACCTCACGATGCTGATGGCGGGGGCGCGGGTAGCGCTGGGTTGAGCGCGTTCGACATCGGACGAATCATCAAACATACTGGCTCTTCGCCGTTGAGTGTGGGTCATGCGAATAGCCCGCCGCCGATGAGGAGCATGCGGAGCCGGTAGTTGTCTCTGTTGCGGAAGCCGCGGGCGATGCGGCGGTGGAGCTCGATGAGGCCGTTGATCGCCTCGGTGCCGCCGTTGTTCGCGCCGCCGGTGTCCAAGTAGCCGAGGAACTCGGACCGCCAGGTCCGCAAGGTTCGGCCGAGGCGTGCGACTTCGTGGATCGGGCACGTGGAGAACGAGGCGAGGACCTGCTCGGCGAGCGCGCGGCCGTCGCGGTGGGTGGCCTGGTGATAGCAGGCGCGCAGCTGCTGCGCGCAGTGCCAGGCGACCTCGACGGCGACGTGGCGTTCGTCCGCGGCCCACGCCCGCTCGAGCCGTGCACGCTGTCTGTCTGTGAGGTGCTCTTCGCCTGCGCGCAGCAGGTTGCGGATGCCGTAGAGCGGGTCGCCCTTGCGGCCGCGATGGCCGTGGATCTGCTGCTGCACGCGGCGGCGGACGTCGTCGACGACCTTGGTGCCAAGCTTCACGATGTGGAAGGCGTCGAGGACCGCGCGGGCGTCTTCGAGTTGGTCGTCGATGGCGTTCTTGTAGCCGCGGTACGGGTCGAGCGTCGCGATCTGCACCCGGTCCCGGAACTCGGGGCCGCGCTCGTGCAGCCACGACCGGTACGCCTCGCCGGAGCGGCCAGGGACGAGATCGAGCAGCCTCGCCCGCGTGCGGCCGTGGATGTCGCGGGTGAGATCGACCATGCCGGTGAGTTCCTTCGGGCCCCGCCCGCCGGCGCTGATGGGCTTGGTCGATACGTGGTGCCAGATGTGCTCGTCGACGCCCAGCACGGTCACGTCGTCGAAGCGCGCAGGGTCGGCCTCGGCCGCCGCCAGCAGCGGCCGGATCGGCTCCCAGACGGTCCGCCAGCCGGTGCCCAGTTGGCGGCGGATGCCGTTGACGGACGCGTGCTCGCGGCGGATCTGCTCGATCGCCCACCACGACGCGCGCGTCGTCAGCTTCGAGCGCGGTGCCGCGACCGACGCGTCCTGCTCGAGGAACGTCACCACCTGGCATGCCGGTTCCAGGCAGCGCCAGCGGCGCTTGCGCCAGAGCAGCCGGACCGGTCGGCCCATCGCGGGCGCATCCACCAGTGGCACCGGCGCGCGGCCGTGACCGATCGCGAGGACGCCGCAGTCTGGGCAGCCGATCGGGCCCGCCGGCGACTCGACCGTCACGGTCAGCGCGTCGCGCCCGCGGCGCTCGACCGCGATCACGCGCAGCCCGTCGAGGCCGACCAGCAGGTCGCAGCGGTCGCAGTAGTTGCCGTCGGCACGGCAGCAGGACGTAGGCTCGGTCATCGTCGAGGTCCTCGCGATCAGATGAGGTAGAAGTCCTCTGATCCTCGGGGACCTCGACCCATCTCCGGAGCAACCGCGGCTACCGGCGCGTCACCCGCTCCCCACGCTCAACGGCGAAGAGCCAACATACTCGGCCCATCGATGCCGGAACGCATCAGCATTCCGAACAAGGATCTCGGCGCTCTCGGGGTCATCAATGCACGCGCGAAGATGTACGAATTCTGGGCAGGCACCCGAGCGCGGCGGCCGGATCCAGCACGCCATTCACAAGCGCCGCCAGCGCGCCTTAGTTTGCGTCGGGAGTGGCTATACAACGCTTCGTCCGTCGACGATCACTACGCAGCAACCAAGGCCCCCTCCTGGATGAGACTCGGACTAAAGCGTCAAAATTTGAACTCCCCCCTAGCCTCAGTAATCCAAGGCACCGAAGTCCCCGAGAGGCGAAGCAGAGCCGACGACGACTGCCGCCCGTGCTAACGTACGGCCAACCCGCGGACGACCCAGCCAGTCCACGAGTTTTCCGACGAGTTCGCAACCGTGTGCACTCTCGAGGATCGGAGCAAAGATGGAACGCGAAGCGCGGTTGCTCGAGATCCAGTTCAAGGATCTCGTCGCCGAAGTACTGCCAGCACTCTTTGGGCCCAGCGCGCGCATCGATCCGGAAGTGAGGCTTTCAGACGGCGGGCGTCCGGACTTTGTGGTCGACCTCGGAGGCGGCCAGTCCGCAATCGTTGAGGTGAAAACCGATACGCCGTCAACAACATCGCGTCTAGAGGCCGCTCAGTTCCAACTTGAGGCCTACGCCAGCGGATTGGCGGCCCGATCGCACTTTCCACCACAGCTTGTGCTTATCGTCCCGGGGGCACTGACGAACGAGCGCAAGCACGGCGATCGTTCCCGCATCAGGATTATCGACGGACCTCAACTCCGGGGCCTAGGGCCGGACCTACCCTGGCCCGAAGCCGTGGCTCGCGTGCGCGTCCAGGCGGCGTGCGCGGACGAAGCACGACTCAGTTACGAGTTGCGTTCCCTTCCACCAGGTAGAGCACACTGGTCCAAGTATCAAACTATCGTTCGAGACATCCTCCGGCTTGTGCTTACTCCGCCGCTCGAGTCGCCGATCGAAGAACTCTCCAACAGGATGGGTGTAAATCGGCGAGACGTGATCATGCCGAATTATGCCGTCGACGGATTCTGGCATTTTCTACGCAACCACTACTCGGCGCACTTTGTTGTCGTGGAGGCCAAGAACTACACTGGCCCCATCAAAAAGAACCAAGTATTGCAGGTCGCCAACTACCTAAGTGAGCCGGGAACGGGACTCTTTGGAATTATCGCCTGTCGAACAGCAGGGGATCGCAGCGCCGAGATAACGCGGCGAGAGCAGTGGATTCTGCATCGAAAACTGATTGTGGTGCTCAACGACGCTGATTTCGACGAAATGCTTGCTTTGAATTGCGGGGGGCAGGAACCCAGCGCTGTCATTCGCCAGAAAATTGAGGATTTCCGGCTCGGCTACTAGTGCGGGCGCTTCCCAGCAGACCGGTCCACGGCAGAAATATGGCTCTTCGCAGTTGACGGTGTAGTCGTTCGGGTCGCGTCGGTCGCCGCAGCGCTGCCCGACGCGCGGGCCGCCGCCGCGGTGCCCGCCGAGGGCGGCTCCGACGAGGCACCCGTCGGCGCGCTCGAGCTCGACGGCCTGCAGGCGGCGTGGCCCGGCGCGGGCCCGGCGATGGAGCCCGTCGATCTGCGCGCGATGCCCGGCGAGACGGTCGCGGTGGTCGGGGAGTCGGGCGCCGGCAAGTCGACGCTCGGCCTGGCGCTCGTGCGCCTGCTCGAGTCGACCGGCGGCTACCGCATCGGCGGCCGCGACGTGCGCGGCATCGATCCGGATGCGCTGCGCCGCTCCGTGCTGCTGATCGAGCAGCGCCCGCACATCTTCGACGAGGATCTCGAGCAGAACCTGCGCTTCGCCCGCGAGACGGCCGCCGACGACGAGCTGTGGGCCGTGCTCGAGCGGGTCGGGCTCGCCGCCTGGGCGCGCGAGCGCGACGGCCTCGCCACGCAGCTGGGCGAGCGGGGCGGCCTGGTCTCCGGCGGCCAGGCGCAGCGGATCGCGCTCGCCCGGGCGCTGCTCGCCGACGCGCGCATCCTGGTGCTCGACGAGCCCACCGCCTCCGTCGACCGCGAGCTGGCCGAGCCCATGCTGCGCGACATCCTCGCCGCGGCGCAGGGCGACGGCCGCATCATCCTCGCGATCAGCCACGCACCCCTGCCGGCCGACCTGGTCAGCCGCACCCTCGTCGTTCGCACCCCGGGCATCCGCCCCGCCTGATCCTGCGACCTGCCCGGCTGCTGCGCGACGCGCAGACGCGGGCTGGGCACGAGCGCCCGCTCAGTCGTCGTCGTCCATGTGCCGCGCCTCGAAGCGCGCCACGACCTTCTTCGCGACGAGCACCAGCAGCAGGAACGCCACGACGACGCCGACCATGATGTAGCCGGCGCCGTGCAGGCGGTCGGCGAGCTCGCGGTAGGTGCCGCCCGCCGCCCAACCGGCGCTCGCGTAGGCGGTCGCCCACAGCAGGCAGGCCGGCAGCGTCCAGGCGATGAACCGGCGGTAGGGCATGTCGGAGGCGCCGACGATCAGCGGCACGAGCGAGTGCGCCACCGGCAGGAACCGCGACAGGAAGATCGCCGGGCCGCCGCGGCGGGCGAGGTAGCGCTCGGTGCGGCGCCAGCGCAGCGAGGCCTTCGGCCATCGCCGCGCGAGCCAGCGGTCGATCTTGGGCCCGAGCCAGTGGCCGATCGCGAAGCCGATCGACTCGCCGGCGAGCGCGCCGAGCACCGTCGCGGCGATCAGGCCCAGCCACCACGGCCACTGCTCGACGGCGAGCGCGGCCACGATCACGATCGTGTCGCCCGGGATCACCAGGCCCAGCAGCACGCTCGTCTCGAGCAGCATCGCCACGAACGCGAGGACCGTGCGCAGCAACGGATCGATCGAGCTGACCGTGTCGAGGATGTCGCCGACGATGTCGTCCATCAGCGGCGCACGCCCGTCGGGGTCGTGCGCAGCGCCGCGAGGCGCCGGTGCCAGGCGGCGGCGCGCTCGGGCTCGCCGACGGCCGGCCCGTCGTGCCAGGCGGCCACCCCGCGCACGCCCCGCAGCGCGTTCGCGAGCCACACCTCGCAGCCGTCGAGGTCGGCCGGGGCTGCGCGCTCCTCGCGCACCTCGATGCCGTCCTGGCGCGCGAGCTCGACGATGACGGATGCGGTGACCGAGGCCACGCGGGCGATGCTCGCGTCGGGCACGCACAGCGTCGCGCCCCGCCACCAGAGCACCGCCGACCAGGCGCTCTCGGCCACCCAGCCCTCCGGGCTCACGAGCACCGGCTCCACGGCGATGCCGGCGTGCGCCGTCTCCTCCTCCTGCAGCACGGCGAGCGCCGCGATGTCGGGGCCCTTCCGCGACGGCAGCGTGCGCGGATCGCGGCGCGCCGTGACCACGTCGACCGTGCCGCCGGCCGGCGGCGGCGTGCGAATCCGCAGCCGCAGCCCGTCGGGCGTGAGGTCGAGGCGCGGCGACCAGCGGCCGGCGGGCACGAGCCCCATCGCCTGCCTGGCCGCGCTCAGCGCGTCGAGACGGTCGCCGCCGGCCTCGGCCACGGCATCCGCGAACCGCAGTCGATGCCGGTCGAGCGCGAGCACCTCGCCGTCGACGACGAGCCACGAGTCGGCCGCCAGCGTCTCGCCGATCGGGCTCCGACCGGGCGGCCTGCCGCCGCTCGCGTCGCCCTCGATGGGCTGCCAGCCTGCCGCCGTCCAGGCGCGCGCAGGCTGGGCTTCGCTCATAGGATGCACCTTATGCCAGCGACCTCTGCGGCCCTGCTGCCGCACCTCGGCGCTCGCTGGGTGCACCCTGTCGAGACCACGCCCGAGGCGGCGTTCGCGGCGCTCGAGGCCGACGCGCAGCACGTCGTCTGGCTCGACTCGTCGTCGCACGGCGACCACCTGATCGGCGTGGGCGCGCACGTGCTGGTCGTCGAGGGCGGCCGGGCGACGCTCGACGGCGAGCCGGTGGCGGGCGACGCCGTGGCGGCGCTCGAGACGGCCCGCGCGGCGATGCCGGGCGCCTGGGTTGGGTGGTTCGGCTACGAGGCGGGGGTGCGGATGCTCGGGGTCGAGCCCGCGGCCGGGCGCTTCCCCGAGGCGGCGTGGCTGCTGCTCGACCGGTGGGTCGTGGTCGCGCACGGCGCGGCGCAGCTGCAGTCGCGGGGCGGCGAGCCCTGGGCGCTGCCGCCGGCGGAGGCACCGCGGCTGCCCGACACCAGTCGCATCGACCGGGCGCTGCTGCGCTGGCGCGACGACGACGCGGCCTACGCCGCGAAGGTCGAGCGCTGCCGCGAGCACATCCACGAGGGCGACTCGTACGTGCTGTGCCTGACGACCGCGATCGAGGCGCCGCCGCTCGACATGGTCGCCACCCACGCCCGGCTGCGCGCGGCGAGCCCCGTGCACCACGGCGCGCTGCTGCGCATCGCGGGCGTCACGCTCTCGAGCTCGAGCCCCGAGACGTTCCTGCAGGTCGAGCACGGTGTCGCGACCACCCGGCCGATCAAGGGCACGCGCCGCCGCGGCGCCGACGACGACGCCGCGCTCGCGCTCGAGCTGTTCGAGAGCGAGAAGGAGCGCGCCGAGAACGTCATGATCGTCGACCTCTGCCGCAACGACCTGCAGCGGGTGTCGTCGCCCGGCTCGGTCGAGGTGTCGAGCCTGCTCGCCGTCGAGAGCTACCCGACCGTGCACCAGCTCGTCTCGACCGTGCGAGGTCAGCTGCTGCCGGGCCTCGGGCCGCTCGACGCGGTGCGGGCGCTGTTCCCGGCGGGCTCGATGACGGGCGCGCCGAAGCGCCGCACGGTCGAGCTGCTGCAGGCGCTCGAGGGCGAGGCGCGGGGCGTCTACAGCGGATGCTTCGGGCTGGTTGCGGGGGATCGGTGCCAGCTGGCGATGGTCATCCGGAGCGTCGTCGCCGACGCGCGCGGCGCGCACATCGGCGTCGGGGGCGGCGTCACGGCGCTGTCGGAGCCGGCGTTCGAGGTCGAGGAGCTGCACGTGAAGGCGGCGGCGATGCTCGCGTCGCTCGTGCCCAGCTAGCGGCCTCGCGCCGCCGTGCCCGCCTCGCGCAGCGCCGCAGCGGCCTCGGCGCGCTCGGTCAGGCGATCGAGCCGGGCATCCCACTGCCGGCCGATCGCGTCGAGTCGCTCGGCGAGCGCGCTGAGGCTTGCGCCGATCGCCCGGTGCCGCACCGAGCGCCCCTCCCGCACCGAGTCGACGAGCCCCGCGGCCTCGAGCACGGCCAGGTGCTTCGCGATGGCCTGCCGGCTGACGGGCAGCTCGAGCGCCAGCTCGCTCGCCGACCGCGCCCGGCTGCCGAGCAGCTCGAGGATCGCCCAGCGGGTGTCGTCCGCGAGCGCCGCGAACTGCAGCGGCGCCGCTGCTGCACCCGCCGCCATCCCAGACGGCGCCATCATCCCGCCGCCGCCAGCACGTGCCGCCGCAGGCCGTCGAGCGCGATCTCCCAGCCGCCGCCGTTGCCCTGCATCCGCTCGCCGCGCTCCTGCGCGGGCACACGCATCCACCCCGACTCCACGACCGTGACGCGGGTGCCGCCGCTGCCGAGCGACTCGAGGTCGAAGCGCACGTCGCAGGCCTCGGGCCCGGGCTCGGCCTCGCCGAAGGCACCCCAGCGGAACGCGAACGCAGCCGGCTCGCGCAGCACCCGGATCGTGACCGGCCAGGTCTGGCCCTCGTGCTCGAACGTGCCCGTGACGCCTTCGCGCACGCCGCCGGGGAAGACCGCCGGGTGGCCCCACCACGTCTCGATCGACGCCGGGTCGGTGAGGTGCTGCCAGACGCGCTCGCGCGGCGCCGGGATGTCGAGCGAGCGGGTGATGGTGCCTGCGGCCCGGTCGACGACGGATGGCGTCCATCGGCGCGCGAGGAGGGTCACGAGCTCGTCGAGCTCCTCCGTCCACCCCTGCCGGTTGTCGAGCATGGCGGCACGTCGGGCGCCCGCGTCGGCAAGCCGGTCGAACCCGGTCTCGACCACGGTGAGCCGGGTGACGTCGCCGTCGCGCTCCAGCGTGAAGGTCGCGAGCGTGCTGTTGTCGTCGCGGATGGGCTCGCCGGGCGTGCCCCAGCGGAAGGCGAAGACGCGCTGCGGCTCCCAGCGCTCGACGACCGCGAGGAAGTCGCCGTGCGCCGTCCAGCCGAAGGAGCCGGTCGCACCCTGGCGCATGCCGCCCGGGAAGTCCGCGCGCTGGCCGAACCACTCGGCGAGCTCGCGCGGGTCGGTGAGCGTCTCCCAGACGGCATCGAGCGGCGCGCGCACCTCGATCGTGCGCGTGACGCGCATCGTGTCCTCGTCGACCTCGGCCTCGGCGTCGTGACCCATCGCATCCTCCTGCAATCCTTCGGTTGCAGGTGACGCTACGCCGACGCAGCCGGTCGTGCAACCGTTCGGTTGCTTCAGTTGGCTGCGGCCTCGAGGTGCTCTGCCAGGTCGACGAGCTCGTCGAGCTCGACGGTCCAGCCCGCGGCGAGCGCGCGCAGCGACTCGCGGCGCGCGGTGTCGTCGCCCTCGAGCGGGAAGCCGTGCTCGACCAGGTGCACCTGGGTGCCGTGCTTCGGGCCGGCGCCCGTGTCGCGCAGCGTCACCTCGACCGTCGAGGCGCGATCCGACAGGATGCCCTCCGACCAGTCGAAGACGAAGCGCTCCTCGGGCTCGAGCGCCAGCACGCGGGCGGCGAGCACGACCTCGCCCGTCCAGGCGAAGCGGCCGTTGGCGCCGGCCACCACGCCCTCGGGGAAGGCGGCGATGTCGCCGAGCCAGCGGGCGAGCAGCTCGGGCTCGGTGAGGCAGCGCCAGACGATGCTGCGCCGGGCGTCGACCGCGACGATGCGGGTCACCCGCGCCGAGGGCACGTCGACGGTCGCTGGCGGGTTCTCGAACTCCGGCACCGACCAACTCCCTCCGACCGCGCAGATCCCTCCGACCGCGCACAGGCGATCCTCGCGGCCGGTCTCGATTGTGCCACGGGGAAGCCCCTGCGGGGCGCCCGTAGACTTGGAAGCCGTCGCGCCGACACGGGCCGACGACACCCAGGAGCATCTGTTGACTGACGAGACCTACGACTTCGCCCGCATCCAGCAGCGGTGGCTGCCGGTCTGGGACGCCCTGCGCCCCTTCGCGACCGATGACGAGACCGACGCACGGCCGCGCAAGTACGTGCTCGATATGTTCCCGTACCCGTCCGGGGACCTCCACATGGGGCACGCGGAGTCGTACGCCTACGGCGACGTGCTCGCGCGCTACTGGCGCCAGCAGGGCTTCAACGTGCTGCACCCGATCGGCTGGGACTCCTTCGGCCTGCCCGCCGAGAACGCCGCGATCAAGCGCGGCGAGGACCCGAAGCGCTGGACCGAGGCCAACATCGAGCAGCACAAGCAGTCGATGCGCCAGTACGCGACCGCCTTCGACTGGGACCGCATCCTGCACACCTCCGACCCCGGCTACTACAAGTGGAACCAGTGGCTGTTCCTCGAGATGTACAAGGCGGGCCTGGCCTACCGCAAGCCCTCGAACGTCAACTGGTGCCCGAACGACCAGACGGTGCTGGCCAACGAGCAGGTCGTCGACGGCCGCTGCGAGCGCTGCGACACCCCGGTCGTGAAGAAGAAGCTCACGCAGTGGTACTTCAAGATCACCGACTACGCCGACCGCCTGCTCGACGACCTGAACCAGCTCGAGGGCCGCTGGCCCGACAAGGTGCTGCGCATGCAGCGCAACTGGATCGGCCGCTCGGTGGGCGCCGAGGTCGAGTTCGAGATCGAGGGCCATCAGGGCACCGTGCCGGTGTTCACGACGCGCCCCGACACGCTCTACGGCGCCACCTTCATGGTCGTCGCGCCCGACTCCGACCTGGCGGCAGAGCTGGCCGCCGGCGCCGATGCAGACGTGCGGATGCGCTTCCAGGCCTACCTGGACGACGTCGGTCGGATGACGGAGATCGACCGCCAGAACACCGAGCGCACGAAGACGGGCGTCGACCTCGGCCGCTCCGCCATCCACCCGCTGACGGGGGAGCGGATGCCGGTGTGGGCCGCCGACTACGTGCTGGCCGACTACGGCCACGGCGCGGTCATGGCCGTGCCCGCGCACGACCAGCGCGACCTCGACTTCGCGCGCGTCTTCGACCTGCCGGTGAAGGTGGTCGTCGACACGAACGCGCCCGTCACGGGCGTGATGCCGCAGATCCCGCTCGATGACGACGGCAACGCCGTCTGGCCCGAGGAGCAGCCGCCGCTCGACCCGAAGTCGACCGGCGAGGCGCTCACGGGCGACGGCCGCCTGATCAACTCGGGCGAGCTCGACGGGCTGTCGAAGCAGCACGCGATCGGCCGGATGGTGCAGGTGCTCGAGCGCAAGGGCGTCGGCCGCGCCGCGAAGTCCTACCGACTGCGCGACTGGCTGGTGAGCCGTCAGCGCTACTGGGGCACCCCGATCCCCATCATCCACACCGCCGACGGGCAGGAGGTGCCGGTGCCGTTCGAGCAGCTGCCCGTCGTGCTGCCCGACTCGACTGGCCTCGACCTGTCGCCGAAGGGCACGAGCCCGCTGGGCGCCGCGGAGGACTGGGTGAACGTGCCCTCGCCCATCGACGGCTCGCCCGCCAAGCGCGACGCCGACACGATGGACACGTTCGTCGACTCATCCTGGTACTACCTGCGCTTCCTCAACCCCAACGACGAGACGCAGCCGTTCGATCGTGCGCAGGTGGAGCGCTGGGCGCCCGTCGACCGCTACGTCGGCGGTGTCGAGCACGCGATCCTGCACCTGCTCTACGCGCGCTTCATCACGAAGGTGCTGTTCGACCTGGGCCACGTGCCGTTCACCGAGCCCTTCGAGTCGCTGCTGAACCAGGGCATGGTCATCCTCGACGGCGCGAAGATGTCGAAGTCGAAGGGCAACCTGGTGACGCTGTCGGAGGAGCTCGAGCGCTTCGGCGTCGACGCCGTGCGCCTGTCGATGAGCTTCGCGGGGCCGCCCGAGGACGACATCGACTGGAAGGACGTCAGCCCGACCGGTGCGCAGAAGTTCCTCGCCCGCGCCTGGCGCCTGTCGAACGAGTCGCTGGCGAAGCCGGGCACCGACCCGAAGCCCGGCGACCGGGCGCTGCGGCGCGAGACGCACAAGTTCCTGGCGGATGCGCCGGGGCAGATCGAGGCGCTCAAGTTCAACGTCGTCGTCGCGCGCCTGATGGAGCTGACCAACGCCACCCGCAAGGCGGTCGACTCCGGCCCCGGCGCCGCCGACCCGGCGGTGCGCGAGGCGATCGAGACGATCGCGCTCGGCCTGTCGCTGTTCGCGCCCTACACGGCCGAGGACATGTGGGCGAACCTCGGGTTCGCCCCGCCGATCGCGAACGCCGGCTGGCGGAAGGCCGACCGCTCGCTGCTGGTCGAGCAGACCGTGACGGCCGTCGTGCAGGTCAACGGCAAGGTGCGCGACCGCATCGATGTCGCCGCTGACGTGACCGAGGCCGAGCTCGAGCGCATCGCCCGCGACCTGCCCGGCGTGGTGCGGGCGATCGGCGAAGCCTCGGTGCGGCAGGCGATCGTGCGGGCGCCGCGGCTGGTCAACTTCGTGATCGGCTGAGGCCGACGGGGTCGATCCGCGCTGGCTCAGCCCGTCGGATCGGCACGCGCCGCGGCTGGTCGACTTCTGATCGGTGAGCGCGGCTCCGGAAGATTCCGACCTGTGGCGGTCTCCGATCGGATCATCCAGTCGGAAGTGCCCACCCGCCCGAATCTTCCGGCGAGCGCAGGGCTCAAGCCCGCGCCGTGACGCGCCCGCCCTCCACAGCCGCACCGGCGCAGCCGCCTTGCAGCAGCGCATCCGACCTAGCCTGCCCGCATGGCCGGGACGGATGCGCGCTGGCGCCTGGGCGCGGGCGCGGCGGTGCTGCTCGTGCTCGGGGCCGTCGCGGGCGGCGTCGCCCAGCGCATGGTGGTCGACGCGCAGCCGGCCGCGATCGTCGCGACGCCGGTGGCGAGCGCCTCGGCCGAGCTGGTCGTCGACGTGCAGGGCGCGGTCGGGGAGCCGGGCGTCTACCGTCTGCCCGGCGGGGCGCGGGTGCTCGACGCGCTCGCCCGTGCCGGCGGGACGACCGCCGAGGCCGCACCCGGATCGCTGAACCTGGCCCGCCCGCTGGTCGACGGCGAGCAGCTGCTGGTGCCGACCGCGGGCGAGCAGGCCGAGCAGGCGGCCGCGGGGCCGCAGGCGGGCGGGCTCGTCTCGCTGAACCGCGCCGACCAGGCCGCGCTCGAAGCGCTGCCGCGCGTCGGGCCCTCGCTGGCGCTCGCGATCATCGCGCATCGCGACGAGCAGGGCCCCTTCACCGACATCGCGCAGCTCGACGACGTGCCCGGCATCGGGCCGGCCCTGCTCACCACGCTGACGCCGCTGGTGACGCTGTGAGCGGGCGGCTGCGGGTGCCGCGGGTCGCGAGCCGGCGCTGATGCGCGACCTGCGGCTGGCGCTGCCGGTGGCCATCGCCTGGGCGGTGCTCGCGGCGCTCAGCGCTCACGCCGCGCTGCTCGGCGCGGCCGCGGTGGTGACCGCTTGCACGGCCGGGGCGTGCCTGGTGGCGGCACGGGTCGCATCCGCCACCATGCGGGCCGGCCCGGGCGCCGAGCGTGCCGCGGCCGCCCTGCGCACGATCGCCGTGGCCGCGGCGCTCTCGAGCCCGCTGCTCGCCGGGGCCGACGCCGCCGCGGGCGCGGCCCTCGACGACTGCGACGCGCTGCGCCTCCTGGTGCTCGGCGAGGCGGCGCCGACGGAGGTCGTGGTCACCGGCTGCGACGGCGCCGGTGCACTGCGCAGCGCCATGCTGCTGCGGGCGCCCGAGGAGGCGTCGCTCGCGATCGGCGCGACCGCCGCCGGGCGCTGCGACGCGTGGCTCGACGGCTCACGTTGGCTCGTCACCTGCAGCCGGCTCGAGGTCGAGGCTCCAGCCGCCTGGGCCGCGTGGGCGGGCGAGCTGCGCGACGGGCTGCTCGCGGCATCGGCGAGCCTGCCTGGGCTCGGCGGCGAGCTGCTGCCGGGCCTGTCGATCGGCGACGAGCGGCGGGTGAGCGCGGGGCTGCGCGCCGCGATGCTCGACGCGGGCCTCAGCCACCTGACCGCGGTGTCGGGGGCCAACTGCGTGATCGTGGTGGGCGCGACGTTCCAGCTGGCGGCGGCCGTGGGAGCGAGGCGGGGCATGCGCGTCGCGGCGGCGGCCGGGGCGCTCGCCGCTTTCGTCGTGCTCGTGACGCCCGAGCCGTCGGTGGTGCGCGCCGCCACGATGGCCGCGATCGCGCTCATCGGCATCGTGACCGGGCGGAAGGCGGGTGCCGTGGCGCTGCTGGCACTGGCGGTGCTCGTGGTGCTGGCGACGCAGCCGCACCTGGCGACGAGCGCCGGCTTCGCGCTGTCGGCCCTCGCCACCTGCGGCCTGATCGTGCACGCGAGGCCCATCGCCGCGGCGCTCTCGCGGCTGCTGCCGATGCCGATCGCCGCGCTCATCGCCGTGCCGGCGGCAGCGCAGCTGTGGTGCCTGCCGGTGCTCGTCGGCCTCGATGCCCAGGTGAGCGTGGTGTCGGTGCTCGCCAACCTGCTCGCCGGCCCGGCGGCTCCCATCGTCACCGTCGTCGGGCTGGTCGCGTGCCTCGCGGCGCCGCTCGCGCCGGCCGTCGCGATCGGCCTGGCATGGGTCGCCTGGCTGCCAGCCGCCTGGATCGGGCAGGTGGCGATGGTCGCCCAGCAGCTCCCGGCCGCCAATGTGCCCTGGCCGGTGGCGCCCTGGGGCGTCGTCACCGCATCCGCCATGCTCGCCGCCGTGCTGGTGGCGCACGCGCGCGGCCGGCTGGCGCGCGGCATCGTCGTCGCGCTGGTGGTCGGGGCCGTCGCGGCGGGCACGGCCGCGTGGCCGGGCATCCGGCTGGGCACGCTCGCCGACTGGCGCATCGCGCAGTGCGACGTCGGGCAGGGGAGCGCCACGGTCGTGCGCTCGGGCGGGGCGATCGTGCTCGTCGATGCCGGGCCGGATCCGGCGCTCATCGACGGCTGCCTGCGCACCCTCGGGGTGCAGCGCATCGACCTGCTGGTGCTCACGCACTTCGACCTCGACCACTCGGGCGGCGCCACCGCGCTGCTGGGTCGCGTCGGCACGCTCGTGCACGGACCCGTCGACGAGCGCTCCGAGCCGCTCGTGGCCGAGCTCGCCACCGCCGGCGCGCAGGTGCAGGAGGCGCGCCGGGGTGATGCCTGGGCCGTCGGCGACGTGCGCGTCGAGGCGCTGTGGCCGGTGGGGGAGGCCGGGCCCGGCAACGACGCCAGCGTCGCGGTGGCGGTCGACCTGCCTGATCCCGGAGCGGTGGAGCCCGGCGGTGCTTCGCCAGGGGGCGCTGCGGCGGGAGCTGCTGGGTCAGGGGCCGCTGAGTCAGGCGCTGCCCCGTCAGGTGCTGCCGGTGCGCTCGCGGGCGCGACGGCACCGTCCGGCGGTCTCCTCGAGCTCGTGGTGCTCGGCGACCTCGGGGCCGAGTCGCAGTCGCGGCTGCTGCGGCTCGGCGTGCCGGCCGCGGCGATCGTGGTCGTCGCGCATCACGGCTCCGCCGATCAGCTGCCGGCGATCTACCGGAGCATCGGCGCCGCCGTCGGGCTCGTCGGAGTGGGGGAGAACGACTACGGCCACCCGACGGATGCGTCGCTGCGCATCGTGCGCGAGTCCGGCGGTGCGCCGCTGCGCACCGACCTGCTGGGCACCATCGCGCTGGCGGTCGACCACGACGGCATCCGCGTGTGGTCGGAGCGGTCCGGGTCCGACCCTCCTGCGGGGACGGCTCCGACTGTGGGCACCGGGCCGTAGGCTGAACGCATGGCAGCGAGCATCCCCAAGATCGGCTGGGAGCAGGTGTCTCCTGCACCGGTCGTGCTCGTGTTCGGCAAGGAGTCGTTCCTCGCCGATCGCGCGCTGCAGCGACTGCGTGCCCTGCTGCTGCTCGAGGATCCCGAGCTCGAGATCCACGACGTCGACGCCGGTCACTACATCGATGGGCAGCTCGAGCTGATCGCCAGCCCGTCGCTGTTCGACGAGCCGCGGCTGGTGCGCGTCGAGCAGGGCGTGAAGGCGACGGATGCGTTCATCGCCGACGTGCTCCGCTACCTGGCGTCCCCCGTCGATGGCACCACGCTGGTGATCCGCCACGACGGCTCGACGGTACGGGGCAAGAAGATGCTCGACGCGATCCGCTCGACGCCCGGCGCGATCGAGGTGGTCTGCCAGCCGCTCAAGCGCGACGAGCTCGTGCCGTTCGTGCGGGCCGAGCTGCGCCTGATCGAGCGCGAGGCGACGCCCGGCGCGATCGCAGCGCTCGTCGATGCGTTCCACTCCGACATCGCCGAGCTGGCGAACGCCGTGCGCCAGGTGGCGCTCGACACCGACGGCGGCGTCACCGAACAGGTCGTGCGCACGTACTACTCGGGCCGGGTCGAGACGACGGCCTTCGCGGTGGTCGACGCCGTGATCCGCGGCGACGTCGCCGAGGCGCTGGTGACGCTGCGGCACGCGATCGCCACCGGCGCCGACCCGGTGCCGATCGTCGCGGCGTTCGCGATGCGGTTCCGGCAGCTCGCGAAGGTCTCGGGCGCCGGCGGATCCGACAGCCAGGCGGCGCGGCAGCTGGGCATGCAGGACTGGCAGGTGCGCGGCGCCCGCAAGGATCTGCGCTCCTACAGCGACGCAACGCTGCTCGACGCGATCCAGGCGATCGCGCACGCCGACCACGCGGTCAAGGGCGCCGAGCGCGACCCGCAGTACGCCGTCGAGCGCCTGGTGCGCCAGCTGGCCGCCCGCGCCTGACGCCCCGCCCCGCCGCCCCGCCGCCCCGCCGCCCCGCCGCCCCGCACCTGCGCCGGACCGCCCGCTGCACTCATCGATTGGCGCCTCCCGCGTGTGAGTGGCGGCTGCCGCGTGTGAGCGGCGGCGCCCGCATGTGAGTGGCGGCGCCCGCGTGTGAGTGGCGGCGCCCGCGTGTGAGTGGCGGC